>JBEKFB010000283.1:0-6733 GCA_050013535.1 Bryobacteraceae bacterium | reverse complement strand
CGTGGCTGCGGGAAAACCTGCGCAGCGCCGATCTTCCGGGGCTACGCCGCGGCGTGCCGCTTGCCGAGACCTACGCCGAGATGGACGTTTTCGTCTTTCCGTCCGAGACGGACACTTACGGCAACGTAGCCACCGAGGCAATGGCGTCGGGAATGCCGGTGATCGTCAGCTCGTCCGGTGGGCCGAAGTTTCTGGTTCGGGAGGGCGTCGATGGATTTGTGGCAAGCGATATGGCCGGATTCACGCGAGCCGTGATGAAGTTGTACCGCGATCGCGAACTCCTCGCTCGTATGAAGCGCGACGCCCGCGAGTCCGCCGAACGAAAATCCTGGCCAGCAGTGTTTGCGAGCATTTACTCGCACTACGAGCGCGGCTTTCTGACTGGTGTGCTGCCGCAAGTGGGAAGGGCCGGTGCCGCGCCGGGTGTGCCGCATTCGTTACTGGCATGAAATACGGTCGGCGCTTACCCTCGCCCGCCCCAAACCATTTCCAGGTGATCGTGGTCGGCTGTATTACGGTCATCCCGATAAACTGTTCCGCTCCCGTTCCAGCGCGCCGATCCTTGCGCAGGCCAACTGGTCACCATGATGTTGGTTATTTCCGATTCGCCCGGCTTCACGTCCTTCACCCACGCAGCCCCGAAAGCCTCGCCGAAAGTTGCCAGCACGTTGTGCGCGAAGGCAGAGTCCATACCGCGGTCCATCACGACGTTCATTGCAACGCGGTCAGACACGGCTCGGGCCAAAGAATTCGACGGTCACCAGTTCCTCGGGAATGCCTCGTCCGAAATATGCGTCAACGAAGGTGAAGCCGTAGCGCTGGCCGTCCCGGTTCAGCTTGCGAACGGCATATCGCGCCGACAAGGCCAGAAAGTGCACTTTCGCGGGCAACGGCTGCCGCAGGAACTCTCGTTCGGCGATGGGCTTTACTACGGGATCCACATCCACCGCGTCGATTCTGTGCACCCCCGGCAACGCGGCGGCGTCGCGCGGAAACGTGAACCCGGCGGAGCCAATCACCAGCACCGTCTCCGCCCGGCTATCCGCCAGTGCTTTGTCCGCCGCCTGCACGTACTCGAACGACGTCTCGCCAGTGTTGGCATAAACGCCTGACGACCGGCTCCCGCTCATCATAAGGATACGTTGCATCCGCCCAGTATCCATCTGCTCGCTGGCGACGTGGATCGATTGGTATGCGCTGTCGAAGGAGAAATCCTGCTGACCGTGCGCGGCAATCTCGTTCACACCCACCACTGCGATTAACGCCGCACTGCTGACGCCAAGTGTTCTCAGCATTCGCGGACTACCGGCCGCCATCACACACGCCGCGGCTGCCAGCATTCCGCAAACGACAAAACTTGAATGCGCAACACCGAGCCAGGGAAACAGCCACACCGGCGTCACCACGCCGCCCGCCACCGAACCAACCGTGGAGAAGAACAGCACCTGCCCCGATGCTTTTCCCGCTTTCCCTTCCACGTTGGTCAGCTCAGCCAGCATGGGAACGGTCTGCGACGCGAGGTAGATAGGCAGCAGAAAAAGCAAAGACGCGCTCGCGCCGATCGCGAGCGGCAGGCTAAGCCCCAGGTCCAGAGCCTTCTCGATAATCGCCGCTTCGAGAGGAAACGCCAGCGCGCCATAGATCACCGCGGCGATCAGGAGATTCCGCGTCAGAGCGCGCCGCGTGCGATCCTTGTCCCACCGCGCCGAGAGCACGCCTCCACGCCAGTATCCACCGCTCAAGGCGAGCAACACCACGCCCAGCATCACGCCGGTGAGAGTGATGCTGGAGCCGACGACGGGAATGGCCAGGCGAATAGCGATCACCTCCACTGCAAGCGTGGCGAAGCCTTCCACCATCGCTACCGTCCACGCCAAAGGGAACGCACCGCGAGATTCGGTTATCTGCACTCTCACATTGTCTGGTATGGGCCCGCTTTATTCCGACACCCTAAGCGCCGTCACGTTGAGAGTGACTGGCGGGCTGGCCACGCCGCCCACGGTTACCACCACGGGCTGCGGTCCGGTGGGCACAGCTGCGGGGATCGTGAAATCGATCTCCGTCACGCCAGCCGCCCACGTGTCGATGAAATTGATAGTCGCCGGAACTCCTCCGACAGTGAGAGTCACCGGAAGAATCGGTTGTGTCAGCGTGTACGGTGCGGCGCCGGTAGCCAGCATCGGTGTGGCGACGCCATCACCGGTTATGTAGGCGAAGGCGTCCTGTCCTTGCAAGCCAGTGGAAACAGGCGCCAGCGCTCCAGTCACATCCGCAAAGATGCCAGGCCCTGCAACCGTCACCGGGAATGAGAAAGAGGTCACCTTCCCGTTATTGTTAATCCCCAGCACCGCGGCGCCCAGGGTGGTTTCGTAGGGGATCTGCAGGTTGATCTGAGTGGGCGACACATAATAGAGCGGCGCCGCAACGCCGTTCACGGTGGCCGAGACGCCCTGCATGGTCAGTGGCAGTGGGAAGAAGGAATATGTCTCTGTTGCAGGCGCCAGGTTGGTTCCAAACACAGCCAGCGCCATGCCGGGAGCATACACGTTGGCGTACGACGCGGCATTCGAAGCCTGGTTCACGGAAAGATCGGTCGATGCGCCGACTACGAACGTCACCGGCACCGTGATCGATTGCGGGCTTACGCCGGTGGGCTGAACGGCGATAAGCGCCTGATAGACGCCGTCCGACAGCCCGGCCGCCGCGTTGAGCTGCAATTGCGCCGAACCGGAACCTGAAAGAGGTGAGACGGTCAGCCAGGTGCTGGTTCGGTTGCCGGGGAGAACCTGGGCGGTCCAGTCCGGCGTCCCGGCGGTGAAGTCGAGGTTCACGGTAGAGTTTGCGGGCTGGGAACCATCCGGCGCGGAGAGGATCACTCCCGTGGGAGACACCGTGAACGTATCTGCGCCCGCCATCGCAGCCGAGAAGGACACCGCCAACGATGACGTGACAAAAGTGCCCACCTCGCTGATGCCTGACAAAGTGTAGGTGTCCGCCAGTCCGCTGACGCCGCTTCGGCAGATGTTGGCCCGCAACATTCCATACGGGGCCAGTTGCGTAGTCCCGAATAACTGCTGAATCTGGCTGCTGAAATTCGCCCCGCTGGAGAAAAGGCCGGTCAACTGCACCTCAAATCCGGCTCGTTCCTGAACAATCAATTGATGAGACCACTGGCAGGCGGGAGGCTGAGAGAGATCCTGCAGAACAGTCGCGGGAGTGCTGGCGAGCGTCATCGAAGGCGCCAGCCCGGGCGCGCTGGTCCCCGCAAACGTCACTGTCAGATCCTGGGTCCACGCGTGCCTGGTGGCATCGACGCCCGCAAAATGAAAAAGACGGTTTACGGGCGGAGTCAGGCCCTCTCCCAGCAGTTGCGCCGAGATGCTTCCGTTCGCCGGAATCGAGGTGCTGCTCCAGTAAGCGAGGTTCTGACGTTGCCCGTTGATGGTGAAAAGCGTCAGGGTCGCGGAGACACCGGCCTTCTCGGTCAATTTGACCGTGTACGGCCAATCACCTCCGACAGGCGTGTTCTGCCGGGGCACGGGATTCGGAGTGAGCGATGGCACCAGCAATGCGCCCGACGCCGGTAGCGTCAAGCTCGTTTTTGTCGTACCCGCCGACGCGCTGAACGTGCCGTCGCCGCTGTAGAGCGCGGTCACGATTCCGTTTCCGCCGGATAGAAGCAGGCCAGTGCTGGACAGGTTTGCCGTGGCCGTTGTGCCGGAACCCACCAGAGCCACACTTCCAAGCGCGTTGTCGTTGGCGAGAAAAGTAATGGTTCCCGTGGGCGCCGTTGTGGAGCTGGCCGAGCTCACCGAAGCGGCCAACTGCACGGTATCGGTCAGGTTGAAACTGGACGGGTTGGCGGTCAGCGTGGTGGTGGAGGCGGTAGCGCCGGTGGTCCATTCGGAAATCAGACGCCACGCGTCCACTGAGCCGAGTCCGGTGGCCATATCATAGCCGGGACCGGCGCTGAATCCCATCAGGCCGTCCGAGCAGCCCGGGCTGCTTTGTACGCAGGTCACCATATTGTTGCCGATGGTCACATCGTGAAACGCGTCTTTGCTGGATTGTGCCAGCTTGTACAGCGCCGGATTGATGTTGCCCTGTCCGGCCGCCCCCGTTTCCTGATTCAGCAACGCCACGATGCCGGCGAAGATCGGGCTGGCCACCGAAGTGCCGCCGTAAATATTCAAATAGCCGCCTGTGTAGACTTCATAACCATCGTGATCGGGTGACGCCGACAATGCCACGTCGGGAAGATCCCGTGCGTTATCGTCCGGCACCCCTGGCCCGGTTTGCCAGAAAGGCTTTGTGAAGAGTGCGCTCGGCCCGCCGCCGGTTGCCGCGAGACCGTTGCGTTCCACCGAATCGTTCCACGCCATTTCCGGAATCCACGACAACGCCGACGCGCCATTGGCCGTATTGGTCTGGCTCCAGTATGTTTCGGGGCCTTCGTCAAACTCGGTGCCGCCAACGGCCGTGACTTCGGGCAGGTCGGCCGGAAACGAAACGGTTGGTCCCTTGGCCGCTTGCGGAGTGGGAGAACTGATATCGCAGGTAGCGGCTCCCCAATCGCCTGACGCAACCATCCATGTGATTCCCTGCGCATTGGCTTGCTGGGCGATGCCTTCATACCCGGGTGCTGCCCACAACTCGCAGCCACCATAGCTCATGGTCATTACCGGCGCGAGGTTCTGGTCGATGGCATATTGAGCCGAAGTGAAGACGTCCTGAGAATAGACATACACAATGGTTGCGTCTCGCGCCACCGAACCGGACCATTCGATGTCAAGGTCCGCCTCCGGCAGATCGCCATAACTAGTCCCGGGGTCGGTGCCGTACAACACCAGTTGCGGATCGTTCGCGGGAAGGTTGAACTGCGCGCGAAACGCCTGAATATCCGTCACGTCGATGTCCGTTTGGCCCACCACCACGAGTTTCTGCCCGGCGCCGGAAATTCCGGCATTGAAGAGCGGGGTGATGTCGTAAATGGTGGCCACGTCGTCCGGCGCAAGGTAATGCGAATCGCCGAGATCGGCCTCCGGCAGCGCACGGAGATTCAGCGGCTTCAGGCCGAAATCGGTGAGTCCTCTGATTCCACTAACCACATCCTGAAACGCCGCGGGGATCGATGGTGCGGTGGCGTTGGCAAAATGCGTTTTCCCGTCCACCTGGTAACGGTGAATCTCAGTTCGCAAGGCGTGGGATACCTGATCGGCGGTGCCGCTGAAAGTGATCCAATGACGGCCGCGCGCAACGTCGTTCACCGTCATCCCCTGCGATTCGAGCCATGACGTGAGTTTGCCGATATCGCTCTTACTCAATCCAAATCGATCGGCAAATTGCTCGGGAGTAATCCAGCGATGGTAATTTGCCGATGCAGGTTCCTGCTGGTCGCGGACAAATTGGTCGAGTTCGGCCGAAGGCCTCAGTAACAGGGCCAAATAGCCAAGTTTTGTAGATGGGTCCAGCTTACCGATGTCGTAGCGAGGCTGCGCTCTGGGGTCGCTCTGCGACTTGAGAATGAACGTCTGTTGCGGGTCCACGGACGTGACAATCCGATCGCCTGCAATAGTGGCGCTGCCTGACAGCAGCATGGAGACAAAAACGAGAAAATTGTTTCTGCAACGAATAGAAGTGCGGCGCACATCCGGCGGCATAAAACTTCACCTGAGCTTCAAGAAACGTATATTATACAGAAACAATGACGAGGGAGAGGCGTTATCCGGGGAACTGCGCGCTGGCATATGCTGATAAGGATGCATCGAGCCCTGATCCTTCCCTTTGTTGTCGCTTTCGCCGCGTTGGCTGCTGCGCCCGGCGTGACCGTGGATGGGGCGCGCAAATTCATAAGCGATGTCGAGGCCACGCTGGACAAGCTGAACGTCATGGACAGCAGGGCGTCCTGGGTGAAGGACACCTACATCACGGATGACACCGAAATACTCGCAGCGAAGGCCGATGAGGAAGACATCCGCCAGACCGTCGATTTCGTCCACCAGGCGGAACCATTTGCCGCGCTGCCGCTGCCCCCGGATCTCGCGCGCAAATTCAGGCTGCTGAAACTATCGCTTACCGTCGCTGCTCCAGCCGATCCGGCGAAGGCGGCCGAGCTGACGCAGATTACTTCCTCGATGGAGGGCACCTACGGCAAGGGCAAGTTCTGCCCGCCAGACGGCAAGAAGTGTCTCGATGAACGGTATGTGGAGTTGGCCAATGAAGGGGCGCGCGAGCTCGGGTTCGCCGATACGGGCGCGATGTGGCGGTCGAAATATGACATGCCTCCCGACGATTTCGCCGCCGAGACCGACCGTCTGTGGAACCAGGTGCGGCCGCTGTATCTCGCCCTTCACGCTTACGTGCGCCGCCGGCTGCATGAGAAGTATGGCGACGTGCAACCGGCCACGGGGCCGATTCGCGCTGATCTGCTGGGAGACATGTGGGCCCAGCAGTGGGACAACATCTATCCGCTGGTGGCTCCCGCGGATGCCGACCCCGGCTACGATCTGACGAAAATCCTCGAATCGCGCAAGGTGGATGCGAAGCAGATGGTTCGCTACGCCGAGCACTTCTTCACTTCTTTGGGATTCGCGCCGTTGCCGCAGACTTTCTGGGAACGATCGCTCTTCGTCCGCCCGCGGGATCGCGATGTGGTGTGTCACGCCAGCGCATGGGACGTGGATGGAAGGGACGATCTTCGCGTGAAGGTTTGTTTGGAACCCACCGGCGAGGA
>JBEKFB010000282.1:0-7856 GCA_050013535.1 Bryobacteraceae bacterium | reverse complement strand
CGGAATCGACGGGCAGCTACGCGAGGCTATTTGCCGACGGCGGTTTCCAGGCTTTCCTGTGGACCCAGTTCCTGGGCGCGTTCAACGACAACGTTTACAAGATGATCGTCTCGATCATGGCGTTGCGCCTGGCAGCGGATTCGCAGGCGGGCAGCCGTTATCTCGCTCTTGCAGGCGCGGTGTTCGTAATTCCATTCCTGTTGTTCGCGGGCCCCGCCGGACAGCTTGCCGACCGCTTCTCCAAAACCCGTGTGCTGCAGAGCACCAAGGCGCTGGAGATTGTCATCATGCTTACCGGCATCGTCGCGCTGCTGGCGCATCGCATTGACCTGCTGCTGCTCGTCCTGTTTCTGTTGGCGCTGCAGGCGAACTTTTTCAGCCCGGCCAAGTACGGCATCCTTCCCGAGATGATGCCGGAGGCGCAACTGGCGCGCGCAAACGGCCTCCTGGAACTGACCACGTTCGTCGCCATTGTGGTGGGAACCAGCTTCGGTACGCTGCTGTTTGAACATTGGCAGAGCGAGCCGCTGAGAATCGGTCTGACGCTGCTGGGCATCGCGCTGGTCGGATCAATGTGCAGTTTGTTCATCACACGCGTACCGGCTTCCGGCGCGCACGAACGGTTTCGCCTGAATCCGTTTCATGAGGTGGTGGTCGGCATTCGCGTCCTGCGTGGCCGCCAGACCATGTGGCTCACCGTGGTGGGAATCTCCTGGTTCTGGTTCGTCGGCGGGCTTTTCCAGCTGTCGCTGCTGCTGGTCGGCAAGGAAACGCTGCACGCTTCCGAGACGCGCGTCGGGTTGCTGGTGACTGCGCTCGCGCTGGGAATCGGCGTGGGCAGCGTTGTGGCGGGAAGGCTGGCGGGGGATCACATTGAACTGGGGCTGGTGCCAGTTGGGTCCGCCCTGATGGGCGTGTTCACCATTGCGCTCGGATGCACGCACTCCTATGAATGGGCGCTGGGATGGCTGGCCGCAGTGGGGTTCTCCGGCGGGCTCTTCAACAATTTCCTGAACATGGTTGGCGTGGTACTGGCCTCGGGCGTCCTCTGGATACTGCACGACAAACTGCACTGGAGCGCGGCGGGCGTGATCGTCGCATTGGGCATCGCTACGCTTGCGGCGACGCTGTACATTTCCACGGTGCTTGTCGACGTCACCCTGCGGTTTGTGATTCTCGCTGTTTTTGGGTTGATGTTCCGCGTGCGCGTAATCGGCCGCGAGCGCATTCCCCAAGGCGGCGGCGCCGTGTTGGTGGCCAATCACGTTTCCTATGCCGATCCGGTGTTGCTGGGCTCCATCACCCCGCGGTTCATCCGGTTCCTGATGTTTCAAAAACTATTCCAGATGCCCGGGTTGCGCGGAGTTTATGAGCTGTTCCACACCATTCCCCTTCCCATCAATTCGCCGAAAGGCTCTATCCGCGCGTTGCGCACTGCCCACCAGGAGCTGATGAACGGCGAGCTGGTAGGCATTTTCCCGGAAGGCGCCATTACGCAAACCGGCCAGATCATGCCCTTCCAGCGCGGCTTCGAAAGAATCAAGGAAGGAACGAACGCGCCCATCATCCCGATCTTTCTCGACGGCCTGTGGGGGCATCCGCTTAGTTATCGCGGCGGCAAGCTGTTTGGGAGCTGGAAATGGTTTCGCTGGGACGTGACCATCCATGTCGGCGAACCGATTCACGAGCCCGGCAAGAGCCTCACCTTCGGCAAGACTCTCACCGGCGCCCTGCTGGTGCGCGACTGGTTCAATGCGAAGCGGCCCGATGAGGAGCGCATCGGCATTCTCCTGCCATCGTCAGTCGGCGGAGCACTCGTGAATCTCGGAGTGGCTCTGGCTGGCCGAACCGCGGTGAATCTCAACTTCACCACCGGCGAAGAGAGCCTTCACGCGGCCGCGCACCGGTGCGGCCTGTGCGCCATCGTCACTTCACGGCGTTTCCTCGAAAAAATAAAGCTGGCCGCGATGCCGGAGATGATCTTCGTCGAGGACATGCTCCACTTCAGCAAGGGTGCGAAAGTGCGTGCTCTGCTCGCGGCCCGTTTCGCCCCTGCCCGTCGCCTCGCCGGAAAAGCACGGCCCGATGACATCGCCGCCGTCATCTTCACCAGCGGCAGCACGGGCGATCCCAAAGGCGTGGCGCTCACGCACCACACTCTGGTTCCCGCTCATTCACGGCTTCGCTGCCGTGTACCATCCGAATCCCATGGACGGCAAAACCATCGGTGAGATGGCCGCTAAATACCGCGCCACTTTTCTGCTGGCGACGCCGACGTTCTGCGCGAACTACATGCGGCAGTGTACGCGAGAGCAATTTGCGACGTTGCGCTATCCGATTCTCGGCGCAGAAAAACTTCGCCCCGAGCTGGCCCAGGCTTTCCATGACAAGTTTGGCGTGCGCCCGCTGGAGGGTTACGGATGTACGGAGATGGGGCCGGTGGTCTCGGTGAACACACCCGATGTTCTCACCTGCAAACCACCGCAGATCGGCACTCACGCCGGAACGGTGGGCAGGCCGATCCCCGGTGTTATTGTGCGCGTCGTGAACACGGAAACATTCGAGCCCGTCGGCGAGGGCGAAGAAGGTCTGCTGCTAGTCAACGGACCGAGCCGTATGGCCGGCTATTACGACGATCCTCAGCGCACCGCCGCGGCATTGCACGATGGCTACTACATCACGGGCGACATCGGCCGGGTTGATGAGGACGGGTTCGTTCACATTCTGGATCGCATCGCGCGCATGAGCAAGATTGGCGGCGAAATGGTGCCGCATCTCAAGGTGGAGGAAGCGCTCTCCGGTGTGTTCGCCGATTCGCAGTATGTCGTCGTGGGCATTCCCGACGCGCTGCGCGGCGAGCGCTTGGTGGTGATGTACACGGCGCAAGATGTGACGCCGGCACAGGCTTATGAACATCTCGCCGGGAACGGCTTTCCACCGTTGTGGACGCCGAAGCGCGAGAATTACTACCGCGTGGACGCCATTCCCACGCTGGCCACCGGCAAGCTCGACCTGCGCAAGGCTCGCGAGCTGGCCGAAGAGAACGCATCAAGCGGCGAGCAGCTTCACAAGGCCCGCTAAGGAGCAATCACTATGTCACGATCATTGAAACTGATTCTCGCGGCGGTGCTGTTCGCCGGGACCGGCGCCCTTACGGAACTGCTCGCGGGCGCCCCGCTCACAAAGACGTTTCTTGGAGTTGCACCGGCAGTGCTCCCGTTTGCGATTCTCGCCGCCATCCTGTGCGTTCGCCCCGTCGTCCGCATGCCGCTCGTGGTCATTCTGATCTGCGCCGTCTGGGCGGGCGCGTTCTGGCTGGCCGTCGCCCTTGATCGCGGCGACTCATATCTGAACATGTTTGCTGCCGGACTGGTGGGAGGGTTGGGCGTGGCGGTTGCCACTTCTATCGGCTGCAGGCGGCTGATTCACATCAGGCCGCTTTGTCTGCTGGCGGTGGCCGGAGCGCTCGCAGCGGCGCCATTCCGGTGGCGGCTGTTACCACAAGACGACGCGGCTATGATCTGCGCGTTCGCCATCTGGCAGGTTGCCGTGGGCACTCTCCTCTACGCGCTCTCCGAGCGATGAGCCTGCCTCTCCATATTCTGCTGCTCGCGGCCATCGCGATCACAGCCGTGATCCTCTGCATCGTCTGCCGGCGAGTACGAGCGAGGGCGCGCGCGATTCGCCTAATCCTCGGCTATGGACTCGCCATCGACGAAATCGTCTGGTGGGTGTTCCGTTATTCACACGAAGGCATCCATTTGTGGAATCTGCCGCTGCAGCTCTGCGACGCAACCGTATGGGCCGCGGTCGTCGCGTGCATCGTGCCCGTTCCCCTTGTCGTGGAGTTTCTGTATTTCGCCGGGCTCGGGGGCGCCGGCATGGCTTTGCTGACGCCGGACCTCTGGTCGCCGTGGCCATCGTATCCAGCCGTCTATTTCTTCATCGCGCACGGCGGCATCGTCATCGCCGCGGCGGTGCTTGTCTTTGGCGGAATTCAACCCCTGCGCCGCCACGCGATGTGGCGCGCGTTTGCTCTGTTGCTCGTTTATGCGGGGGTGGTGGGCGCGTTCAATGCCCTGCTGGGAACCAACTATATGTATCTTTGCCGGAAGCCCGGCGGTGGGTCTCTTCTCGATCTGCTCGGACCGTGGCCGCTCTATTTGCTTTGGGGAGCCGCAGCCGCTCTCGCGATGTTTGCGATGCTCTCGTTTTTTGCGCGGCCTCGAGCCGAGTAAGACGCGGGGCTCGCGCTTGTGACGCGAACCCCCATCCGGAAACAGACTACTTTCGTGCCGCGCGGCTTTGGCCCTGGGACGAATGTCCCTGGGTCCCGTGCCCCTGGCCTACCGGCTCCTCCGTCTGTACGGTCTGAGCCCACTGGTCGGCTTGTTGCTTCGCGACGTCCCTGCTAATCCCGTAACGCTCCTGGATACGGCCGATGAGCTGGTCCTTCTTCCCGGCAATCTGCTCGAGATCGTTGTCGGTCAGCTTGCCCCACTGTTCGCGGACAGCTCCTTTCATCTGTTTCCAGTTACCTTCTACGGTGTCCCAATTCATGGGTTCTCCTTTCCCCATTATTCGGGCAAGATGAAGGCCAGGCCGCAGAGTGTTGATCCGCTGACATTGCGGGTCGCCGACTCTGGCATTTTTTCCAGGTACCACCATGGATCAACGTCAATTCTTCGAGTTACTCGAAAACGTCACCTCTGATTCCGCACGGTGATAAGCGGCCGGATTGCGGAACCCGGCGTGCTTCAGAAGGCTCGATGGAGGTCGATGCCATGAATCGCTTGTTGTCCGTACTCGCTGGAACAGTTCTGATGACACTGGGTGCTTTCGCCGCGCCACAGGAAACCGCGCCCATTTATCACGTCACCGTAGTTTCCCGAACTTTGCAGGCAGTGAATTACGAGCACATGACCGGGCCCACTGATATCGGCTTCCAGGGTACTATCCTGATGCCGCAGGCTAAAGGCGACGCGACTATAGATAGCAAGCGGGGCCGCACCGTTATCGATGCCCGGTTCGATCACCTGGATGCGCCGGCGCGCTTCGGCAATGAGTATCTCACCTATGTCCTCTGGGCCATCACTCCCGAAGGCCGTGCGAAGAATCTTGGCGAGCTGGTGGTGAGTTCGTCGAACAAAGCGAAGATAGAAGTGACTACCGACCTGCAGGCGCTCGGGCTGATGGTGACGGCCGAGCCGTATTATGCGGTGACGACACCGAGTGACGTGGTGGTGCTTGAGAATGTCATCCTGCCGGAGACCATCGGCAAGCGTGAAGTGGTGACCGCGAAATACGATTTGCTGCCGCGCGGGCAATACACCATGACTGTGCAGAACGCGATGACCACCAGGCCGCCTTACGAAGAATCCAGGAAGCTGCCGTATGACCGGTATGAAGCGCTGCTGGAGGTTTATCAGGCGCAGAACGCCGTGCAGATTGCGCAGGCCGTTGGCGCGGACCATTATGCGCCGGACACCTTCCAAAAAGCGCAGTCCCTGCTAATTGAAGCGCAACAGATGCAGGCGAGCAGGCAGGATACGCACGTGATTGTGTCGGAAGCGCGCGAGGCGGCCCAAATGGCGGAGGACGCCCGCACAATCGCCGGACGCCGCGCCACCGAAGAGCGTTTGACGCAGCAACAACAGGAAACCGCGGCTGAGCGGCAGGCTCGTTTGCAAGCCGAGGCGCAAGCGCAAGAGGCCACGGCTGCGGCGAACGCGGCGCATCAACAGGCTGCGGATGAGCACGCCAACGCTCAACAGGCGCAGGCTGAGGCGGCGCAGGCCCAGGCAATGGCCGATCAGACTCAAAAAGAGGCCCAGGCTGCGGCAGCCGAGGCCATCGCGGCAAAGCAGGCGCAATCGATCGCGGCGCAGAAGCAGTTTCGCGCCGAGTTGCTCGCGCAGTTGAACGGCATCCTGCCTACGCGCGATACGCCACGCGGGTTACTGGTCACCGTTTCCGATGCCCAGATTGATCGTGGTCTTGCCGACCGGTTGCAGCGCGTTGCGACCTTCATGGCCGCCCATCCTGGCCTGACTCTTCGCGTGGAAGGGTACACCGACGATCGCGGCACCGATTCCGAATGCGAGCGCCGCGCCCAGGTGGTCCGCGAACAGTTGCTGGCAAACGGGCTGCCGCCTGATTCCGTGACGGCAATCGGCATTGGCAGGGACCGTCCCATTGCCTCCAACGCAACGCCAATGGGCCGCGAGCAAAACCGCCGCGTGGAGATCGTGATCTCCGGCGCCGCCATCGGCAACATGGCGCTCTGGGACCGCGCCTACACGATCGGCCAGTAACACGGCCGGCCAGTAACGCGGTGCTCAACGCTGGGCGTGCCAGCCACTCTGTGGTACGTTGTACAACGACATGGATGCGGCCGTTGACGCCACGCCTGAGCTGCCGTTCAACATAGGGAAGTACGAATGCCGCAAGAACCTGGGCGGAAACATGGCCGACGTGTTTCTCGCCTGGGACCCCGTGGCATCGCGGCCGGTTGTCATCAAGATCCTACGCCTCATTGACGCGCAGAAAGAATCCATCCACCGCCGCTTCATCCTGGAAGCCCAACTGGCGTGCCGCTGCGCGCATCCCAATGTGATCACCACGTACGACGTGGGCGAGTTCGGCGGTCGGCCCTACATCGTCATGGAATGGCTGGGCGGCGAATCGTTGCGCGCCATCATGAACCGCGGCGGGCTCACTTCTCAGTCCCATGCGCTCGGCGTCGCTCTGCAGATTGCGGCGGCACTCGGCTACCTGCATCAGCGCGGCATCATTCATCGCGACGTCAAACCCGCGAACGTGCATGTCGACCGCGAGTGGCATGCCAAGCTCCTCGATTTCGGCGTGGCGCGCCGGGACGATTCCGACCTGACCATGGCCGGTCAGATCGTCGGGACCTTGTCCTACATGGGCCCCGAACAGGTGCAGGGTGAGAAGCCAACCGCGGCGCTCGACGTCTACAGCTTCGGCGTGTTGCTCTATGAGATGCTGACCCTGCGGCTCCCTTACGCGGCCGAGACGCATCAGGAGATCGCGGCGGCGATTCTGTATTCACCGCCCGATCTGACGCCGCTGCGCGAGGCTCAGGTCCCCGAGCCGGTGATCGCGCTTGTGGAGCGCTGTCTCGCAAAGAAGAAGGAAGATCGGTACCCGGCATTTCAGCCCATCGTTGACACGCTGAAGGCGATTCTGGCGGGGACTGGAGCGGGTGCCGAGATAAAACATGGCGCGGTACCGGCCCCCGAGGCATCGCAGCTGGAACACTCGCCAACCATGGAGATGCCGCGAGTGGTTCCCCGGCCGGTTCCCAATTCTCCGGCAATCGGCTGGAAGCAGGCCGGGGCTGTCGTCGCCATCGTCTTGCTGCTGGGCGCGGCCGCCTGGTGGTGGCTGGCGCAACATCGGCGATTGCCCGAAACCATCCATCTGGCCAGCGGCGACATGGTGCTGGTGCCTGGCGGCGAAGCGAAGCTCGGCGAATCGGGGAAGGTCATCAGCAAGATCCCCGCGTTTTACATCGACCGCACCGAGGTCTCCAACGCCGCCTGGGATCTCTTCTGTCAACAAACGCACCGGCCCCAGCGGTCGGCAGGCGATGCGGGCTTTCCCGTGGTGAACGTCACCCTCGGCGACGCCCGCGCCTTCGCCACCTGGGCGCATAAGAGATTGCCTACAGCCGGCGAATGGGAGAAAGCGGCTCGCGGATCAAGAGGACAAGCATTCCCCTGGGGTGGCGCGTTCAACCCCGGCGCGGCGAATCTGCTTGCCGCCGCCGGTCAGCCGGGACATCTTGAAAACGTGGATTCTCACGCCACCTTCGCCAGCCCTTACGGCGC
>JBEKFB010000281.1:0-5715 GCA_050013535.1 Bryobacteraceae bacterium | reverse complement strand
GCCTGCGCCAATGTCGCGAATCTTTTGCTGGTGAGAACCGAAGGACGTCAGCAGGAGCTCGCCATCCGCGCGGCGCTCGGTGCGGGTCGTGGACGCCTGTCGGCTGAACTGTTGACGGAAAGCCTCACCCTCGCGATTGTCGGCGGCGTTCTTGGCGTAGCGCTGGCCGAGGGGGCGCTGCGATGGCTGGTGACCCTCGCTCCGGCGGGTCTGCCGCGACTCAATGAAATCGGGATCGACGTACCCGTGTTGCTGTTCGCGCTTGCCGTTTCGTTGTTTTCCGGTCTGCTGTTTGGGTTCCTGCCCGTTCTGAAATATGCCGGCACGCGAATCGGTCAGGTGTTGCGAGGCGGAAGCCGGACATCGAGCCACAGCCGGGAGCGGCACCGCGCGAGGGACATTCTGGTAGTGGTGCAGGTAACTTTTGCGATGGTGCTGTTGGTGAGTGCAGGGCTGATGATCCGGACCTCCCAGGCTCTCCTGCAAGTGCAGCCGGGGTTTACGAATCCCGCCGAAATCCAGACGTTGCAGATCTCTCTGCCCGACGCCGGCGTCCCCGATGCACAGGTAACCGCCCAGCAGCAGGAACTGGTGCGGCGGGTGGCATCCATCCCCGGTGTCGTATCGGTGGGTCTGGCCAGCCATCTGCCAATGGATGGAAACAGCAGCTTCGATCCGGTTTTCGCGGAGGACCGCCGCTACACCGAAGGCGAGCTTGCGCCGGTTCGCAGGTACGACTACATTTCGCCGGATTATTTCAGCACCATGGGCGATCCCATTCTGCTGGGCCGCGATATCACCTGGCAGGATCTCCAGGAATTCAGGCCGGTGGCCCTGATCTCGGACTCGTTTGCGCGCGAATATTGGGGCAGTGATGCGGCCGCGATTGGCAAACGTATTCGCGAAGGTTCTCGCGGCGTTTGGCGCGAAGTGATCGGTATCGCGGCGGATCAGCGCGATGACGGTGTGAACAAACCGGCTCCGCCCACAGTCTATTGGCCGATGGCGATGAAGGGTTTTTGTTGTAAGGATCTTACGGTGTTGCGGACGATGAATTTCGAGGTTCGCACCAGCCGGGCCGGTTCCGCCAGCCTGGTTCAGGACATCCAGCGCGCGGTATGGTCGGTGAATCCGGATCTTCCAATCGATCTGGTGCGGACGGAAGACGAAATCTACCGCAAATCCATGGCGCGCACGGCGTTCACTTTGGTGATGCTAGCGTTCGCCGGAGGCATGGCGCTGTTGCTGGGCGTGATCGGGATTTACGGCGTGATCGCGTACTCGGTGTCGCAGCGCACGCGCGAGATTGGCATTCGCATCGCTCTCGGCGCGCAGCGGCAACAGGTATCGCGCATGTTCGTGAGCCAGGGATTGCTGCTTACCGTGATGGGTCTTGCCCTCGGGCTGATCGCGGCGGGCGCGCTGACGCGTCTGATGACGGCGCTCTTATTCGACGTGAGCCCGCTCGATCCCGCGACCTACGTCACAGTAGCCGTGGGACTCCTCGCAGCTGCCGCGCTGGCGAGCTACCTGCCGTCACGCCGTGCCGCGGCGGTGGACCCGACCGAGGCGCTTCGGGCGGAATAGCGCCTCGCCGTCAGGCCCACCGCCGGACTTACGATATAGTCACAAGCATGGCCGCGTTGTCCGATCTGCGTGCCGGCGTCGCCGGACGTTCGGCGCCCCGCGTCATCGAGTTGCGCTTCGTCCGCGCCAGCCAGCTTTCGTCGGTTCTGGATGAAGAGGCGGAGACATGGCGCCAGGAGCTGGACTGGGACTTCGAAGGCTCGGCCGCCCTCGTTCGCAGGTTTCTCGACATGCAGGCGCTCAGCGGATTCTGCTTGGTGGAAGGCGACGCTCCGGTCGGTTACACGTACGTGGTCTCCGAAAGCAACAAAGGGCTGATCGGCGATTTCTATATCGCCCGCGCACATTCCACGCCCGAGAACGAACGCCTTCTCCTCGGGGCAGTGGTGGAGGCTATTGCGCACTCACCCTCGGTACGGCGGATCGAATCTCAACTCATGATGCTGCGCTGGTCCCGCCGCGAGACGCTGCCGCGCAGTGAATTCGCCAGTGTCGTGCCACGCTGCTTTATGCAGCTCGATCTGGCCAATCTTGCTCCGCTGGCGCCGCGCCGCGACCTTCGCGACATTACCTTCGATGCCTGGAACGAGAGACGTCAGGACGAAGCCGCGGCGTTGATTCCTGTGGCCTATCGCGGGCACGTGGATAGCGACATCAACGATCAGTACCGCTCGCCCGCCGGCTCGCGCCGTTTTCTCGCCAACATCATTCAGTACCCGGGGTGCGGGACCTTTTTCCAACCCGCGTCTTTCATGGCGCTCGACAACAGCAACGGACGGTTGTGCGGCATGTGCCTGGCCAGTCTGGTGGCGTATGACGTTGGCCACATCACGCAGATTTGCGTCGCTCCCGCGGTCAAAGGAAGAGGTTGCGGATATGAGATGATGCGGCGCGCCCTTGCTGCGCTGGTCAACGCCGGCTGCCGTTCGGTCAGCCTGACCGTCACAGAATCCAATGTTGAAGCCATCCAATTGTACGAGCGGCTCGGCTTCCGCATCTCGAAAAAATTCACCGCTTGCGTCTGGGAAGGCTTCTGAGCTACTTTCCCAGGATCCCCTGAATCGCTTCGAGCTCCTTGCCCGCTTCGCTTAGCTTGCCCTGAGAAGTGAGATCGCGATAGCGCTGTAAATGCTGGCGAATCTCCGTGAGGCGCGGGTCGTTTCGCTGCAGTGGCTGCCCCGGGGTGTTTATCATCTGGCTCACCGGCGCGGAACCAGCCGGCGGTGTCTGCTCCTGAGGAGCCGCCGTTCCCATATCGGCCGCCAGTTGATCCAGCGCCTGTTGCCATGTGTCGGTATAAACCAGCGTGTTACCCATCGCGAGCGCGATTTTCTTCAATTGCGGCATGCTCGCTTCCGAACTCTGCCCCTGAATGTAGATCGGCTCGATGTAGAGGAATGTGTTTTCGATGGGCAGCACCAGCATCTGCCCTCGCAGCACGTGCGAGCCCTGCTGGTTCCACAGCGTCAGGTCCTTGGATATGTTCTGGTCCTGATCGATACGCGCCTCCACCAGCATCGGCCCGAGAATCGTCTCCTGCTTTGAAAGCACCAGGATCACCTTCTCGCCCAGATGCGCGCCATCGCAGCGCGCCATCAGCAGTCCGGTCAGGTTGGGACGGTTGCGTGGTGTGAACGGAATCATCAGCAGGAACTCGGGCTGTGTTTCGCCAGGGAGAGTGGCGATCACATACGTCGGCGTCAGCGGCACGGCCTCTGAATTCTGGCCGCTGGTATATTTCGCGATGTCCCACGCGTCGGATTTGTTGTAGAACGTCTCCGCGTCGCGCATGTGGAACATACGGTAGACCTCGGCCTCGGCCTGGAAAATCATCTCGGGATAGCGCACGTGGCGGCGCAGGTCGGCGGGCATCGCGGAAGCAGGCGTGAACAAATTCGGAAATAATCGCCGATAAGCCGCGAGCAGCGGATCCTGTTCATCGAAGACGTACAGCTTCACCGTCCCGTCGTAGGCGTCGATGGTGGCCTTCACCGAATTGCGAATGTAATTGAAGGTCCCGAGGTTGTCGCTGGAGATTTCCTGTGAATAAGGATGCGCGTCGGAGGTCATGTAGCCGTCCACGATCCAAGTCAGTCGCCCGGAGTCGGTGAGAACGATGTAAGGATCGGTGTCCCAGGAGACGAAACCGGCAAGTTCGCTAAGCCGTTCGCGGACGTTGCGATGAATCATCATGCGGCTGTCCGGCGTCAGGTTGCTGGTGAGCAGAATGTTCCAGTCGCTGCGCGCGACCGCAGCGAGCGTGCGCAGCCACACGGCCGAAATGGGGAACCCGCCAGTGCCGGCATATTGCACCAGCACGTTGCTGGAACCCGAGGGATAATTGAATTCTTCCTGCGCAGTGTGGACGAACACAGGATCGTGCACGTCCTCTCCGTAATAGATCTCGGGCCGCGTGAACTTGAGCTCCGGCACGGTGACCACGGGCGGGGCGTCCTTGATGAAAAGAATTGGCAGGCCCGTTGGCGTGATCCGATTTGCTTCGGCCATCACGATGCCGTAGCCATGCGTGTACATGAAGTGGGTGGCGATCCAGCTATTCTGTGCGTCGCCCAGCGCCCGGAGATCCAGCTCGCGCGGCGAAACCAGCACCTGCCGGAACTGCCCGTCCAGCGTGTAGCGGTCGACGTCGGTGTCGGAATATACATAGGGACGCAGCGGCTGCATCTGCGAAACCGTTTCGTGAAAGGCGTGCCAGTCCCACAGGCGCACGTTGTCCAACAGCGCCTTATGCGCGGAGAGATCGATGCGCTGTTCGGGCTTGGCCTGGAAATCGACTTCCTTTGTGCGCTGATCGAGCGTGAACGCGGCGCGGGTCGCCTGAATGTGGCGTTCGATAAACGGGCGCTCCAGCGAAATCTCATTAGGTCGAACGTAAACTGAGCCGACGATGGGCGGCAGAATGGCGCGCAGGATCAGAGCCACGACGACAATCAGCGCATACCGGGGCCGCCGGATGGAAACGGCTATCGCCGCCAGCAGACAGGACCCGGCCAGCAGCCAGGTGAGCGGCAACGTAATATTCTGATCCACGTAATCCATGCCCGACATGAAGCCGTGATCGGCCAGAAGCAGATCGTAGCGGTGCAACAGGAAATTCACGCCCAGACCGAGCAACGCCAGCACAATGATGGCTCGGAGGAAGAACGACTCCAACGCACCAGCCAGGTGAAGCGAGCGCAAGTCGAAACCGACGGAGATTTCTCGCAGGTCGCCGGGCATGTCGCGCCGGAGTTGCCATGCGCGCGCGGTGATCCAGTAGATCGCCATGGCGGCGATGCTGATGGCCAGCAGGAGGACGAGCAGGTCTTTATAGAACGGTAGTTCAAAAAAGTAGAAGGACAGCGGATGCCCGAATGCCGGGTCGCGCCACGCTGCCGCGTCACTGGCGAGCCCGCGGCCACCGAAATAACGCACCGCGACCCACGAATCGATGCTCGCCGTAGCCACAATCAACGCCAGAACAAACAACACCGCCGTGGAAATCCAAGCGTACAGGCGATGTCCACGCAAGCTGGCGCCGGCGAACCGCAGGGCGCGTACGTGCGCGATCCAGAAAACCAGAAATGCAATGATGGTCGCCAACACCGACGGCACGAAGCCGTAGAGCAGCATGGCAAACCAGGTCTGCACCTGGCCCATTTCGGTCCACCACTCGAAGTCAATCACCCAGGACGCGGCAAATCTGATCGCGACGAAGAGAACCACGACGGCGGCGACGAGGCTGATGCAGCCGCGGGACCCGCGCGGCGGAGCGGGAAGTTGTTTGCTGACCATGTAGTCCACTGCAAGCAGTTTACTCCCCTGTTAAGCTGAAACGGCGATGGCCGAACGAATCCTGCTGGCGTTCCTGATGGCCGCGTCCGCCTTCGGCTTCTGGTGGCGCTTCCGCCCCGTCTGGCGCAATATCTGCCGCTCGAAGCCGGATGCCGATTTTCACCTGCGCCCGATGGGCCGCCGTGTGGTCGATTTTGTATGGGAAGTAATGCTGCAGGGCAAGGTGATTCGCCAGCGCCCTTTGCCCGGCCTCGCGCATGCTCTGGTGTTTTGGGGCTTCTGTGCGTTCGCATTGGTAACGGTGAATCATTTCGCTGCGAAATTCGGTCTGGG
>JBEKFB010000280.1:0-6208 GCA_050013535.1 Bryobacteraceae bacterium | reverse complement strand
TCATTCAAGCGGCGGCGGATGGCTACTTCAGAAGCAGGCTGCCGGCTTGATTTGTAGAAGCGGTGTTCCGGATGCAGAATGCCGAGGTCCTCGCCGGACTTGCGTACGGCGACCGATACCGTACGCCACTCGTAGTTGTCGTTGTCACCGTCTTCCATATTGGTGACGGTGAGGTTGTAGTGACCGACGCCGAAATCCTCACCGGGTTTCACCTGGACGGTGAGGTCCTTATTAAACGCTGAACCGGTGAAGCCGATGAACATCAGCACCACTCCCATGTGCACGATATATCCGCCATAACGCCGCGTATTGCGATGCGTCAGCTCCACGGCCGCACGCGCGAGGCCTATCTCGTTCTTTGCCCGGATCGCGTTCGCGCCTTTCCAGAATTCCAGAGCAATGGTGACGGTGACGAACAGACACAATCCAAATGAGACCAGCGCGTAGGGATGTTCGTACATGCCGCCGAAGCCGAGCGCGGCCATGAGGCGCAGGCTCTCCAGCGAGCTGCGACGCCACGCCACCAGCGGCCCAACACCCGTGAGAAACATCAGGAACAGGCCCACGGGAACCAGGATCTTGTCGTAAAACGGTTTGTCGACGCTGATCTTTTCACCGGTGAGCGCTTCTGAGATTACCGGGAAGAGAGTGCCCCACAGTACGGCAAAGCAACTGGACAGCAGGATCAGATTATTGAACAGGAAGCTCGACTCGCGCGATACCACGCTCTCCAGATGCGCTTCACTTCGCAGATACTTCAGCCGGTCGAGAATGATCCAAATGGTCGCGGCAATGCCCGCCGTGAGGAAGACAACAAAATAGTTGCCGATAGAACTCTGTGCGAAGGCGTGCACCGAGCTGACAATCCCCGATCGCGTCAGGAACGTTCCCAGGATGCACAGGAAAAAGGTGCCGGAAACCAACACCATATTCCACACCTTCATCATTCCTTTTTTCTCCTGCATCATCACCGAGTGCAGGAATGCGGTGCCGCTGATCCATGGAAGCAGCGAGGCGTTCTCCACCGGATCCCAGCCCCAGTAGCCGCCCCAGCCGAGCACTGCGTACGCCCAGCCCATTCCCAACGTGACGCCCGTGCTTTGGAACAGCCATGTAATCAGGGTCCACCGCCGCGTGGTATGAATCCATGCATCGCCGGGCTGCTTCGTGATCAGTGCTGCAATTGCGAAAGCGAACGGTACCGTGAAGCCGACGTAGCCGAGGTACAGCATAGGCGGGTGGATGGCCATCGCAGGATACTGCAGTAGCGGATTCAGGCCCTGCGGCTGGCCTTCGACGAGGTTCGCTTTCGCGCCAGCGATCAGGATTTTGAAAGGCGAGAGCGGGAAGCTGATCAGCGTGAGGAAGAACGTCTCGGTGGCCATCAGGATGAAGGTCACCCACGGCATCATGTCGCGAAACCGGCGGCGATTCGTCCACATGACGATCGCGGAATAAGCGGAGAGAATCCACGACCACAGAAGCAGAGAGCCTTCCTGGCCACCCCACAGGGCCGTGAACTTGTACAGCGTGGGCATGCCCGGATCGCTGTGTGCGGCGACATACGCGATAGTGTAATTGCCGGTTAGAAGAAGATAAACGAGCAGCCCCGCGGCCAGAGTTACCAGCCCGAACACCGCGTAGACGGCCCGTTGCGCGCTGACCGCGAGAAACGGCTTCTTTCCAACTTTGCCGATAACGGAGCACACCGCGGAATAAACCGCGAGACAAAAAGCGAGGAGGATCGCGAGGGCGCCTATGTTCTCCATGTGGTTCTCACCTGCGGCTCAGAGACTGGCTGCGTTGCGCGGGACCGGTTTGGCTTCGTACTTGGAGGCGCATTTGGCCTGGATCTTGCCGGCGCGAAACACGCCGTCTTCGCCGAGGCGTCCGTCGGCCAGCGCCTGCGAACCGTCCTTGAAGGTGTCGGGAAGCGGGTCTATGCCGTTGTAGACCACTTTCAGCTTGCGTGCGTCCTGACGAAGCGTGAACGTAACACCACTCGCCGAACGCACAATGGAGCCGGGTTCCACGTCGCCGCCGACGCGAATACGCTGCCCTTGTGCATGATCGCCCATCGCACCTAATTCGGCGATGGTCTTGTAATATGTTTTCGTTTCGCTGATGCCGCCCGCGGCAAGCCAGATGAGGACGCCGACAATCGCGATAACAAGGATCGCGAACTTTGCGTAAACACGCATGGGATCACCCCCGGGAGAAATTCCAGTATAGCGTGCGGGCGGCCCGGCATGATTTTCGCGCCTGCAATAATGTCGGAATCGCATGCCGCGCCCCATCATCATTGATACCGACCCTTCGCCCGACGACGCCGTCGCCATCCTCACAGCATTGGCATCGCCCGAGGAACTCGACGTGCTCGCGGTGACCACGGTCGCTGGAAACGTGCCGCTGCACCTCACTTCGAAGAATGCCCGGAAAGCTTTGGAGTTGGCACGGCGAACCGAAACGCCGGTTTATGCGGGCGTCGCGGCGCCGCTGATTCGCCCCTTGATCACCGCCGAGCATGTGCATGGCCGGACGGGCTTCGACGGATACGATCTTCCCGACCCGGTGACTCCTCTCACGCCCGGATTCGCGCCCGAGGCAATCGTGGATCTGGTCATGAGCAGGCCGCGTGGCGAAGTGACGCTGTGTTGCCTTGCGCCGCTCACCAACATCGCGCTGGCAATGGCGAAGGAGCCGCGCCTGGCGGGGCGCCTGAGAGAGATCGTCATCATGGGCGGAGCTTTCTCCGAAGGCGGCAACATCACTCCAGCAGCGGAGTTCAATATCTACGTGGACCCGGAAGCTGCCGCCCGGGTGCTTGCATGCGGAGCGCCCATCACCATGATTCCTCTCGACTGCACGCATCAGGCGCTCACCACTAAACCGCGCCTCGCGAAACTGCGGGCCATCGGCACGCCCGTCGCCGAGGCCTTCTATCACCTTCTGACCTTCAACAAGCTCTTCGACGAACGCAAGTATGGATGGGAAGGAGGACCGCTGCACGACGCGACGGTGATCGCGTACCTGCTGGCGCCGGAGA
Organism: Bryobacteraceae bacterium; assembly: GCA_050013535.1. Lineage (GTDB taxonomy): Bacteria > Acidobacteriota > Terriglobia > Bryobacterales > Bryobacteraceae > CAWACP01. Next base: position 3,162 of record JBEKFB010000280.1, on the reverse strand, counting down.
TCTTCTCGGGAAGGAAAGTGAACATCGAGGTGGAATGCGCGAGCGTGCTCACATTGGGAATGACCGTGGTGGATTGGTGGGGCGTCACCGGCCGCACGCCCAGTGTGCAATTCCTTCGTGAAATAAATGGCGATGCTTATTTCGATCTGGTAATCGGGCGGCTGGCGCGGCTATGACGAGTCGCGTGGCGGTAGGATTGTGTGATATGAACGCATCGCGAGGTAACGCTTTAGCCGCTGTCTTCTTGCTGATGTGCGGTATTGCGGCGGGACAGACCAACACCGCTACGCTCAGCGCCGTCCGCGTATCCGGTCGAATTGTGGACCCCAGCGGCGCGCCGATTCCGAATGCGACCGTGACGCTCGGCAGCGGTCCCGGTGAAACCATGGCGGTGGTTCATACGGATTCCTTCGGCAAATTCACGCTTTCCGTCTCGCTGGTGAAGGAGTACAAGCTGGGTGTTGACGCGCAGGGTTTCGTCAAGCAGGCCAAGACAATCGACGTCGAAATCGATAAGGAGTTCCAGGCCGGCGACATCGTCCTGAGTATCGGCCGTTACTCAGGTCCCATGGTGACTCCGAATTCACCTGCGCAAACGCCACCCGCGCAAGCGCCGTCCGCGACTCTTTCGCTACAGGGCCTCGCGGGAAGCAACGCCACGCTTTCATCGGCGGAACTCGCGGCCATGCCGCAGCGGATGGTGACCGCGACCGAGCACGGCACGCCAGTCGCGTTTCAGGGCGTGCTGCTCAAGGATTTGCTCTCCCGGCTCACCTTGCCGAGCGATGACGCATTCCGCCGTGCCGCGGCATCGTATTACCTGCTTGTGAACGCGAAGGATGGCTACCGGGTGGTGTTCGCGTGGCCCGAGCTGGACCCGAGTTTCACGGACCGGCCGGTGTATGTGGTCACCTCGCGGGATGGCAAGCCGCTGTCGGACCGAGATGGTCCATTCCAATTGGTGGTGCCCGATGATAAACGTCCCGCGCGCTGGATTCGTCAGGTGACGGGAATCAGGATTCTGCAGGCGAACTGAAGTCCCGGGGCGCTTGTATATACATTTGTATAGCGCTCTGTTACGATGAATCTGTCGGTCAGCGGATTTGACTGGGATGACGGTAACAAAGAGAAGTGTCGGAAGCACGGCGTTTCGATTGCAGAAATCGAGAGCGTTTTTTCGAGAGACCTCCGCGTTGCGCCTGATCCGAAGCATTCGACTGACGAGGACCGGCTCATCGCCATTGGAACGACGAGTGCGGGGCGGCACATATTTGTGGCTTTCACAGTGCGGATCAGGGATAAAGGCCGCCTAATCCGTCCGGTGACCGCGCGATACATGCATGCGAGAGAGATTGCAGCCTATGAAAAAGAAAGTGCCGAAGCTCAGGACTGACAAGCAGGCTGAGGCGTTCCTCACTCAGGACTTGTCCGGCCTCGACTTTTCCCGGTTCAAGGCGGCGCGGTTCGAATTCGAGACCAAGGGCGAGCAGATCAACATGCGTGTGCCGAAGACGTTGCTGGTGGCGGTGAAGGATCGAGCCAGGGCGCGCGGCATTCCCTACACGCGCTTCATTCGGGAAACTCTGGAACGGGCAATCGCCGCAGGGAAGTGACGGCGGACTATTTCTTGTCTGATTCGCAGTTGAGCCTGAAGTTCAACGTCGCGTGAACTTCCGTTCCCGTGCTTTCCTTTGCATACAGCCATCCGGCGGCGGCGCTTTGGGCCGATGGACGCAGCAAGGGGTGCCCTTCAACAAACTTCACATCCGTCAGGTTTCCGGTTGACGTGATGCGCGCCGTGAACGTCACGCGCCCGCTGATGTGCGCAATCCTTGCGAAGTGCGGATATTTCGGAACCTCATACGAGACGGGTTTAAACGGTTCACTGCCTATCAACTCAACGGTCGGCTCAGGCGGCGGATGCTGCGCTTGCCGATAGAATTCCGAGACTTTCTCCGGTCCTCCAAATAGTGCGTCGAACTTGCCGGCCGCTAGGTCGTTCAATGCCCCGTTTTCAGGCGGCAAACCGCTCGCACTTTCCGACAGGTCAAACATCGGCTTGTCCGGGACACCGGGGCCCAGCGCCTGGTCAAGATGCTGAAGAAAACCCATGGTCCAGGAGGTGTGCTGAGGTGTCTTGGTAACTCCGGTGCCGTAGATATCGCGGTCGAGAATGTCAATCCGAACTTCGCGCTGCTCCTCGCCGCACTGTGCCTGCATTGTGACATTCACGCCGCTAAACGTGAGGCAGTGTTTGCACCTTTTTCGTTCTCTGCGGAGTTCTTTCTCTGGTATTGAGCATGGGTTGGCACCTTGCAGGAGGCCGGCGACGGATTCGCTTACCGTAACCGTCGTCTCCTCAACCTTGGCGGGCTGCGTGCACACGTCGCCCGGTGGTGTTACCAGGATGCGGTCGATTCGTGATCCTGTCCGAGCCGGAATAACCGAGATCACCTCGTAATAGTGAAAGGGTGGTCCGAAGTCCCAGAAGCTGTCGCGTCCGATGACGAGCCGATCGGGAAGAGGAGCATCCGCCTTGTGCGACGAACCAACCAGCGGCATTCCTATAAGCACACCGGCGCAGCAGACAAAGAACAACCGCATCAAGATCCGGTTGTTCGTCATCATGAGATCAGGTACTCCCCCGTCGCCACAATCTCCGCCGGACCGGTGAGCCAGATCGAGTCGGTCCAGCGGAGGTGAAGATCGCCGGCGGGCGTCATCACGCGGACCGGACTTTTTGCGAGACCGCGCAAAATGGCCGCCGCAGCCGCGCCCGTGGACCCTGTACCTGAGCTCATCGTCTCGCCTACTCCACGCTCGTAGAAAACGACGTCGATGATGTGTTCGTCCAGCACGCGCACAAAGGAGACGTTGGTGCGGTTGGGGAACATCGGGTGACGTTCGATGGCCGCCCCCAGTTCGCGCCAGTTTGCGGGGAACTCCGGGCAGAGAATCGCCACCTGCGGATTGCCGACGTCCAGAAGCGTGGCATCAACGTTGCCGACGTCAGTTTGAATCGATTGGACCTTCTCGACGACGCGCGGCTGGCCCATATTCATCTCGAATGTGTAACGAGCGCCGCTCCATTCCATCAGCCGCAATTCCTTCACACCCGCGCCAGTGCGGATGTGAACCGCGTCGCCTGAAGCTTTGCCGGAA
>JBEKFB010000279.1:0-6059 GCA_050013535.1 Bryobacteraceae bacterium | reverse complement strand
ATCGAAGGCCGAAGGCAGATAACGCGCCTCGGCGTGAATCAGGTGCCAGCGCAGGTAGGTCTTCCAGTCGGCGAGATCGTGCGTGGCAAGCTGTTGTTCGAGCGCCTTGAAGAACGCGGGCTCGGTGGCGTTGACGACGGCCGGCGAGGCGAGCCCGATGTGCGGGTAATAAGCGTCCCAGTCAAAATCGGGCGTCAACGCTTTGAACTCCGCCGGGGACAGTTTGTGGAACAAGTTGTAAGGATCGCGCTTCTCCACGCGCGTGAGTGACGCCTTGGCCAGTTCCGTCTCAATGGACATGACCACCGCGGCGTCGGCCTTCGCCTTCGTGGCTTGGAACATGTGAATCAGGTGCAGCAGGTAATGTTCGCGGGTCTCCTGGGATTTTGTATCGGTCTTGACGTAGTAATCGCGGTCGGGAAGGCCCAGGCCGCCGGCCTCGGCGAAGGCGATCACTTGTTGGGAATCGGCAAAGTCCTGGTTCGAACTAAATCCGAACAGCGCATTCGATGCGGTGGATATGTGCTCGGCCGCGACCACCGTGGCCATATCCTGTTTCGACTTTAGGGCGGCGATCGCATCGAGTGCCGGGAGCAATGGCGTGAGACCGGCCTTCTCAATGGACCCCTCGTCCATGCAGGCGTGGAATAAATCGCCGATCTGTTGCTCCTCTTTGCGGCGCGTGCGCGAAGTGTCGCCCGCCGCGAGCAAAATGCCCCACAAATACTGCTCGTTCTCGGTGGCGAGTTTCGAATAGACATCCCATGCGGCCTGATCCGCCGGAATCGGGTTTTTGCGAAGCCAATTCCCGCACGTGTAATGGAAGAAGTCTTCACAAGGGTTGATGGTTCGGTCCATGGCGGTCACGTCGAGGCTGGGCGTGTACGGAAGGGCGGTCAGAGGCTTGGCATCGCTTTGCGCGAAGACGGAGGCGGCGCAGAGGGCCGCCGCGATGAGCAGTATGTATGGGCGCACTTATTCATGTTAGACGAGGCGCGCCGGACACATGGCGATAAGATAAAGGTTCACCATGAAGCTCCGTAGCTACACCATTACCCAGGGGCGCGATCGTGCGCCCGCGCGTTCCATGTTGAAGGCCATTGGCTACACCGACGAGGATCTGCGCAAGCCGATTATTGGCATCGCCAACACATGGATCGGCACCATGCCGTGTAATTTCAACCTGCGCGAACTGGCCGCGCGAGTCGCCGAGGGCGTGCGCGAAGCGGGCGGAACGCCGATGGAGTTCAACACCATCGCTATCAGCGACGGCGTCACTATGGGCACGGAGGGCATGAAAGCTTCGCTGGTGAGCCGCGAAGTGATCGCCGATTCCATTGAGTTGGTGGCGCGCGGGCATATGTTCGACGGCATTATCGCTCTGGTGGCCTGCGACAAGACCATCCCCGGTGCGGCGATGGCTCTGCTGCGGCTGAACGTGCCGGGAGTAGTGATCTACGGCGGGTCAATTCTTCCAGGACATCACAATGGCCGCGATCTGACCATTCAGGACGTCTTCGAGGCCGTGGGCGCGAACGCCGCGGGGAAAATCGACGACGCCGAGTTGCTGGCGATCGAGAACTCGGCTTGCCCGGGGGCTGGCGCTTGTGGTGGTCAATTCACCGCGAACACGATGGCAACGGTTATGGAGATGGTAGGGCTATCGCCGATGGGATCGGCCGCGGTGCCCCAGGTGGACCCGCTGAAAGATGATGTCTGCCTGCGTGCGGGCCGCACAGTGGTCAACGCTGTGAACAAGGACATCAAGCCGCGCGATATCGTCACGCGCACCGCCATCGACAATGCGATTGCCGCCGTCGCTGCTACGGGCGGGTCGACGAACGCGGTACTTCATCTGCTGGCGATGGCACGCGAGGCCGGAGTGCCGCTGGATATCGACGATTTTCAGAAGATCAGCGAGCGCACACCGTTGCTGGTGGATCTGAAACCGGCCGGACGCTTCGTGACTGTCGACGTCCATAATGCAGGCGGATGGGGAGTAATCGGGAAACGTCTGGTTGACGGCGGATACGTGGATGGATCGGCACTGACGGTGACCGGCCGCTCCTTCGCGGAGGAGGCCGCGGACGCGAAGGAAACACCTGGCCAGGAAGTGATCCACGCGCTCAGCAATCCCATCAAGAAGTCGGGCGGCCTGGTGATTCTGCACGGGTCGCTCGCGCCGGATGGCTGCGTGATCAAAGTCACGGGCATCGCGCGCAAGAGCCAGTGCGGGCCAGCGCGCGTCTTCGAGTGTGAAGAGCAGGCCATGGAGGCGGTGACCGCCGGGCATATTAAGGCAGGCGATGTTGTGGTGATCCGCTATGAAGGCCCACGCGGCGGACCGGGCATGCGCGAAATGCTGGGAGTGACCAGCGCCATCGTCGGTGCGGGTCTGGGCGATTCGGTTGCCCTTCTTACCGACGGCCGCTTCAGCGGCGCCACGCGCGGACTAATGGCGGGCCATGTGGCTCCGGAGGCGGCGGTGGGCGGGCCCATCGCGGCGGTTCGCGAGGGCGACATCATCGAAATCGATATCGAGAAACGCACCATCAATCTGGAGATTCCCGCGGAAGAACTCGCGTCCCGGTTGCGCGAATGGAAGGCGCCGGCGCCGCGCTACAAGACCGGAGTTTTTGCCAAATACGTGGCCATGGTCTCGTCAGCCGCCGAAGGCGCCGTCACGTTCCGAGCCTGTTGACTCGCGAAATCGCCTAATTGATCTTCGGCGCGGTCCCGTTGCCGAACGTCGTGACGGCGTAACGGCTGTCGAGCTCGTGCAGCCCGACATCGTCGTTGTCCATGAAGGCATTGCACAGCACCACGACTCCCTTCTTCGCGGCTGGATCAAACCCGATGAATGAGCGATATCCATACGTACCACCGTTGTGCCAGACGATTTCGCCACCGAATTTGGTAAGGATGTGCCAGGCCATGGCGATGTCGATATCGGGCATGCCGGTGGGCTTTCGCATGGACCGCATTCGGCGCATCGCCGCCTTCAGCGGAGTATCCGCCAGCTCCATGTTCGCCGCGAGAAAAGTGAGCAAATCGTTGGCTGTCGAATGAAGCGCGCCGCAACCCGCCAGCACATCGAATGTCCAGTTCGCCACCGGATTGAGCGCCGCATTGTAGCCGGGCGCGAGACGTTTACGCTGATCGGCGGTCAGAGTAATGGAAGTGTCGTGCATGCCGAGCGGGTCGAAAACCCGTTTGCGCAACAGTTCTTCATAACTGATTCCCGCTTTCAGCGCGAGTGCATGACCAAGCAAGCCTGCGCCGAGGTTCGAGTATTCGTATTTTTCGCCGGGGTCGCGGGTGAGTGTGTAGCCGGAGAGGAACTCGTATAGCTTCGCGGGCGTGTAGTCGGCATATGGATTCATGAAATCGGCGGGCTGGGCGTTCGTGGGCAGGCGGGGCAAGCCCGAGGACTGCATCGAAAGATCGAGCAGGGTGATCTGACGGCCATTGTGCGACGGAACCTTCACGGTCTTCGGCAGCAAATCCGCCACGGGCTCGTCGGGCCGAACCTCGCCGTGCTCCACCATGTCGGCAAGCAGCAGGGACGTGAAGACTTTCGTGATGGAGCCGATCTCGAATACGGTGCTGCCGTCGGGAGCATCGCTGCGATCCTTGGCTACCGTCCCGTAAGCGACGGTGTTGCGGCCATGGGCGTCGATGGTCGCGACGATGATGCCTACGGCCTTTTTCTGATCTACACGGTTGGCGAGGATGCTCCGGATGTCATCCGATGTCGCGGCCCTCGATAAGGCTGCGAGCATCAACAAGATTGCGAGTCGGGTCTTCATAGCTCAGGTAGTCTCGCGAAACAGCGGAACATTACAACATACCCCAAAAGGTTCAAGCACGGCTAACACCCGATAGTCTGCCACGCGTCCTTTCCACAGGCTCTTATAGAATTACAAGGAAGGGGCATTCATGATTCACCACGTGCGTGGGTTGCTGTGTCTCGCAACGGCATTGCTGGCTTCGACGGCCATACCAGCGCAGGACGCGGCGCTGGATTACAAGAATCCGCGTCTGCCTATTGAGCAACGGGTAGCGGATCTCTTAGGCCGCATGACTCTGGAAGAGAAGTGCGCCGAGTTGTACCCGTCGCTCAATCGCCAGATCATCGATTCCACCGGGCAGTTCACTAACGAAACCGCCGCGAGGACATTCCGCCAGTTGTTCGATGTGAACTCAAAACTCACCACCCACGATGGCGCGGTGCTCAGAAACGCGGCGCAGCGATACCTGGTGGAGAAGACGCGTCTCGGCATCCCCGCAATCTTCGAAGGCGAAGCGCTGCACGGCTTTATGTCCAACGGCGCCACCAGCTTTCCGCAAGCGTTGGCGCTGGCCAGCACTTGGGACCCGGTTTTGGTGCACGACGTCTTTACGGCGGTGGCCGACGAGATGGCTTCCGCGGGCGTTGAGCAGGCCTTCAGCCCGGTGCTCGATCTGGCTCGCGATCCGCGCTGGGGCCGCACTGAAGAGACCTACGGCGAGGACCCTTACCTCGGCGCCCATATCGGCGTGGCGGCCATTGAGGGAATGCAGGGTCCCAATTACCTGATCGATCGCCATCACGTGTCCGCGACGGCGAAGCACTTCGCGGCTCATGGTGAACCGGAAGGTGGAACCAACACCGCGCCCGCGAATTACTCCGAGCGCGTGCTGCGCGAATCGTTCTTCGTGGCTTTCCGGGCGGCTATTGAAGAAGCGCACGCGGGCAGCGTGATGGCGTCTTACAACGAAATTGACGGCATCCCTTCGCACGTCAACACGTGGTTGCTCCAGAATGTTCTGCGCCGGGAATGGGGCTTCAAGGGCTACGTCACCTCCGATGGCCACGGGCTGCAGATGCTGGTGGAGACGCACCATATTGCCGCCAACTTCGCGGACGCGGCTCGCCAGGCACTCGAGGCGGGTATCGATTATGATTTGAGCGATGGCGCGGTTTATCGTACGTTGCTCGATCAGGTGAAGGCGGGTATCGTGCCCGAATCGCAGATCGACCGCGCAGTCTCGGACATTCTATATACGAAGTTTCGGCTGGGCCTTTTTGAGAATCCGTACGTCGACCCGGAGTACGCGCGGCAGATCACCAACAGCCCGGAACATCGGGCACTGGCTGAGAAAACGGCCGAAAAGGCTATTGTTCTGCTCAAGAACGAGAACAATCTGCTGCCGCTCGATCTGACCAGGCTGGAGACCATTGCCGTGATCGGTCCCAACGCCGCCGACGTTCACCTGGGCGGGTACAGCCGGGAGCCCGCGCACGGGGTGAGTATTCTCGATGGCATTCGCGATCGCGTGGGGGCTTCAGCGAAGGTTGTGTATGCGGAGGGTACGCGAATCACCGAGGGCAAGCAGGGATGGTCGGCGTGGTACGAGAACTCGGCCGTACTGCCCGACGAAAAATCCCAGTTGCAGCGCATAAAGGAAGCTGTCGAGGTGGCTAAGAGCGCCGACGTGGCCATCGTGGTGGTGGGCGAGAACGAGCATACCAATCGGGAGGCATGGTCGGAGCAACACCTCGGTGACCGCGATTCGCTCGACCTGATCGGCTATCAGGACCAACTCATCAAGGCGGTTGTGGAAACGGGCAAGCCGACCATCGTCTTCCTGATTAACGGCCGGCCGCTTTCGATCAATTACGCCGTCGAACATGTGCCGGCGATTCTGGAAGGCTGGTATCTCGGCCAGGAAGGCGGAACCGCCGCTGCGCGCGTGCTGTTCGGCGATGTGAATCCCGGAGGGAAACTTCCCATCAGTTTCCCGCGCAACGTCGGCGAGCTGCCCGATTACTACAATCACAAGCCGTCGCTGAACCGCAGCTATTTGTTCAACGGGAGGAAGGTTCTGTTCCCGTTCGGCTGGGGTCTGAGCTATACGACGTTCAAATTCGACAACCTGCGCGCTGCGCCCTCGGAGATTGCGCCCGCCGGAGAGACCACCGTGAGCGTCGACGTTACTAACACGGGAAGCCGGGCTGGAGATGAGGTGGCTCAGTTGTACATTCATCAGAAGGTCGCGTCGGTGACGCAGCCGGT
>JBEKFB010000278.1:0-6613 GCA_050013535.1 Bryobacteraceae bacterium | reverse complement strand
GTCACCGTGGCTGCCAACTGGCTGGCGACGGCATGGGACCAGAACGCCGTGATGGAGGTTACTTCGCCAGTGGCGGCCGCACTCGAGGACGTGGCATCGCGCTGGCTGCTGGAGATTCTGGGTCTGCCTCGCGAGTCTGCTGTCGGGTTCGTTGGTTGTGACACGGTAGCGACATTCTCCGGGTTGGCAGCCGCTCGCCGCGCGCTGCTCTTGCGCGAGGGCTGGGATGTCGATGCGGAGGGGCTGTTCGGCGCGCCTCCCATCACCGTCGTGGTAAGCGAGGAAACCCACGTTGCCGTGCACAAAGCACTCGGACTGCTGGGGCTCGGACGCGAGCGGGTGATCCGGGTCTCGGTTGACGGGCAGGGAAGGATGCGGGCGGACAAATTGCCCCCCTTTGAGCGATGCACCATCGTCTGCGTGCAGGCAGGGAATGTCAACACCGGGTCGTTCGATCCCGCCGGAGAGATCTGCGCCCGAGCGCACGCTGCCGGTGCCTGGGTGCATGTCGATGGCGCATTCGGAATCTGGGCCGCGGCCGCCCCGCCACTCGCTCATCTTGCGCGTGGCATTCCCGACGCCGATTCGTGGTCATTCGACGGCCATAAATGGCTCAACGTTCCTTACGACAGTGGCGTCGTGGTGGTGCGCCATGCATCGCATCTTCGCGAGGCCATGAGCGGCGACGCGGCCTATCTGCAACGCGGCAACAAGCGCGATCCTGGATTTCTCACGCCGGGAATGTCCATGCGTGCCCGGGGCGTGGAGGTTTGGGCGGCGCTGGCTTCGCTGGGACGCGCAGGCGTTGCCGATCTCATCGAGCGCACGTGCCGCCACGCCACCCGTTTCGCTGAGGGTCTTCGCGTGGGTTGTCCTCAACCAGGTGCTGGTTTCGTTCGGAAGCGATGAGATGACGCGAGCGGTGATCGAGGCGCTTCAGGAGGATGGCACCTGCTGGTGCGGCGGTACCGTATGGCACGGGCGCGCGGCGATGCGCATCAGCGTCTCCAGTTGGGCTACGACGGAAGACGATGTCGAACGCAGCCTCGACGCCATGATTCGCATCGCCGCCGAACAGCGCCGGAACGCCACACCTGTGCACGCTACGGTCTGAAGCGGCAATTCCGCAGCGCCTCACCCACTCTGGTCCAAGCTGGCGTAGTGTAGTGATGAGCCGACCTGCATTATCTCTGCCTTCGTCGCAAAGTTCTCCCGCTGCAAACAACTCTGAAGCAGACCCAGCCCTGCTGCACTGCTCCTCGATCCCGAAAAAAGAAGAAGTGACTGGTGTATACTACCGTGAAGCTGAGAGGAGATTCCAATGCCTGATCCATTTAAAGTTGCCGCAATTCCCTGGAGCCAGATCAGACGGATCCTCTACGGCCTGGCGTATGCCAGAACCCTGGCGCTTAAGTGTTCCGAGGTCACCGAGCACTATGACAATATCTTCTACGTTCCAGGGCTCCAGCAGTTGCAACCCAGCAGCCTCAGCCTCGGCGACAACGTGTCGGGCAATCCGCAACTGTTCGAGCGAATGGTCAGGGAAGAGCTGAACAACGTCGCACATATGTTCCACAGTTTCCTGTCGCGTAACAAGAGAAACCACCAGGCGATAGTCGACTGGATCAACGGCGCCAACAAGGCTCGAAGAGAGTACGCCCAAACCTATCAGCAAAAGCTTGACGAGGTGAACAAAACCACCGCCCAGATGGGCAGGGCACTTTTCTTCTCCATGGCTACCGCGGCATGCGTCGAATGCGCGTCCGAAGTGGCGTTGACCTGCGTGGGGCTCGGGGGCGGCACCAAATTGGGCGAGATGACCATCAGCTTCGCCGCGCGCCGCATCACCTTCAGCGCCGCCACCAACCTGGCTCCCATGACGGTTGGGCTGGCCACAAAAAAAGCGGTCATCGGTATAACCGACGGGGTTATCGTATCCTTCTGTGACAGCTGGGGCAAAGCCGGCGGGTCGGACATGCTGGGTGCCGTAAAGGACAACACCAAATCGAACTTGCCCGGCTGGGTCTCCGATGTGCTCGATCCCTATTTGGCGGCCTTCAACGAATGGGTGATCGACAGCGCCCGTCAGGCGGCTCAGGCCCACGGTGCGGCAAATAGCTATAACGCGGCGCGCACCGCTGACCTCGAGCGCAGGGCGGTCGGGGCATTAGGGGGAGCCGCGCAAAAAGGTAGCACTTACGTGGGCAATGCGGCGACAGGAGCCGCTACCTTTTTTGCCATTGTATCCATCTACGGCAGCTACAGTAAACTCGCGGACCGCCTGAACGCGAGGTAACGCCCGTCACTGCGATTCTCATATCGGCCGGGATTCCCGCGAAGTGCTCCGATCAGGTATATCAACGTCCCCAATGATGACCCGCTTGGCTGCCGGATGCACGAGCGGCACCGCTCCTCGATCCGGAAAAAAGAAGAAGTGACTGGCCGGTTATTTCGTGGACCTACACTGGATAAGGATGAGCGAAGCCCCCAACTACTCCGCTGCGCGCGTTTTCGTCGACGGAATTGAGGTCGTACATCTCACCGACGCTCGGCACAAAACCCAGGTATCCATCGTGCCCTCCGTGGGCAACAACGCGTTCGAAATGGAGGTCAACGGGACTAACCTATTCTGGACGCCACACCAGAGCGTGGCCGAGTTCAAAGCCAAGCCGGTCTTCTCGGGCGTCCCGTTCCTCGCGCCGTGGGCCAACCGTCTCGACGGCGACGCCTTCTGGGCGAACGGCCAGAAATACCTGCTCAACCCCGACCTGAACAACCTGCATCGCGACGGCAACGGCCTGCCCATTCACGGTCTTTTGCGGTTTACGGATCTGTGGAAAGTCGCCGCGGTCGAGGCCACGGAATCCGACGCCTGCGTCACCAGCCGCCTCGAGTTCTGGCGCCACCCGGAACTCATGGCACAGTTCCCGTTCGCTCACGAAATCGAGATGACGCATCGCCTGCAGGATGGCGGTCTGGAGGTTTATGTTGGGATTGCCAATCACGCGGCCGCCGCGATGCCCATGTCGGTGGCGTTCCATCCGTACTTAACCCTTACCGACGCGCCACGGGATGAATGGTCGGTGCACATTCCGGTTCGCGAGCGAGTGGTGGTGGATGAACGGCTGATACCCACGGGTGCCCGGGAGCCGGCCGACCTGTCCGGTCTCACCCCCCTAAAGAACCGCTCGTTCGACACTGTCTTCTCAGGGGTCGACGCCTCGGACGTGTTTGAGGTGCGCGGCCGCAAACAGCGGATCGCGCTCCGATTTGGCCCGAAGTACCCGGTGGCTGTGGTGTACGCGCCGCCGGGGCAACAGTTTATCTGCTTTGAACCGATGTCGGGAGTCACCAACGCGTTCAACCTGGCGCAGCGCGGCTTGTATCCGCAGTTGCAGACGGTCCCGCCTGGCGGTGAATGGGAGGAAAGCTTCAGTATTCTGCCAAGCGGATTTTAAGGAAATCTGTTATCCTACATTCCCGGGAGGGGCCAGTTGCGAGCACCATGGTGGGCTGCGGGTTCGTTATTGTGTCTCGTGATCGGACTTGCCGGATGCTCGACGGTGTCTCCGGCGCCGTCTCAAGCAGCCACGCCGAATCCGGAGCCAGCCGCCGACTGGGACGCGTTTTGGAAGGCTTTTCGCAACGCGGCGCAAAACAAGAATCGAGCAGCTCTCCGCGCAGTGATGCCCGATCAATTCGACTATTCGTTTGGAGGTGGCCCGCAGACTCCGGAGGCCGCGTTTGCGTCATGGGACCACCAGGAAATCAACGGCTGGGATGCGCTGATTGAAGCAACCGCGAATGGTGCGGTCGATTACAATCCCCCTCCGCAATGGCAACTCAAAGGAAAGGTGAAAATCGCACCGCCAGAAGCAACCGCTGGCGACTACGCTCGCTGGCGGGCGGTTTTCGAGCAGAGCCCGGATGGACGATGGCGTTTTGTATCGTTTCTGAACGGGGATTGAGAACATGCTGAATCCCGGGGGACAGAATCATGCCCAGTATTGGTAGCGTCGCGCCGCCCATCCAACCGGTGGAGACGTGGAGAGAGATTGACGCCTATTTGAGGAATAAGCATATCCGCATTGGCGCGCCGACCACCGTGCAGACCACCGGTGGCAAGCATGCAGCGGGGTCTTTTCACTACTCTGGCACGGCGCGCGATTACGGATTGTACGATAGCGACGCGGCGGCCGTTGCGAAGGCATTGAAGCCGGTCGCGGCAATGCCCAATACCCCAATTGCCGAACTGTTCTTCGCTCCGCTCAACATTTGGTACAAGAATGGAAGGTCCATCTCCGGCAGCGCCATAGGCGGGCATCGGGATCATTGCCATGTAGCGCTGAAAATAGACCGCCATCTGCGGTCGCCGGCATTCACGGAGAAACAATCGAGCGACACTCTGGGAACGCTGATAGGCGCTGTTGCGAGCGCCAATCCGACCATTGGATTGGGATCGGCCGGCCGGGACGTCAAGGCCTTACAGGCGCAGTTGACCAAACTGGGGTACGCCCTTACTCCCGATGGGATGTTCGGGCCAAAGACCCAGGCCGCAGTCAGGGCTTTTCAGGCGAAAAAAGGACTCGCTACCGACGGCGTGGTTGGACCCAAAACATGGGCTGCGCTGGATGAAGCTTCTCTGGGCGTTGACGCAGCGCAATTCCCTACGGGTCTCGGCTCGATGGGGCGCTTTGGAATTTGATAGTCCACCACGATTTTCGGTTGAATCGGAAGGCGCCAGGCATCGCGAGACGCCGCTGTCGCCGCAAACGAGCCGAGAGGGCTTGACCGGCGATCTGAAGCAGTGGTAACGTATCCGGCATGGGTCTTCGCGCCGACCACTGCGGATTGCACCTTTCGACCGGTCACGTTCTCTTTCTCTGGCGGGACAAGAGCGTTATCTCCTGGTCTAGCCGTAGCGGCGATCTAAAGTCCGGGTCCCTGGGTAACATTGTCCAGGTCAAGGGGTTAGATTATGAGCTGTACGCGTCATCACAAAACCTGGGAACGCTGAAGGCCTTCCGTCTGGAAGACGTCGATCCGGATCGCACCTATCAGGTGGTTCTTCAGGCGCGCAATCGTGCCAGATCGGCCACTCTAAGTGCCAAGGTTTGTGACCTCTCACTCGACGGCAACTATCTCCTTACCGGCAGGGGCCGGGGATTGGGTCCTTTGCCCGGCGAAGGACATATGCAATCCGTGGACGGTGACAGCATCGCTGGCATCGGCGCCACTGGATTTGTGAAAGGAACGCGCATCCCTTAGTATTGGTCCACTTCGGCTCAAGAAAAGGGGGGCCCGGGAGCACGTCTTCGTCTAACCCGGCGCCTACTGGTGCAACCGATTTCCTCGCGGGCCGTCGTAGAAACCGTGTATTTCCGAGGACGCTTGGGACGCTTTCGTCAGGTTTTGCCCGGGTTGACTTTCCAGCGTCAGGCGGTCCACGACAATCCGGTGATTTGGCTTGACTTCTTCAGCAGATCCGAAAGATAATAATCCACGTTCGGCAGCGTCCGCTGCCGATGGAGGAGGAACCCTTTGGCCAGAGAAAGCGTTCATAAGAAGCTGGCACGCGTGCGGCCGCCCCGCGTCCATGTCACCTACGACGTCGAGATTGGCGACGCGATTGAAGTCAAGGAGATCCCGTTTGTCATGGGAGTTTTGGGCGACTTCAGCAGCATGCCCGAAGACCCCCTCCCGCGCCTGAAGGACCGGCGCTTCGTTGACGTTACCCCAGACAACTTCGACACGGTCCTGGCCAGCATGCGGCCGCGCGTCGCGTTCTCCGTCGAGAACCGGCTGACCGACGACCCCAATGCAGGGAAGCTGGGGATTGATATCTCTTTCAAGAGCATGGATGACTTCGAGCCGGAACAGGTTGCCCGCCAGGTGAAGCCGCTGCGCGAGCTACTGGAGCTCCGTACCCGTCTTGCCGACCTTCGCGGCAGCCTGCAGGGCAACGAAAAACTAGAGCGATTACTTCAGGAAGTGACCGGTAACACGGACAAGATGAAGCAGATCCGGGGAGAGGCGAAGGCCGGCAACCCCGAGCAGGGAGGGCAGTAATGGCCACGACTAAAGCGAAGAGCGCCGCGGCGCCCGCCGCCCAGGCGGCGTCGGTTGTTGAAGAAAAGTCTCTCCTCGACCAGATAGTCGACCAGGGCAGGCTTGTTCGCGATGAGTCCATGCGCGCTCACGGAAAGTACCTGATTTCGGAATTCGTGGAGCAGGTGCTGCAAGGTGAGATGACGGTATCGCCGGACATCGAGGCGATGATCAACACACGCATCGCGCAGATCGATCATTTGCTCTCGCTGCAACTCAATGAGATTCTGCACCATCCCACGTTCCAGCAACTGGAGGCGACCTGGCGAGGGTTGCGCTACTTGCTCGATCAGAGCGAGACCAGCGCCATGCTGAAGATCAAGATTCTGAACGTCAAGAAGAAGGATCTGCTGCGAGACCTGCAGCGGGTGCCGGAATTCGATCAGAGCGTGATGTTCAAGAAGATCTACGAGGAAGAGTTCGGCGTTTTCGGCGGCGAGCCTTTTGGGGCGCTGATCGGGGATTACTACTTCGGCCGCCATCCGGAGGACGTTGAGCTGCTGGA
>JBEKFB010000277.1:0-5751 GCA_050013535.1 Bryobacteraceae bacterium | reverse complement strand
ATTTCCCGGACCCCGATCTGGGCAAGGTTCCGCAGCTCAGCGACATGGGAGATTTTGGCGGACCCGGCGGCGACGCCCCGCCAGACCCGGCGGACGCTCCGTCCGCGGGCGGGGGCATAGGCGGAGCGGCTGGCGGAGCATCCGGCGGCGGCGACGGCCCGGGATCCGGTGGAGCCGGTGGCGACGGCGGATCTGGCAGCGACAGTTTCCTCGGTGGCGGAGACGATGACGCCGGCGACGACGATCTCGGCGCAATCTAATGAAGCGCTACGGCTCAGGAATGCCGGGAAGAACTGCGGGTGAGCCTTCTAGCCGCGATGCGTAATGGCGCTCCTAAGGCGCACCAGGTGAGCCAGTGGGACAACGGGCCGCGGCTCCACGGGAAAGCCGATGTCAAGCTCAGATCCGCTGTGATCGACCAGGCAGCGAACACGAACGCCAGCATAGACGCCGTGGAGCCGATCAGGCCGGCCAGCGCGCGGCAATATCGCAGAATATCAGCCCACCATGCCTTCCACGCTTCCGGCGTGCGGTAGCTGGTCCGTCCCGTCTCGAATAAGAAAGACTCTTGCGCAACCTGTAATTGTGCGGAAAGTTCAGCTGGCGCAAGCCCCGCGCGCGCCGTCCCCAGTACAGCCATCGTTCCTTCCTCCTCGGCAATCCAACAGCGCGGCAGACGGGGGATTCAGCGCGCTGGTGTTTTCATAGAGTGCGCCGCGTGGCAACTCGTCTCAGAGAATATATTGGGTGTTTATCCGAACCGCTCCGGCAGGTCGGGCCGTGTGTTAAATTACACCTGAATAGAGGAGATCGGCTGACGCGCGCGCATCCGGCCCGGGGTGTGGCGCAAGTGGAGTATGTTAAAGGACTCACTCGCTTATGGCGGTCACGAATCGCATCAATAACCGGTACGAGATTCGCTCTACGCTGGGCCAGGGCGGCATGGGCGTGGTTTACCGCGCTTACGATTTTGTAACAAAGCGCGACGTGGCCATCAAGACCATGCGCGACATGGCCGATCCCGCGGCGCTCGATCTGTTTGCCAAGGAATGGACCGTTCTGGCCGGTCTCAGCCATCCGAATATCGTCGACATTCTGGACACCGGCGAATACGAGGAGAACGGCCGGCGAAAGCCGTACTTCGTGATGCCCATGCTGCCCGGCAACACCCTGGACGCGCTGATCAAGAACGCCAGCCAGCGCCTCACTGTGAACCGCGTAGTGGAAATCCTGGTGCAAACCTGTCGCGGCTTACAGGCGGCGCACGAGCGCGGCCTGGTGCATCGCGACCTCAAGCCCAGCAATATTTTCGTCCTTGAGGACGATACGGCGAAGATCATCGATTTCGGCGTCGTGCACCTTACCGGCACGCATTCCGTCACTGGTATCAAGGGCACGCTGCAGTACATGGCGCCGGAGCAACTCGAATTGCAGCCTGCCACCGCGCTTTCGGATGTGTTCTCGCTCGGCGTGGTCGGATATGAGACGCTCACCGGCCGCAAGCCGTTCGCGCGGAAGTCCGAGGGCGATACCGCTGAGGCGGTGCGGACGTTCATTCCTCCGCCTGCTTCGGAAATCAATCCCGCGGTGAGCGACCTGATCAGCCGCGTGATCCACAAAGCCATGGCCAAGCAACCGCGGCACCGGTTCGCCACCGCTCGAGAATTCGCGGAGACGCTGACCAAGGCCGTTCACAATCAGTCGGTGGAAAGCTTTGATCCCTCAAAGATCCGGCCACGCATAGAACGCGCGAGGAAAGCTTTCAGCGAAGGGGACCTGCAATTCGCCATTGAGATCCTCGGCGAACTGGAAGCCGAAGGACACATCGATCCGGACATGTCCGTATTACGCCTGCAGATCGATCAGGCCACGCGCAAGAAGACCATCCGCCAGTTGCTGGAGAGCGCGCGCACGCGTTTCGAGCAGGAAGAATATCCGCTGGCTTTACAGAAGATCCAGGAGGTGCTGCGGATCGAACCGGACAACGCCGATGCGCTCGGTCTCAAGCGTGATATCGACAGCCACCGCAGTGAACGCCAGGTGGACAACTGGTTCCGGCTGGTGAAGGAACATGTGGAGCGTAACGCGTTCACCGAAGCTCGCGAAGGTCTCGATGAAATCCTGAAGATCAATCCTAAAGACTCACGCGCGCTGCAACTTCGGACTGAGGTGGAACAGAAGGAGCAGGATGCCATCCGCGTCCGCAATGAAAAGGAACAGCTCTACAACGCCGCCAAAGCCGCATTCCAAAGCGGTGAGATCAGCACCGCGCTGAGCCGGCTGGAACGCGTGCTCAAGTTGAACCGCGACGTGCCCGACCGCGTGGTGCCGGATCGCGATTCACTTTATCAGAGCCTATACAACCAGGTGCGCAGCGAGCACGATTCCATTCGCATGGCCTACGACGATGGCCGCCGCGCGCTTACCGAGCAGAATTTCACCCGTGCACTGGAGATTTGCGACGATTATCTGAACAAATATCCCGGGCATCCGCTGTTTCAGGCGCTTAAGCTGGAAGCCGGCGAACAGCAGCGGCAACAGCTCTCGTCGTTCCTGGCGGAGACGGGCAAGCGCGTGGATGCCGAGCCGGACCTCGACCGCAAGGTCGCCATTCTGAAGGAGGCCGTCGAGAAGCATCCCGGCGAGCGCCAGTTCCAGGACGCGCTGAGACTCACCCGCGAGCGCCGCGATCTGGTGAATTCGATCATCGCGCGCGCGCGCCAGTATGAGGAACGCGCCCAGTTCGCGGAGGCCGTCGGCCAGTGGGAGATTCTGCGCAGCATCTACAGCGCGTATCCGGGCATTGAGTTCGAAATCGACCAGCTTCAGAAGCGGCGGGAGAACCAGACACAGGAAGAAGCGAAAAGCCGCTGGACCGATCAGATTGACCGCGCTATCGAAGCAGGCAAGTTTGCTCGTGCCCTAGATCTGGTGGATAAAGCTCTCGACGAGTTCCCCGACGATGCCGAGCTTTCTCATCTGGCGGCGATCGCCCAGCAGGGCGTCGAACGCGCTAACGACGCCAGCCGATTGTACGAAGAAGGGCAAAAGCTTATCGGCGAAGGGCGTTATGAAGAGGGCACCGGAAAGCTTCGGGAGGCTTCCGACCTCGACCCCCACAATTCGTCCATCACGCTGGCTCTGGCCAACGCTCTTGTAGACGAGGCGCGCGAGATGGTGGAGGCCGATTGGCGTCCCGCCGAAGCACTCGTGGAGCAGGCGCTCGCCTACGACGACACGAACGCCGCGGCGCGGAGCCTTCGCGCGATCATTCAGGACCGCAAACGGCGGGAGTCGGTGGCGGAGGTGGTAGGCCGCGCGCGCCAGATGCAGCTCGAGGGAAAAGTGGATGAGGCGCTGGAGGACGTGGATCGCGCGCTGGCCGATTTTCCCGGCGAGCAGCGTCTGGTGCAGTTGCAGGGGACGTTGCGCAATTCACTCACCTCCGGCAGCCGCGTGCAGACGCGGAACTACCATCTCAAACAGCTGCGCGAGACTCTCGCGCGGGTATCGGCTACCAGAGATCCGAATGAGCTTCGCAATGCGGTTGATCAGGCGCGAGCCATCGCCGCGCGGTTCCCTGAAGACGCCGAATTCCGCGCGCTTGTTGCACAGGTGGAAGAGCAGGCGATGAAGCAGCATGCGGAGCCAGCGCGTGAGGAAGGTCCTGCCGCTCCCGCAAGCCTGTCTTCAGCGGTGCCGTCGGTGACCTGGCCGGTGGCGCATTCATCAGCTGCTCCGCCTGACGCTGCTGAAACGAGCGCTATCGACTCGCCGGCGTTCTATGCGGCCAGCGCACTGCTTGAAGACTCGGAAACCTCAGTTTTGCCGGCAAATCCGCCGTCGCAGCCGGGACCGCCATCGGCCACGCCTCCACCGCCGGCGACTCCATCGGCAACACTTGGCGGACCGCCCCTGCCTCCGCCAGTGCCTCCCGTGTCGGCCACCCCGCTGCCCTCGATTCAGCCTCCCAAGCCCCCGCCACCGATGCAGAAAACTCCGTCGGCGCCGGGTCCCGGCATACCGAAGATCGTCTGGTTGTCGCTCGCCGCCGTGTTTCTGTTGGCGGTCGCGGCTGGCGTCGCTTATTACCTGGTGCATCGTCCGGCGCCAGCGCCGCGGCCGGTGGCCGTTACACAATATCCCATCGCTATCGAGCCGAGTCTGCCAGGCGCGTCGATTCAAATCGATGGCCAGCCCGCCGAAGCAGGCGCCGCGCGGCTTAGCCCGGGCTCACATACGATCACCGCCCAACTGGATGGCTATCAACCTGTGACCAAACAGTTCGATGTGGGCCCCAACGCCGCGCCCGTGCAATTGAGTTTCGAACCCGCGCTGCAGCGGATTCGTGTGACCAGCGGATTCGACGCGGGCAAAGCGACTCTCGACGACGCCGCGGACGTGGATCTGCAGGACGGCGGCTATTCCAACGATAACGTCAGCCTCGCGTCGCACAAGCTGCGGATTGCAGGCCGTACTGGACAGCCGCTGACCATCTCATTCTCTGCTGCGTTGGCCAAGCCGGCCCTCCTTGACGATCCCGTCAAGAATCCCGATGAAGTGGTGATCAGCACTCTCGGGAAAGACGCGATCGTTTATTGCGGCGCGCCATCGTGCCAGGCAGGAATCAAGGATCAGCCGCTTCAGGCAGTGCCGGCGCAGGGGCTTGATCTGCACAATCTTGCTCCCAATACCCAACTCGTACTGTCCGACGGAAAGAACGCGCGAAACCTGACCATCGAATCCGCCTCGGCTCCGTTGATGGCTGTGTACCTCGAAACGAACGACAACACCGGAACTTTGCGGGTCACCTCGAACGTTGCCGACGCCGACGTCAGCTTGAACGGTCAGCCGCAGAAGCGCAGTTTGAAGGATGGCCAGTGGTCGCGCAAGCTTACGCCCGGTACGTGGGTGGTTCGCGTGTCGAAATCCGGATATCTGGACGCGCCCGAACAGAAAGTGGATCTGGCGAAAGGCGACACGCACGCGCTCAATTTCGACCTGAAACCGTCGGCCGTGAATGCGCACCTCGCCATCGATGGCGCAATGCCGAATACCGAGGTCTGGATCGACGGCATCCGTCTCGGCGTCGTCAACGCGTCCGGTTCCTTCAGCAGTGATGTGGGACCCGGCGCGCATGATCTCGAGTTGCGCAAGGACGGGTTTGAGAATCTGACGCTGGGCCATAGAAACTTCGTGGTGGGGCAGACGCTGCATGTTGGCGCAGGCGACGCGCATATGCGCGCGGTCGGAATCCTGAATGTGCAGGTGACTCCTCCTGGCGCGCAAATCTCTTACCACCGCGCGGGCGACTCGCAAACCCATACCGCGCACAACAACACAGCGGTCACCTTGGCGCCAGGCCAGTATGTGGTCACCGCCAGCGCGCCGAAACACGAATCGCACGAGGAAACCGTGCAGATCGAACCAGGCAAAGCGGCGTCGATTTCCTGGACGCTCGCCGCGCAGAAGACGGCAACCGCGCAGGCGTCAGCGCAATCCGCCGGCGGCGCTGGAGCTTTCGAGAGTCCCGATGCGTGGCAGGAGCAGAATGGCTGGTGGTTCCACAAAGGCCCATCTGTCGCGTGGCTCAAATCGACGCGCGGATCCTTCAACATCGACATTGCCCGGAAGGGCGGGGGACTGTTCGGCGCCGGTGGCAAGATCGATTGGGAGATCGGCCGCCGCGACGATCGCAATCGCGTCACCTACCAGCTCGATGACCACAAGCTTTCCCGCCGCGCCTACGTG
>JBEKFB010000276.1:0-5787 GCA_050013535.1 Bryobacteraceae bacterium | reverse complement strand
ATGAACAACTTCCTGAACGGCCACCATGCCTGCTACATCGCCTACTCGGTGACGTACAGCACGCTGTACCTGGTGGACGACGCAGGGGATGCAGGAGGACCGTTCGCGGGCACCATGGTGTTACCGGGGAGCGGGACCATATCGAACAGCCAGTGTACGGTGAACGCCACGGGATCGTCGGCGGTGGGCAGCGGCAACACCCTGACGCTGACGCTGAACATGAGCTTCACGGGAACGTTCATGGGTAACCGGGTGTTCTACACGGCGGCGCGGAACGGCGGCACGGCCAACTCCGGCTGGCAGGCGCTCGGCGCTTGGGCGGTGCCATAGGGTAGCTTCAGTGGCATCGATATCGAGTCGGAAGAAACTTACGTAGCGGTTCTGATCGCGTTGGGGAATCCAATGCGCGGCTCAGCATCACTCCCGTTCTTCATGGCCGTGCTCGGATCACCGTCGTAGACCTTGCGATCCCTGCCTCGTGTAACTTGATTCCTGCATAATGCGAACTCCCGGAGAACCTCGGTGGTTTGCGCTATTGACGGATGGTGGCCCGCGCACCACGATAGTGCCAAGTGGCTCTCGATTGGTAAAGAAAGTATGGCGCCGTTGCGAACACTCTATGCGGAGGAACAGAATGAAACGGTGGTTAGTACCGGTGCTTGCGAGTGTTCTAGCGACCTTGCCGGCATTGCCTGCGACCGGTGATTCCGCAGTACCGGCAGTCGCCACTTCTTCCTCGGGACGACCCTACACCGCGGGACGGCCACAATTGACAAATCCACCGCCGGCAGATGCCTCGGTGTCGCCCGTCAAGGAAACAAAGGCCATCGGCGCGAGCCCGATGAGCAGCACCCCCTCGGGCACCTGTAGTCAGATGAGCCTCGGAGACAACGCCAGTCTCAACGGCTTCGTTCCATTCCCATCCACCTACGCCTGGAACACGGATATCTCCTCGGCTCCGCTGGATCCCAACAACGCCGCGATTACGTCGGCCGCCGGGTTTGCCGGACTGCATCTTCATCACGATTTTTCCTCGGTGGCCGGTGGAAACTACGGCATCCCGTACGTCGTCGTCGATTCCAGCTCCACTCCGCTGGTCCCCATCAATGTGATCGATTATGCCGACGAAAGCGATGTCGCATTGGCGCCGTATCCGATCACCGCTCCCATCGAAGGATCCCCGGCCGATTGCGACGGCTGGCCTGACACGTATGTGGGCGACTCACATGTTCTTGTGTTGGATCGCAACGCCTGCATGCTGTACGAGACCTTTAACACGCATCGTTGTAACGGCGCCTGGAACGCGTCGTCGGAAACGATCTGGGATCTGCAAAGCAGCGGGCAGCGTCCCTGGGGATGGACCTCGGCGGATGCCGCCGGGCTGGCCATTTTCCCCGGTCTGGTGCGGTATGACGAGGTTGCTGCAGGGGCAATCAACCATGCCATCCGATTCACCATGCAGCAGACCAAGAATGACGCCAATGACGGGTATTTCGTCGAGCCGGCCAGCCACGCCGCGGGAACGGTCTGGGGCGTCAGCAACGTCATGGGGATGCGAATTCGGCTCAAGGCCAGCTTCGATATCTCTGGTTACTCTCCCGCGAACCAGGTCATTTTGACGGCGATGAAGAAATACGGGATGATTCTGGCGGACAATGGCGGCTATTTCTTTTTCCAGGGGGTTCCCGACCCAAGGTGGGATGATGACGACCTGTTGAACCTGGATTCCATTCAGTCGTCTAACTTCGAAGTCGTTCAGATGACCCCGGCGTTTCCGGGTTACGATGCCGTTACCGCACCTACCGGACAACCACCGACGATTAATAGTTTCACCGCGTCGGCTTCGACGGTTGCCCCCGGCACGCCGGTGACGCTTTCGTTGAATACGAGCAACGACTCATACGATTTCATCGATGTTCTTGGCGGAGTGCACGGGGGAAGCGTGACCACCACTCCCGCCACAACCACGACGTACACGTTGAACGCAACGAACCAGTATGGACGATCGACGATGCAGGTCACCGTAAACGTGCGCCAGACCATCGTTGCCCCGATTATCTCCAGCCTTAGTCCCGCATCGGCCGCGCCAGGAGGAGCAACCTTTACGCTGACGGTCAACGGCACGAACTTCGTCTCCGGCAGCACGGCGGTGCAATGGAACGGCAGCTCGCTCACGACTGCTTTCGTCAGCGCAACGCAGGTGACGGCTTCCGTAACTTCAGCCATGATTGTCTCGGCGGGGTTGGCAACGGTCACCGTAACAAATGCAGGCGGAGCCACCTCGAACGGCGCGGCGTTCCCGATTGTCTCGGGTCCCACGGCTGTTTCGGTTTCGCTGGCCGGCACCGGCTCCAGCCAGACCTTCACGTTCACGTTTTCCGATCCTTCAGGTTGGCAGAGTCTGGGGGTCGTGGACATTCTGATCAATCGATTCCTCAATGGGAGCCACGCCTGCTACATCGCCTTTTCGTCACCGTCCGGCATGCTGTACCTGGTGGACGACACGGGCGACGCGGGCGGGCCGTTTGCGGGCACGATGGCATTGCCGGGTACAGGAAGCGTATCCAACAGCCAGTGTACGGTGAACGGGACAGGGTCGTCAGCAGTGGGCAGCGGCACCACGCTGACGCTGACGCTGAACATCGCGTTCAGTTCGAGCTTTGCGGGGAACAAAGTGATCTACACGGCGGCGCGCGACACAGGGACCGGGAACTCGGGGTGGCTGGCACTGGGGACATGGGGTGCGCCGGGGGCAGTCGCAACGGTGACGGAAGCACTCGGCGTGTCTCCGGCGAGCGGAAGCGGAGCGAGCCAGATCTATACGTTCACGTTCAGCGACAGCAACGGGTGGCAGGATCTGGGCGTGGTGGACCTGCTCATGAACAGTTTCCTGAACGGGCGAAACGCGTGTTACATTGCCTACTCGGCACCGTCTAACACGTTGTATTTGGTGGACGACGCGGGGGACGCGGGAGGGCCGTTCGCGGGCACCCTAGTGTTGCCCGGGAACGGGACGATATCGAACAGCCAGTGCACGATCAATGGGACGGGGTCGTCGGCGGTGGGCAGCGGCAATACGCTCACGCTGACTCTGAACATGAGCTTCGCCGGCTCGTTCGTGGGTAACCGGATTCTATACACGGCGGCCCGGAACGGAAGTGGCACTGCGAACTCCGGTTGGCAGGCCCTCGGTGCCTGGGCTGTGCCGTAAGAGTGGCAGAATCTGCACCGCGATATCTCGTGAAGTGCATTTCCCGGGGGATCTCCCGATCTCGGTCCGCCAATCTAAGGACCTGGTACAGAACAGAAGTTTGTATGGTGCAGGACATAGTCTGTATGTAGTTGTAATCGAGCTATTTCTACGAGCGACATATCTGGTCCCTTATTTGCTGAACTGTACCTGTCGCGCCCCCGAGCCGTTGGCGGTCCAAAAAAGTGGGAAATTATACGAAAATTGCTGTTCGTGACGGTTGTTTCGCCGTCGACAGAGAGTCTTCCAATGGTTGCCGCTTGCTCTGTCGATCACGGTTCAACGGAGTTCGGAGATTTTGGACGGCTACCCCGGTTTGCAGAACGCCGCACCGTAGCGACGCACAGAGGCGGAAGGCAAAATCCAATGACTGGTGCTAGAGCACTGTCCAACATTGCCCGCATATGGCTGACGACGCTGGCGTGCGTGATAGCGGCGCCACGTGGCGGTGTTCCTTCTCCTTCGACGAAGATCGCGGATATCGCTTCGAAGGGAGCCGACGCCGACGGACTGCGCCAGGCTTTCGAGCGCGCGACCTATTCGCTTGAAAAGTGCGGACAGGGGATGTGGCGTGGCGTTAATCCCGCGCAGCAATTTACGGTGGAGTTCAAGGGCGGGGATGTCACGCTGAGCCATCCGGATGGCGGCATCGCTTTTCATTTGACCGGATATGGTTATGGCAGCGAGCTCCGGACGCCGCAACGCGCCTCGCTTACCGGGAACGGAGACTTCCTGACGCTTAATAGGGGTGGCCTCGCCGAATGGTACAGGAACGGCCCGCAAGGCCTCGAGCAGGGCTTCACACTTTCTCAACGCTCCGGCGCCAATTCGAACAGCGAGCCATTGGTAATCGCCCTGGGCTTTGCCGGAGCGCTGCGTGCGGTTCAAAACTCGTATGACGGCGCGATATTCCTCGAATCCGGCAAGGGTGTCGTGCTGCGTTATGGGGGACTGAAGGCCGTGGACGCGCGCGGCCGTGTTCTCCCATCGCGGATCGAGGTACGGGACCAGGAAATCCGGCTTATCGTCCAGGATCATGACGCTCAGTATCCGTTAGTAGTGGATCCGATTTGGAGCCAGCAACAGGAGCTGACTGCTTCCGATGGCCTTGCCGGCGACTATTTCGGCCAGTCCGTGGCGGTGAGTGGGGACACGGCCGTGATCGGCGCATACAGACAGAACGGCTCCCAGGGAGCCGCATACGTGTTCGTACGCAGCGGCGGCGCATGGAGTCTGCAGCAGAAACTTACCGCGTCCGATGGCCAGGAACTCGATCAATTCGGCGTCTCCGTTTCGGTGAACGGAGATACCGCGGTGATTGGAGCATATGGCCGGAATTTTTACCAGGGAGCCGCCTACGTGTTCGTGCGGAGCGGCGTCACTTGGACCCAACAACAGGAGCTGACGGCCTCCGACAGTGCGGTTAACGACGATTTTGGCATTTCAGTATCGGTGAACGCGAACACCGCACTGATCGGAGCGTTCGGCAACAACAGCTCCCAGGGTGCCGCGTACGTGTTCGTGTCCGGCGGGGGAGTATGGAGCCAGCAGCAAGAGCTCAGCGCCTCCGATGGGGCCGCGAGCGACTCTTTCGGCGACTCGGTGTCGGTAACCGGGAATACCGCGCTAATCGCGGCAGATGGCAAGAACAGCAAACAGGGAGCTGCGTATGTCTTCGCATACGACGGCACCACCTGGAGCCAGCAGCAGGAGCTTACGGCATCCGACGGCGTGGCGAGCGATTCTTTCGGCAATTCTGTTTCGCTGGGTGCGAATGTGGCGGTGATTGGAGCAGATGGCCGGGGCAGCAACCAGGGAGCAGCTTACGTGTTTGGGTTGAGCGGCGGAACGTGGAGCCAACAGCAGGAGTTGAGTGCTTCCGATGGCGTTGCCGGCGACCAATTCGGCTACGCTGTGTCGTTGAGCGGGTACACGGCGTTGGTCGGTGCACCTGCCAAGAACAACCTGGAGGGAGCCGCTTATGTGTTTGCGTTCACCGCCGGAGTATGGAGCCAGCAGCAGGAGTTGACGGCTTCTGATGGGGCTACCTCGGACGTGTTCGGTATCTCCGTGTCCGCAAGTGGGAATACGGCATTAGTCGGTGCAACCGGAAACAACAGCTCGCAGGGAGCCGCTTATGCGTTTGTGGGCGGCAGTCTGACCATCTCCAATCTCAGCCCGGCGTCGGCGGCGCCGGGCGGAACAGACTTCACACTGACGGTGAACGGCTCCAATTTCGTTTCGGGCGCGACTGTGATGTGGGACACGACGGCGTTGTCGACCACATTTGGGAGTACAACGCAGTTGACGGCGACGGTTCCGAACAACCTGATAGCGACGGCGGGGATAGCCACGGTCACGGTCGTAAACCCCGACAGCACTGTCTCCAACGGAGTGGGCTTCCCGATTCGTTCCGGCCCGACGGCCGTATCGGCATCGCCCGGCGGCGCCGGTTCCAGTCAGACGTTTACATTTACGTTTTCCGATCCTTCGGGCTGGCAGAACCTGGGGGTGGTGGACGTGCTGATCAATCGGTT
>JBEKFB010000275.1:0-5791 GCA_050013535.1 Bryobacteraceae bacterium | reverse complement strand
GAAGGGTCCCGCGAATCATATTTTCTGAATGAAGCTTCGCTACGTAATGTTTTGCCTTGCGGTGGCAGGGTCCGCCGCGTTTTTCCTCTCGGCCACCACGACACCCGTCAGCGTGCGTTTTACGGACGTCACCAGTGCGGCGGGCATCCATTTTGTCCACACCGCCGGTAAGAGCGGCAAGAAGTATCTGCCGGAAACCATGGGCTCGGGCGTCGCGGTGCTCGATGTGTATGGCGACGGCTGGCCCGATCTGCTGTTCGTCAACAGCAAGCCTTTTGGGCCGCACACGAAGAAATCGCTCTGCGCCCTCTACCGCAACAACCATAACGGCACGTTCACCGATATCACCGCGGGCAGCGGGCTGGACGTGGAGATGTACGGCCTGGGCGTGGCCGTGGCCGATTACGATAACGACGGGCGCGACGACGTGTACATCACCGCCATCGACGGCGACCATCTGTTTCACAACGAAGGCAACGGCAAGTTTCGCGATGCGACAAAGTCGTCCGGTATTCACAACGCCAACTTCGGCACGAGCGCGGCATGGTTCGATTACGATCGCGATGGCAAGCCCGATCTGTTCGTCGCGAATTACGTGCAGTGGACAGAGAAGGCCGATTTATGGTGTTCAATGGATGGCTCGACGAAATCGTACTGCACGCCGGAGTCGTACAAGGGCACGTCATCGAAGCTGTATCATAATCTGGGCAACGGCCGGTTCGAGGATGTCACGGAGAAGGCGGGGCTGGCTGACTCCACCAGCAAGTCTCTCGGCGTGGCTGTATTCGATATGGACAATGACGGCTGGCCGGATCTGTTCATCGCCAACGATACGCAGGCGAACAAGCTGTACAGGAACAATCACAACGGAACATTCTCAGAGGTTGGCGTTTCCGCTGGCGTCGCGCTTGGCGAAGACGGCACCGCGCGCGGGGCGATGGGCGTGGATGCGGCCGACTACGATCACTCGGGAAGGTTCGATCTGCTGGTAGGCAATTTTTCGAATCAGATGATGGGCCTTTACCACAACGATGGAACGGGACTGTTTGTCGATGAAGCTCAGAGCTTGCCCGTGGGCCGCGATAGTTTGCTCGACCTCACGTTTGGCGCGTTCTTCTTCGATTACGATCTGGACGGTTATCCGGACATCTTCGCCGCCAACGGGCACATCGAAGAGGGCATTAGCCGCGTGCAGCCGAAGATCCAGTTCCGCGAGCCGCCGCTGTTGTTTCATAACGCGGGTCACGGTAAGTTCGAGGATGTGAGCAAGGACGTTGGGCCGGACTTGCAGCGTCCCATCGTCGCGCGCGGTGCGGCATATCTCGATTACGATCATGACGGCGATCTGGACATCGTGATCACCACCAATGACGGCCCGGCGTACCTGCTCCGCAACGATGGCGGCAACCGGAATCACTGGCTGACTCTGAAGCTGGTGGGGACGAAATCGAACCGGAGTGCATTAGGCGCGGTGGTGCATGTGGAGAGCGCCTTGGGTGGGCAGATGCAGGAAGTTCACAGCGGATCGAGCTACTGTTCGCAAAGCGATCTCGCGCTCACGTTCGGACTTGGTCAGGATGATGTTGCGAAATCGATCGTCGTCTACTGGCCAAGCGGGCAAGTGGACAAGCTCTACAACGTCAAAGCGAACCAGTTCAAGACGGTGACCGAATCACGCTAGCGAATCGCGGCTATTTGTGCGCGACGGTGAAGGCCCATTGCAGCGGCAGCTTCTCGGGCTTGTAGCACATCTGGTCGTCGCAGGCCTGATAGCGCAACGTGCCGGCGATATTGAGGCGATCTTCGTGCAGCGCGCCTTCCGGCCCGATGGTCACGTCGCGCGTGAGCCGGAAGTGGCCTTCATACACGGGCACCGTTTCGTCGATCACCGGTAGGTACAGCTTGCGGGGCTCGGGCATGTGCGCGTCCGCGGCCTTATAGGCGGGCGATTCGTCAAGAGTCCAGGTGATCGGAATGTAGTTTTCGGCGCCCGGCGCGTAGACATGCACGTTGGTCCGAAGGTCTACGTCCAGAGTGAGTGTGATGTGATCGCCCGCGTGAACCGTCTCCGTGCTGGTGGACGTGGTGACCTGCGCCTGCCGCCCATTGACAACCGAAAGCATCGCCACACAGAAAAGAAGCGCGCGCATCTCAGTTGGAAATCACTCCCTCATGGCGGCTGAGCGCTTCTATGACACTCTCTCGGTGGCTCTGGCCGTAGCGGGCCGCCGTCTCCAGCGCGAGGCCATAGAAATACAGACCGGCTGCGGCGAAGACTGCAAGCACGCCGAAAAAATCGGCTTCGCTGTCGAGCGCGAACCGCGCCAGATACGCCAGCACCACCGGGAGGCATGCCAGCGGGAACGCCACCAGCGCCATCCATTGCACGCGCGAGCCCTGATTCTTG
Source organism: Bryobacteraceae bacterium (assembly GCA_050013535.1). GTDB lineage: Bacteria > Acidobacteriota > Terriglobia > Bryobacterales > Bryobacteraceae > CAWACP01. The sequence continues at coordinate 3,384 of JBEKFB010000275.1, read as the reverse complement.
AACGGCTGCGCCATGTTCATGGGCCGCGGATTCCACACCGACGCCATGTTGCCAAGCGCGAGCAGAAACACGCACATCACCAGACAGACTGTAAGCGTCTCGGCGAAGCGGATGGGTGTCAACGGCAATCGGAACAGCAGGCACACCACGGTGATGATGGCCACCTCTGCCAACACAAAAACCACCGCTGCCGCGTTCTTCGCCAGGAACACTCGCTCTATCTTCACCGGCACAAGAAAATAGATCTGCGCCGCGCCACGGTCAGGCCCGAAGCTGTTGAAGAAAAGCAAATCGGTGAGCAGCATCACGGCATACGCGGAGACTATGGTCAGGTAATTCGCCGCGAGAAATGAATTCGGGTGTCTGGACGACCCGAGCGACATGGGTACCCAGACCAGCAGGCCCAGCGTGAATCCCATCACGAATACGACGCGGAAGCGCGAGGAACGCGAGAGCGCGCGAAACTCCTTCTCCATGAGCACGGCAAAAGGATCGGAGAACACGCGCGTGGGCCAAGTGTAGAGGAACGCGAAGCGCTGGGACCCGCTGACGGAGCTGCGCTCCGTGGCCGTGCTTTCCACTTCCACGACAATGCTGCGAGCGAACTGCATGCGGCCGAAGATGTACGCGACGCCGATCCAGCCGAGCAGTACCAGCGGCGTCCACCAGTGTGCGCGGCCTGTGGCCAGTGACGTTGCGGCATCCCATGGCAGAAACGCGGTGGGCACACCGGCAAGCGCCGTTCTGATTCTCCTGCCCGCTCCCGTGATCAACAGCACCTGGGGCAGCGCGGCGGTAATCACGATCAGAAACATGGCCACTTCGCGAATACGCCGTTTCGCGAAAAGCCGCACCATCATGTCGCGAATGCCGGCGGCGAGAAGCAGATTGAAGACGATGAACAGGACGAAACCGGAGGACGACCAGAGCGGCAGTTGGCGATTTAACAGCGATCCAACGATGGCGCCGGCAAGCACGATAAGAATCTCGATGCCTGTGGTCACCCGCAGCAGGACCTCGATGCCGAACAGCGCGCCTTGCCGGATCGGATAAACCAGAAGTTTCCGCAGATCGAGCGCGGAGCCGGTGGACGCCATGATTACCGGCACAAATTGCCAGTAGACAAACATGAGGAATAACGCCGCGCTCAACAGTAGCGTTAGGAATCTCTCATGCCCGAGCTGGGCCATCAGTAGCGCGGCGCCGGCCGCCAGCAGCACAATGGCTCCATACCACAGGATGCCGATCAGCACGGTTGCGGTAGCGCTGCCTTTGTTGACTCCCGGCAGCCGATTCCAGGACGAACGCCACTGTGCCCACGCGATGGCGCGCACCTGATTCCAGACAACGGAGCCCCCCGGAGAGTTCATAACCAATCCAGCGTCTCCGCCACGCGCTCGGCGCCGACCACGCGCACGAACATGTCTTCAAGGCTCTCACTGCCGGAGCGGAGTTCGGCCATTGTGCCTTCCAGGACGATCTTTCCCTGATTGATGATGGCTACGCGATCGCACAGCCGTTCCACAACTTCGAGAACGTGCGAGGTAATAAACACCGTGGCGCCGCGATGCACCTGCTCGATGAGCAGTTCCTTCATGAGGCGCGCGCCCACCGCGTCCACGCCTTCAAACGGCTCGTCCATCAGGAACAATTCGGGGCGGTGAATGAGCGCCGCGGACATGGCGATGCGCTTGCGCATGCCTTTGGAGTATTCGCCAATCAGTTTGCGGCCAGCGGTATCGAGCTCGAAGAGAGTCAGCAATTCGCCGGCACGCTCGCGAGCCACCGCACGATCCAGCTTGTACATGCGGCCGACGAACTCGAGAAACTCTGCGCCCGTCAGCGCATCGAACAACAGTGACTCGTCGGGAACCAGCCCGATGCGCCCCTTAATCTCCAGCGCGCGCTCGGGCATCGCCAAATCGAGCAGTTCGATGGAACCTTCCGATGGCGCCGCGAGGCCCATGAGCATGCGAATGGTGGTGGTTTTTCCCGCGCCGTTCGGACCGAGGAAGCCGAAGAAACTACCGCGCGGCACCGTGAGATCGAGACCGTCCACCGCCGCTTTGTCGCCATAGAGCTTGCGCAACTGGCGAACCCGAATGGCGGCAGACATCTCCATGCGCTTTTCCAGCATATCGGATACTCGGCATATCGGATACTCGATAGATGAGCGAGGACGAGCGGCCCATCAAAACGCTGGACCGCGTGATCTCGAAGGCGGGAGTGGGCTCGCGCACCGAGGCGCGCAGTTGGATCGGCACGGGCCGCGTGAAAGTGAACGGTCGGCTGGTGCAGACGCCGGATTATTGGGTGGACCTGCAACGCGACGTTGTAACGCTGGACGACAAGCCCGTGCGCGAGGGGCGGCGCATCTACCTCGCGCTCTATAAACCGAAGGGTTACATCACCAGCTACGGAGATCCGGAGGGCCGGGCAACGGTGTACGACCTGATCGCGGGACTGGGCGAATTCGTGGTGCCCGTGGGGCGTCTCGACCAGGACAGCAGCGGGCTGCTGTTGATGACCAACGACACCGCGTTCGCCGAGTTCGTCATGAACCCAGCGCACGAAGTTCCCAAGACGTACCTGGTGAAGGCCGCGACTTTGCTGTCTGAAGAGCAGTTGGAGCAGCTTCGGCGCGGCGTGCAACTGGACGACGGACTGACAAAACCCGCGGAGGTGCGGCGGGTGCGGGATTCCGAAAAGCGCACGTTCCTGGATTTGACCATACGCGAGGGGCGCTATCGCGAAGTGCGGAGGATGCTGGACGCGGTGGGGAGCCGCGCGCTGAAGCTGGTGCGAACGGCCATTGGACCGTTGGAGATTGCCGGCCTGCAGATCGGCCGCTATCGCGAGCTCATGCCGGAAGAGGTGCGTTCGCTGATGCCTGCTCCCCGACAGATCGCGCGCTCGCGGAAATCTGCGACTATCAAACAACGTAAAAGGCCATGACCCCTCGACCACTGCTGCATCTTGAAGGCGCCACTGTGCTGGCGCTCAGTTTATTCGCCTGGCACTGGAGCCACGGGAGTTGGGTTTTGTTCGCGCTGCTGTTCCTGACGCCGGATCTTTCGATGCTCGGCTATATCGCCAATGCGCGAGTCGGTGCGATCGCGTACAACGCCGTGCACACCTACATCGGGCCTCTCGCGCTGCTTGGTTATGCCTTCGCGTTCGGTCTGCACGGGGCGTTGTCTGTGGCTCTCATCTGGATCGCCCATCTCGGATTTGATCGAATGCTTGGATACGGGCTGAAGTTTCCAACGCGATTTAAGGACACGCATCTGAGCGTGGAACGGATCGGGTGAATGCGATAGCGATCCGTTCCCCAATGTCCGCCGATTTCAGATCGTGTCCCGCGCTTTCGATTAGCACCAGAGT
>JBEKFB010000274.1:0-5815 GCA_050013535.1 Bryobacteraceae bacterium | reverse complement strand
TTGATTTCCGTGAGCACGCTCTGGAATTCGCTGTTCAGCACATTGCGGTCTCCGGTGAACGTACCGGTCGCCGATTCGGTGGCGAGCGTGCTGGCGCGGTCCAGGAGCTGCGAGATGTTATCCATGCCGCCGTCGATGATCTGCAACTGGCTGAGGCCGTTGTTGGCGTTCTGAATGCCCTGCGTCAATACCGCTTCATCGGAGCGAAAACCGTTGGCGATGGCGAGGCCGGCAGCGTCGTTTCCGCTTTGCACGATGCGCAGACCGGAGGTCACTTCCTCAATGGTCTGGTTCTGGAACGCGCTGTTGATGTTAAGGTACTGCTGCGCCTCAAGAGACGCCACGTTGGTGTTTATGCTGAAAGCCACAATGGTCTCCTTGATGTGATGTGGCGGCCGCTCGCCGAAGCGGGCGGACTCGTCTCATCCAAATCGACCTTGTGTAGTTCCTTCCATTGCGACAGACCTCGGGCGGGGTCCATTTCCGGAAGAAGCTTCTCGAAAACGCTGTCGGTTCGCTTGGTGTCGATCTGAACCATCCACGGAGACCAATGCACGGAGCGTGCCACGAATCGCGCCAATGCCGAAGGGCTGCGAAAGTGCGAAGAGGCCAGTCTTAATCACCTGAATTCTCAGGGTGCTCTGCAGGATCGCGCCACTTGCGCCAGCCGAGTGAGGAAAGTTCCGAAATGAACCGTGGGTCTCGAAGATGGATGGCCGGAGGACCGCTAATTGAGCGAAGGCCTTGCGCCGATCTCACGAAGGCAGCGGTCGATCCACAATGCAGTGACCTTCTCCGAGACGCCCTGCTGCGACAGCCGCGAGCGAAGCGTGGCCCAGTCCACCATGTCCAGGCTCTGGTCCTGATTGAAACAGGTGAACACCACCGTCTCTTCACCTGTCTTCGGATCTTTGTGGAGTTGCAGGCATTGCGCGCAAATCTCCTTCATCATGCACTGCATGGGCGAGTTGATGCTGCCGATGCCTTTATGGCACGGCTTCAGGAACGGGGCGAGTACGCCGTGGCGTGCCCGGGCGACCGCGGCCATCATCCCGTCCGAACCGATGGCGATCACGCGATCGACATCGCCGAGCGAAATCTCCGGCGCGCCCAACTGGCCGCTGGCATAGTTCACCATGCAATCGACGATGTTTCCGACGAACGTCCGGTCCTGCGGCCGGTCCGGCACGAAACCGGGCGCTTCATCGCAGCACCACACCACCACGTCGGCGGCGCGCTTGATCTCGTCGATCTTGTAGCGGTCCACTACTTTCTTGTAGCCGGCAAAATAAACCACCTTCGAGCCATGGGCGCGCAGCGTCTGCCCAATGGAGAACAGCACGGCGTTGCCCAAACCGCCACCGGCAAGCAGGACGGTCTCATCCGACGGAGTCTCCGTTGGAGCGCCGGTGGGCCCCATCAGAATCACCGGTTCGCCCTTTTTCAAAATGGCGCACAGATCCGACGATCCTCCCATTTCGAGCACGATCACCGAAAGCAGCCCTTTTTCGCGGTCCACCGAAGCGCCAGTGAGCGCGATGCCTTCCATGCCGAGAATCGTTCCATTGGCGCGCGGCGCAAGCGATTCGTAGTTCTGCAGCCGGTAGAACTGGCCGGGATGAAACGCGCGCGCGGCGATGGGCGCGTGAACGATCACTTCAACAATGTTCGGTGTGAGGCGAACCACATCATGCACTACGGCACGCAACTCGCCATTGAGGCCTTCCAACAGTTCGGCGGGAGCGGCCCCGCTGGGCGCGCGTTTCGCCAGCGTGCGCGAGACCACCGGGTATCCCACTTTGGCACTGGCCATGGCTTTCACCACGTTGCCCAGGAAGCTGGGATGCAGGTCGCCGAAGAAACTCATGGCACGGCCGTCCGGGCGAATGTTCATCAACACCTGTACCTTGGAGGGCTTTACTACGCGCTCCGGCCTCACCGGATTTCCATCTTCATCCACGGCGCGGAAATGCCTTCCATCGACCACGACGTTGTCCGGATCCTCGCGCGCCAGCACGGTGTTTGGCTGCGTTCCCGCGGCCACGATAATGCTGCGCGCGGGCAGAGTGACGTGTTCGCCGGTGGGTACCAGCTTTTCGGTTGCGGCATCGAAGCGCGTCTTGCCCACCGTGAGCCCCTTCGCCGCGCCGTATTCATCCACTTCCACAGCCTCTGGTGTCAGGCATTCGGCGAACTTCACTCCCTCTTCCATGGCCTTGGCGACTTCTTCATGGTTGAGTGTGTAGCTGGGGGCGTCGATTAGCCGGCGGCGATAGGCGACGGTGGAACCGCCCCAGGAATTCAGCAGAGCGATCAGATTCGGATGACGATTCTCCAGCGCGGCAGTTTCCCGCTCGGCGCGAATAGCTCTTCCATGAGCGAGGAATTCCTCGCCAATCTCGGTTTCTTCCTTGCTCCAGCGCGCACGCACCGTACTCTCGCCGCGTTCGGCTGCCAGCGTTTCGTAGCGCTTCAGGAACTTCTCCACCTGCACCACGTAGTACGCGAGCGATTCGGTGGCCGTGTCAATGGCCGTCAGCCCGCCGCCGATCACCACGATGGGCATGCGGATTTGCAGATTGGCAATCGACGCCTCTTTGGCCGCGCCCGTTAGCTGCAGCGCCATCAGGAAATCCGACGCCTGGCGAACTCCGCGCGCCAGATTGTTCTTCATCGGGATGACGGTGGGCTTGCCTGCGCCCGCGCACAGGGCGATGTGATCGAAACCAAGCCCGAAGGCGCTGTCGACGGTCAGCGTCCCGCCAAATCGCACGCCGCCGAACATGCGCAATTGTGTGCGCCGCTCCAGCATGATCCGGATGACCTTCAGGAAGTTTTTGTCCCAGCGGACGGTGATGCCGTATTCGGCCACGCCCCCGAAGCCGGCCATTACGCGATCGTTGAGCGATTCGAAAACCTCATTCACATCGCGAATTGCCCTGAAGGGAACGCGCTCGCCCGTGGGTGTTACGCCGCCCAGTTCCTGCGGCAACGGCTCCAGCTTCAATCCGTCCACCGCCACTACGGCATGCCCATCGTTCATCAGATGGTGCGCCAGCGAGTAACCCGCCGGGCCGAGCCCAACCACCAGCACCTTGTATCCCGACTCCGGCTTCGGCAGCGGGCGACCGAAGTTCAGCGGATTCCAGCGCGTGAGCAGGCTGTAGATCTCGAAGCCCCACGGCAGCGAGAGAACATCCTTCAGCGTACGGGTTTCCACCTGAGGGATGTCGACGGGGTCCTGCTTCTGGAACACGCAGGCCTTCATGCAGTCATTGCAGATGCGGTGGCCGGTTCCCGCGGCGAGCGGATTATCGATGGCCACAATCGCCAGCGCCCCAATGCTGTTGCCCTGCAGCTTCACCGTGTTCATCTCGGAGATCTTCTCATCCAGTGGGCAGCCCGCCAGGGTCACTCCGAATACGGTCTTTTTGAATTCGCCGGTCTTTTCTTTCAGGCCGGTGCGGCACGAATCCTTGGCCTGATTGTGGCAATGGATGCAGTAGTTGGCGTGGTCGAGAGCGCCAAGCAGATCCATGCCCTTGTCGGTGAGATGGAACGCCTCACGATAGCGGGCGTGCTCGGGACCCAGCAGCATCTTCGTAACGCCGTCTTCGATGATGGTTTCCACCGGCACCAGATGGTAGGGGTCAATCTTCGACGGTGCTTTGAAGAGCGTGGTGCTGCGATGCTTTGCCCGTCCCTCCGGCGCCAGCGTGGCCCACGCGGCGTACTGCGCGGACTTGAAAATGCTGGGTGCATGGTCGGCTTCGGCCTGCATCCAGACATAGACGTTCTGGGCGAAGCTGTCGTCCGTGACCGGCTCGCCGAACAACGCTTCCAGTTCGGCTGCAAGGGCCGCGCCGTCCAGTTGGCAGCACTTCTCCACGGTCATTCCCGTGAGCGCTTTCTTGTGGATGAACTTGCGCTTCACGATGTACTTGGCGGATAGCGCCGAGTGCTTCTCCTGGAACTCGCGAATCTCCTCCTCGATGCCAAACAGATCCCCGATGAAGTCCTCAAAATGAGGCGCTATTGCGATGATCAGCTCTGACGCCTCTTTCGGTGCGAGCTCCGCGCCGGCGCGGGCCGCCATGAGCCGGTTGAACAGCTCCACTTCGCTGGCCTTGAGATAGTCGACGAATTCCCGGTCAAGGCGGACCAGGCCCTCGCGATCGTACAGATCTTCAAACGATAGACCGTACTTAAGATGAAGCTGTTCCGAAGTAATAACCATTTTGCGCCTCTCGGTCAGCGGGTATGGAAGATTGGATATAAGAGCTGACTGTCATGCCGACATGCCGCCGGCGGCTCTTGCGGGCGCATCGGGCGGCACCCTGAATTGAGTAGGAACTTCGCTTCCATGTTATCAGCATCGGGGCGTTTGTGGTGATCCTCTGCGAAGATTTGCAACATGCGTCTTGCGGCGTTCCGCAACATCTCTGGCCTCTGATGTTGGAACTGTCCCGCCGATTCTGCGTCACCATAAAGGTATGGGGGATTCGGAGGACAGGAAGATCGTGCCCGACGTGATGTCGGCGGTCATGAAGGGCGCTGGGGCCGTGGTGGCCGGCGGGGTGGGACTCGGCGGCGCGTGGCTCGCGTACAGCGCGTTGTTCGTCAATCACAACATGCCGCTGCCAGGTGCGATTGACGCCCGGCGGCACAGCTTTCCCAGTTCGAGCGGAGGTCTGGTGAGCTGGTACGGCGACGAAGCCGGAGAGGGGCGGCCGGTGGTGCTGGTGCACGGCGTCAGTCCGTATGCGTCGGCTCATGAGGTGAGGCCGCTGTTCGAGAGGTTTCGGGACGAGCGTCCCGTCTGCGCCATCGATCTGCCAGGCTTTGGTTTTTCCGAGCGGACCGATCGCGTCTATTATCCCGAGCTGTACGCGGACACGCTGATCGAATGGATTGAGTCGTATCTGCCGGGATCGGCGCAGCCCGTGGACCTGATCGCGGTTGGGCTCTCTTGCGAGTTTGCGGCCATAGCTGCTTCGGTGCGTCCCGAGTTATTCCATTCGCTCACGCTAATCTCACCCACCGGTCTGGCGGATTTCGGCGAAGCGGGTGCATCCGAGCAGATGCTGCGCTTGAGTTCGCTGCCGGTCTGGAGCCAGGCATTGTACGATCTGCTGACCACCCGCGCCAATATTCGGCACTCGCTGCGGAAGGGGCTCGAAGGCCCGCCGGATGAATCGCTGGTTGACTATGCATACCGTACGTCGCATCGGCCCGGCGCGCGATTCGCCCCACTGCATCACCTGACTGGACACCTGAACACTCGCGGCGTCCGCGAATTCTACGCAGCATTGAGCATGCCTGTGTTGATGCTTGCGGATGAAGGCCACGCGCTGGCCGATTTCGTGATTCAGCGGCAGAACTGGCGAATCGAAAGCGTGCCCGGCGGAGGGAGTCTGCCGCATTTCGGGAACGCCGGGGGCACGATGTTGCTGATCGAGGACTTCTGGCAGCATCTGAGGGCGCCGATCGAGATCGAGGGATAGCGATCCGTTCTTCTCGGGTGTCTCGCTCAGGAGACTGGGCCGATCAGCTCCAAGTGGCCCGAGCCGGCTCCGGCGACGGCCTTTACTGGTATGGATCGATCGAATGTGGCCAGCCTTCCATCGTGCCGGACGGCCAGTCCGAGCAGGTAGACGTCGGTGATCTTCTGATGCCCCGTGATCATGCCGACTCGGAAGAGTTCCTCATCCAGCAGCGAGACCGAGTCTTCCCACCAACGATGATCGGCGGCCGAACAAAGGGCGCGAAGGTGGGAGGCGACTTCACCCGGCCTCGCCGATACCGTCGGGTATGC
>JBEKFB010000273.1:0-5842 GCA_050013535.1 Bryobacteraceae bacterium | reverse complement strand
TATGTCTGCGGAATGCTGTTTCCCTCGTTCATCAACTCCCATACATCCGTGAACGCGCCGTACCGGGCTGCGACCATTGCCCAGAAATGTTGCAGGTTCAGAATTTGGTTTCCCGTACAGGTGAACGCCAAACATGGAGATGTATCGAAATCGCTCAAGGCGTTTAACTCGATGTGAATACCTGCGGCGTGCGCCGCCGCAAACCAAAGGTCGTAAGCAGGCAGGCCCCACGCTGCCTCACTATTCCCGGTCGTGGTCCAGTTGTAATTGTTATAGCCGGTGGAAAGCCAGCCAAAACCTCCCGGCACGGCTATATCAGGCGCGCTGCCCGCGTTTGCCGCAGAAAGCCGGTCGATGTTGTTACCCCAGGCTTTATAAAACTGCGCGGCGCCGGCAAGGCTGGTCTGATACCCATTGGAGTGGGCTCTTCCCGCTCCCAAATCACGGACAAGCCCGAGGTACGCCTGAACATTTGAATAAGTTCCTCCACTGCTCGGCAAGGTCATATCCGTAGCGCTGTTGATCGTAACACCACCGTAGTAGGTACAGGCCCCCAAGGTGGGACAGATGTAGATTTGGTTGTAAACACCAGTGGGCATGGTTTGGGTCGTGAACTGCGTTCCCCATACCCAGGATACGTCTGTCCCGTTGACATTCACCATCGCATTGCCGGGAATCGCGGCGTAGCCATACTTCTGACCATTACTGTTGTGATAAGGCAAGTAGCCTTGTATGCCAGTGCCCCAGAACGCCGAGCCATTTCCATCGGTATATAGATTTGGAGTACCTGAGTAAGTTCTGAGAAACCCATTCCCGGCATTCCAGGTTGAAGATACCGTAAATGAGCCCGTCCCCGTGCAGGTATGGCCGAGAAGGTCTCGAAAATTCAGGCTCCACGTCCACGTCCCGGCCATCCATGTTCCGCTTGACACATAGCCTGCCGCAATGTTGGCCGCATAAGTGTTCAGGCGATTTGTATGCTGGTTCAACAAGAACAGCCCCGAGGTCACCGTGTGGCCGCCGGATGGCGAAGTCACAACGACAGTCGAGGGGCTCACCGCGTCGTCATTTACATAGTGTGCGATGATGGTTCCCTGAATTTGATACACATCGCCCAAGTTCGGGGAGCCGCTCACGGAACCGCTGGCCTGAATTGCACCAGTGGTCGTGATGTTGCAGGTAGCCGCATCTGCCCGACGTAAAACAACAGGTGAGATTAATAAGACAAACGCGATGGTGGTCTTCATCGATGGTCCCTCCCGTCCGCAAAGCAGTTCAGTGCAACATCGAGCATTTCCGCCGTACGAAGATCATCATTCCCAACGCCTTCAGCGAGCATGATAAGGTTCATTGTCTCTCGTGGACCGGAGCGGAGGGTGGTCGAGTAGCTCAGCCATTCGGCTTTCGCCCTCACAGATCCGTACGTGCGGCTTTCCCGCATACGGCTCTTCACGAAGGTAACCTCGATTAGGCTCTCCGCTCCTCGCATGGGTGCGTGATTCGGGGCGTTGGCCTCGGTGGACATCTGAAAACCGGCCATAGATGGACACTTCAAAACCGGCCAACGGAGCGGAACCAGGACAAGAGTATTTATACCTTGCAAGGGGGTGATCGGGCAACATTTTTTCGGGAAGTTGCAACCTGGCGGGTTTATACTGGACCTCACCTGGGCGGAAGATACGGCGACGCAGGGATGCGACCGGAGCGCCGACTCAGCGGCCGGAATGATAGGGCGGCGCAGGCCGCCCTGCCAGCAAGCATTCTGGCGCGAAAGCGATAAATCCCAGGGGTTTGGGGACAGCGTCCCCAAGTTGAAATAATACTACCGCAGTCAGTACGCCTCGATAATGCACTCAATCGTTTTCGCGTGCTGGGCGGACCTGCCAGAGCCTTTTTCAGCCCTCGGCAAAACGGTTATCATTCGAGCATCATGACTGGACGAGTACTGGCGGGTCTCCTAGTGTTCTCGGGTCTGGTTCGTGCTGTCGTGTACTCCTGCTCGCCTCCGCCGGAGACGCCGCTCTGCCAGTTTCCGGCGAAGATTGACATCACATTTGTGGGCGTCGCGGTCGCCACTAACTACGATCCACATCCTCCAGGTGGTAGCGATGTCGCTTTCTTGAACATGTGGTATCGATTCTCAGTGAAGGAGCCTTTCACTGGATTGCGTCCAGATGAAAAAGAAGTTGTTGCTTGGCTATCGCTTGGTGGCGGCGCACCTGAGATCGGTCGACCCTTTTTCGTGCACGCGGAACGAGCGGGCAATCAGATCCGCTTGGCGTCATGTGGAAACACGCGGCCTGTGGAAGAAGCCGCGTCGGAGATCCAATATCTGAGGGAAAAACTTCGAGGTGATTTCAAGCCGTATGTCGCCGGATCTGTGCTGCGCCACTACAAAGGGAGCCAGTATTCAATCGAGGCAGGGCTGGACGGACCGTTTAGGGGCTTGGCTGGCGCGAGGATTAGGCTTCAGAGCGCAACTCGACGGTTTGATCTAACTGCCGATGAAGACGGGCGGTTTCGAGCGGATAATGTTCCCCCTGGAGCGTATGTTCTGACGGCTGAATCTGCGGGCTATCACCTCACACAGGCTTACACCGTAGAGGTACCGCAGAACGGGTGTGGAATTGCCCATGTCGGGATGTTCACCGACGCCGGCGTGTCTGGAACTGTCCGTCGAGCCGATGGGACACCCGCGAAGAAGGTGAGCCTGGATCTGATCGATGCCGACCCCGGCTACCGGTCGGTTACGCAGATGGGAGGAATGATTGAGACCGGGCAGAACGGAGAGTTCTCTGTTGCCAACCTCCCAAGTGGCCGTTTTCTGCTGGGCATCAACATCAAGGAGAGCTCACGTTATCCGGACCAGACGCCGCCGACCTATTACCCAGGCGTGGCTATGCGCTCGGATGCCCAAGTAATCGAACTCCTTCCCAATGAAAAGAGGACCGGACTCATTCTGACCCTGTTGCCTCCGCGTGAGTTCCGTCTGGTTCGAGTGCATCTTCAGTGGCCGGATGGGACAGTTCCATCGAGAGGAGCCATTGATGCCTGGGCAAACGAGGGCATCTATGTATCGAACTACGATTTGAAGGGAGGTGTTTTTGAGTTGAAGCTCCTTCAAGGAGTAGATTACTGGCTAACCGCTGCCGCGCTAGACGAAAGTCGCAGACCGACGAAGTTTGCGCGCGGCACTTGGGTATACGCCGATAATTATCGTCTACCAGCTGGGAACGATACGAGCGACATTACATTGGCGGCACGTTTCCCGGAACCGCAGTGGGCCAAGGCGGTCTATTCACGGCCGAAGGTCGGCAAGTAGCAACTGACAGGGCTCTAGCTTTTCGCGTGGACAACCGGATTATCGGAGCTGCCCCGTTACGTCTTTACCCGACTGGTTTTCGCACGTTGAAGTATGCGGTCGGGCAATAATCATTGACCAGCTGGTGCCGCTGCTTTGGTGCGCCAACTCCGCGGACCGCACTTGAGCACGTGACCGTGGTGCAGCAGGCGATCGAGCATGGCACTCACTGCAGCGACATCGCCGAGCAACTTGCCCCAATCCTCGACCGGCCGATTGGAAGTCAGTAATGTGCTGAAGCGCTCGTATCGGCGCATGATGATTTCCAGCAGATCCTCTGCGGCGGTGTGCGGAAGTTTGCGCATGCCGAAGTCGTCGATGATGAGCAGCGGCACAGTGGCGACCGATTCCATATACTCTTTGCGCCTGCCGTCAGTGACCGCGTCGGCCAGTTCATCGAGCAGGATGTGCGTTTCGCGATACAGCACTTTGTAGCCTTGCTGGATGGCGCACTGGCCTATGGCCTGTGCGAGATGGCTTTTGCCGGTTCCGCCGGGACCGAGAAACAGGGCGTCTTCGCGTTTGTTGATAAACGCGCCGGTGGCCAGATCGAACACCAGGCTGCGATTCATTTTCGGGTTGAATGTGAAGTCGAAGTTATCGAGAGTCCGGTCGCCATCGCGAAAGGCGGCCTGTTTGCGGCGGCGTTGAAGTAAACGGTCGGCGCGTAGAGTGAGTTCGTCTGAGACCAGACAGGCGATCAAGTCGATGGGAGCCATGGATTCGGCTTGCGCCTGGCGCAAGCGGGTTTCGAGCACCGCGGCCATTCCGCTCAGCCGGAGTTGGCGCAGCGCGCGATCGAGTTCAATGACATTCATGATGGGTTCTCCTGTTTTGAGTTTTGGGTGCGACTCTCGATGAGGTCGCGGTACAGCGTGAGCTGGCGGATGAGCGGGTCGACCTGACGCAGACTCAGCGGCAGTTGTGGGTTGCGTTCCAGGTAGCGGCGGACGAAGTGGTAGTGGCTTGCGCCGGTCTCCAGCCCCAAGGCGCAAGCCTCATCGGTAGATGCGACACCATACTTCTTAACCAGGTTCAGTACGCCCAGAATGCGGCGTACCGCTTCCTCACCCAAGGTGCGATGCATGGCCTGGCACAGCGCGCCGATGTGCGCCCCGGCTTTTGCAGCGCGGTTGAGCAGTTGTTGAGTCGAGAGCGGAGTTCGCGTGGGACGGTCTTCCTCCCGGATGCGATGGCGGCCGCGCTGTTGCCGCAAGTGCTCGCGCAGCAGTTGCCCAGTGCGGGGATCGATCAGCCGCACATGCGAAGTGTTCCATTGCACTTGCACGCGGCGTCCGATCCATCCCGGAGGTGCGCCGTAGTAGGCGGCCTCGACTTCGACGCATCCGTCCAGATGAACCGAGCGCTCGCCATGACGGTAATAGCGGAATGGCTCCACTGGCAGAGGTAGCAGCGCCGGTTTCTCTTCGGCGAACATGGCCGCGACTTGCCGCTTGGTAGTGCCGTGAATACGCGTATCGGCCCAGCGCTCCTCCCAGCGATCCAGATACGTCTGCGCTTCCTCCAGGCTCTCGAAGCGCTGACCCTTCAGCGGGGTTTTCTGCGTATGGCCGACGCCGGATTCCACCTTGCCTTTTCGATCCGGATCTTGCACTCGGCATGGCAGCGGGACCACGCCGTAATGCTTCAACACATCCGCATAGAGCGGGTTGATCTTGGGATCGTAGATGTCCGGCGTGAGCACGCCTTCGCGTAGGTTATCCAGCACCACCACGCGAGTCACCCCGCCCAGCCGGTGAAACGCTGTCTCGTGCAGTTCCGCCCAGATCTGCGTGCTGGACCGGAACACCAGCAGCCGGACAGCTTTCCTGCTATGACCCAGGGTCATCACAAACAGCCGCGTGCGCCGATACCTGCCGGTCGCCGGATCGCGCACCATGGGGCCGGTGCCGTAGTCGACCTGAGCCTCTTCGCCTGGTGCGGTTTCGATCACCACGCGGGCCTCGGGCGCAGAGGATCCGCGCAGTTTTCGCACGAAGCGCTTGACGCTGGCATAGCGCCCCGCGAAACCGTGGCCATCCACCAAGTCCTGCCAGATGGCCATCGCGTTGCGGCCCTTCGCCAGTGCGGCCTCGATGATCTCCCGGTAGGGTTCGCAAGCGCTCGCCGAGGGACTGCGGCCTGGTTGCCGAGGCGGTTTTTCGGCCTCCGAGTCGGTGGACACCTCCATGGCCGGTTTTGACGGATTGCGTCCCCACCCGCCCGGCGCACGCACTGCGATTCCAGCGGCCCGGAGATACGCTCCAACCGTCTCCCGACGAATGTGTGCTTCTCTTTCAATGCGCCGCAGCGACCACCCCAGCCGCCCCAGCGCCATGACCTGCTGTTTCTTTTCTTCGCTCAAGACATTGCTCACGTGACGGAGAGTAGTCTCCCCGCCACTTCAATGTCCCGATTCAGCTATCTCGTTGGCCGGTTTTCAGGTGTCCACAGATGGCCGGTTTTGGGTGTCCCCCGAGG
>JBEKFB010000272.1:0-6375 GCA_050013535.1 Bryobacteraceae bacterium | reverse complement strand
CCATTCGCGCCACACTGGCATGGGTGCGGGGTCAGGGGACGTGGCCGCGATAATGTGCACGAACCTCACGTCCCGATATGCGAATGCCGTATCATTCTTGCCCACATCATGAATGGCTCCATCCATTGGATAGATGTGGACGGCGGAGTTGATCGTGGGAATCCGCGGACCAAACTTCACGTGTTCCGCAATCGCCTCCTCCGTCAGATCGGACACGAAATCCGACTTCCAGTAATGATGCAATCCATGCGGCAGCAGCCCGTCGAATAACGACTGCAGAAAGGGATAGGGCATTGGGTGGGCCAGCGCCAGCAGGGGCGGACCGAACTCGCGCAGCGGTTTGACGATGGCTTCGGCCGCGGACGTCTCGCCGGTGCAGGCGCACATAATGGCACAAACTGTTTTCCCCCACAGCGTCTCGGGAAACGGAGGCCCGGGAGGAACCATCATGAATGCGAAGAAGGCGCTCAGCTCTCGCGGGGCGGTTCGCATGAAGTCGCGGAAAAACCGCAGCACCTCGGCGGCGGAGGAACCATCATGAATGCGAAGAAGGCGCTCAGCTCTCGCGGGGCGGTTCGCATGAAGTCGCGGAAAAACCGCAGCACCTCGGCGGCTTGTTCCAGCGGGTAAAGAACAGGGCCGGCATAAACGTCATCGACCGGATGGAGGCGGAATTCAAACGATGTGACAATCCCGAAATTGCCGCCGCCGCCGCGAATGGCCCAGAACAGATCGGCCTCACGGGTGGCGTCTGTCGTGCGATGCTGGCCGTCGGCGGTCACGACGTTTGCTGAAAGCAGGTTGTCACACGCCAGACCATAATGGCGCGAAAGGTATCCGAAGCCGCCGCCGGTGGTGAGCCCGCCCACTCCGGTTGTCGAGATGACACCGCCGGGCGTGCCCAGCCCGAATGCATGGGTGGCGTTATCCACATCTCCCCATGTGCACCCGCCCTCCACCTGAGCGGTGCGCCGATCCGGATCGACGCGGATCCCGCGCAATCGGGACAAATCGATTACGATGCCGCCGTCGCAGGTGCCGAAGCCGGGCGCGCTGTGGCCGCCGCCGCGAATGGCCGGCGCAAGCCTCTGCTCCCGAGCATAGTTCACGCAGTGAATGACGTCGGCGGCGTCGGCGCATTGGACGATCACGGCTGGCCGGCAATCGATGGCGGCGTTATATACACGGCGGGCCCCTTCGTACTCCGGCTGGCCCGGCTGAATTACCCGGCCGCGGATGGCCCGCGCAAAATTGTCCATTAGTCCCCCTGCTGAGTTGCCCATTCCAGAACTTCAGTCGGGCTCATATTCCAGCCCCTCATCCAGTGCGCGGACGCTTCGGGACCTGCCCCGCTCCGGGCAGCATCGATCGTTTCCTGGACACGGGAGCGTTGGCAGGCGTCTGTAGAAAGGGCGTGAAAGCGCTCGCGGAATCTGGCGGCGGCTCCGGCCAGCGTCAGGGCACGCGCGGGCCGCCCCGCTTGGCGAGCTACCACTGCCATCGACTCCAAAACCCGTGGCAAGTCCTCTTTGTTCTCGGTTCCGTAAAGGCGAAGGCACTCCCCGTACCGAGCCTCGGCCCTGGTCAGATTTAACTCGCTTACATCGAGCGCCGCCAGATCGTGGAGACAGCAAGCTGTCCCCGATGAAAATCCCAACTCGCGAAACTCGTTCAGAGCCTTCCCGTAGAGCGTGCGCGCCTCGTCGCTGTGACCCTGATCCCGGTGCAAGTCGGCCCGGTGGCTGATCGTCCAGATGGCATTTTCGCGGTCACCCGACTCCTCAAACAGCCGCCTCGCCTCCTGATACAGGCCTTCCGCGTATGTGAACTCCCGCGCCGCGCCGGCGACGTCCGCAAGATTGCCCAGGGCACCCGCCAGGACCGACGGAGAAAAACCCTCCCGAGCCATTTCAACGGCGATTTCGCACCATTGGCGCGCCTGTTCCATATCGCCGATGAACTTACTGCTCACGCCGATACGGCTGGCCATTGTCATCATTCCCGTCCGATCGTCCGCCGCTTTGAAACGATCCCAAACATCGCGATAAGCGTCAATGCCCGCCTCACCGAGTTCATGAAGGAAGCTGGCTTCCCAATACTGACCCCAATTCCGCAAATGCGGAAAACGATCCACGCCCGGGAGCGCGAGCATACGGGAGAGATAGCTCCGCCCTTCGTGCAGAAGGCGCACGGAGAGCAAATACATTGCGAGAGCCATCGCGAGACGCAGCCCCCATTCCACCTCGGAAGCCGAGACAAGCCAGTCGAGAGCGGCCCTGAAGTTTCCCATTTCCGCATCGAACTGGTGTCTTCCGGAACGCTCGCGGCGCATGGCCGGCGCTTGTTCCTCCGCCAGCACCAGGAAGTAAGCGGCGTGCGCTTTGCGAGTGTAGAGTTCTTCACCGGTTTCGGCCAGACGCTCCCGTGCGTATTCGTGCATCGTATCGAGCATGGCAAAGCGGGGTTCCGCATCCTCCGCGTTCACGCGGCGAATCAGGCTGCTGTCAACCAGCAGTTCGGTGGCCGCCCAGATGTCGATGTGCAGGTCCTGGCGCGTGTCGCACACGGCCTCGATCGCCTCGATGGTGGCGCCTCCCACAAACACGGCCATGCGCCGGAACAGCTTCTGATGCCGGGCGTCCAGAAGGTTGTAGCTCCAATCCAGCGTGGCCCGCAGCGTGTGCTGCCGCTGCGGCAAATCCCGGGGACCGCCGATCAATACGCCTAACGGATCGCTAAGGCGTTCGAGGAGGGTCCGGAGCGACAGCATCTTGGTGCGCGCGGCAGCCAGTTCGATGGCCAGTGGAAGGCCGTCCAGCCGGGCGCAGATCTCGGAGACGATCTGTAGTTGCGATTCGTCAGGCACTGTGCCGCGCAAGCCAGGCGCGCGATCGAGGAACAGTTTGGCTGCGGGAGATCCTGCCGGACCACCGTCGTTTGCGGCAGCGCCGATCCGCAGCGACGGCACCGCGAATTCATATTCTCCGTAGATGCGCACAGCAGCCCGGCTGGTGACTACGATCTTTAGCTGGTACGAGGCCAGTGCCGCTACGAAGGGGGCGGCGTCCAGAACGTGCTCAAAGTTGTCGAGAACCAGCAGCACCGGTCCGGCAACATTCTGAGTTATGTGACGCACGAAGGCCGCTTCCACGGTTTGTCCCGGTAACTGCGTGACCCCCAGGGCGAACGCCACTTCGGACGGCACCAGCGCGGCCCGGCTCACTTTTTCAAGCGGTACGAAACACGTCCCACCGGTGAAGTGGTCCGCGAGCTGGCGGCCCAGTTCAATGGCCAGCCGGGTTTTGCCAATTCCTCCCGGCCCCGTGAGCGTAAGCAGGTGAAGGTCTGGGCTAACGGTAAGCTCGCGCAGGTGAGCAAGCTCCTTTTCGCGTCCCAGCAGCGAGGTCCGCGGCACGGGGATGCTGTGGACCGGTGCGGCAGCAGCCGGCGTCTGGTCGAGGCGAGTGAAGATCGCTGCAAGCTCGCGCCGCAATTCCCCGGTGGATTCAAAACGTTGCTTCGACGATTTCGCCAGGCAGCGTTCCACAACCCACTGCAGAGGCGCCGGAGCTTGCGCATTCAGGCTGGTCAGTGGCTCCGGGTCTTTGAAGAGAATCGCCGCCTGCAATTCGGGAATGGAATCTGCGGCAAACGCCTGCCGCCCCGCCGTCATCTCATAGAGCACGGCACCGAAGGAGAATTGATCGGACCGGAAGTCCAGTTTCTCCCCGCGAGTCTGTTCCGGAGACATGTATCCGGGCGTGCCCAGAACGAAGCCAGGTGGCGGGTTCAGTGTCCCGGCTGGAGTCTCCGGCGCCGCAAGACGCGTGGCAATGCCGAAGTCGAGCACCTTCACCCGGCCGTCGGCGGTCACCATAACGTTTTCGGGTTTCAGGTCGCGATGAAGAATTCCGCGCTCGTGAGCCGCCACCAGCGCCTCCACAATTTGAGACGCGATGTGGAGGAGCTCCGCGAGGGATAGGGAGCCGTTGGCCATCTTCTGGCGAAGCGTTTGGCCTTCGATCCACTCCATTACGATGTAGGGGCGTCCGGCGGCGACATCGACATCGTGAATGGTGATGATGTTGGGATGGTTCAGCGCGGAGGCGGCGCGGGCTTCCCCCAGTAATTGCCACGCATTCTCTTTCGACTGGCGGCCGGCGCGGAGCGCTTTGATCGCCACCTTGCGGTCAAGCCGCGTATCGGAAGCGCGGTAGACCTCGCCCATGCCGCCGCTGCCGACAGCGGCCTCGATCCGGTAGTGGCCCAGTTTCGAGCCGATTGGAATGGAGGGCGGCGGCGGTGGAATTGAAGGTGGCAGGGGTGGCGCGCCGTTTTCGATCTCCCAGGCCGGCCTTTCGAGGATATGGCCTTTCTCTTCCTGCGCCAGCATTCTGCCAACGACCTTGCGCACTTCCGCGCTTGCGCCCGCGAGAAGCGCAACTCGCTCCTCCGGCGCGGAATCCACCGCGGCCTGGTACAAGTCCTCTATTTGCTTCCACGTTTCCGGGGTGAGACTCATCGTGGTGGGCAGAACGGCATCTCCGCATTATGCCGCACCCCAACCTCCGCGCGGATGCTCGCAGCTCGGGACGGCTTTCACTTCAGAAGGCGCAATTGCCCGGAAGAAACTGGCAGAGCCGCCGAAGAATTCCCAGGAGTTTCCACGATGGCCTATACTCGACAAAGCAGCCTGTGGCGGACCCGCGCATTTCAGAAACCACGCAGCTACTTCGCGCCTGGGCCGGAGGTGACGAGCGGGCACTCGAGGAGCTGACTCCGCGAGTCTACCGCGAACTGCGCCGCCTGGCCGGGCACTACATGCGGAACGAGCGTTCCGGCCACACATTACAGGCAACCGACCTGGTGCATGAAGTGTACATGCGTCTGGCGGACGTGAACCAACTGGACTGGCAGCACCGCGCACATTTCTTTGCCGTGTCCGCTACGCTCATGCGGCGGATCCTTCTGGATCGCGCCCGCCGGCGATCGGCCGCCAAACGGGGCGGGAACCCTCAGGCAGTCGGTCTGGACGAAGCGCTCGATTTATCGGCGCGTTCACGTGAGCTGATCAGGCTTGACGACGCTCTCACGGCGCTCGCCGGATTCGATCCCAGGAAAGCACGCATCGTTGAGTTACGCTTCTTCGCCGGCCTCAGCGTGAAGGAGACTGCCGAGGTGGTTGGCGTTTCTCCCGAAACGGTGATGCGCGACTGGAAAGTTGCCCAGGCCTGGCTCCTGTCCGAAATGAGCGAGTGACAGCGCGGCTTTACCGGCGCCGCACCGTCCTACATAATAAATTTGAATGCAACAAGTTAACGTTGGCATCGTGGGCCTGGGCACGGTTGGCCTGGGCACGCTCACGATCCTTGCCGAGAACTCCGGGCAAATTGCCACGAAGCTCGGATTCTCCCTGTGCGTGAAAGCGGTATGCAGCCGCACGGTGGAATCGAAATCAATCCCCGCCGTGCTGGGACCCGTTCAGAAGACCGCCGACTGGCGAGAGGTGGTCGCCAATCCCGAGGTAGATGTCGTCGCGGAGCTGATTGGCGGATCGCACGTAGCGCGAGAAGTTGTGGACGCGGCGATTCGCAACGGCAAGTCTGTGGTGACCGCGAATAAAGAGCTCATGGCCCTGCACGGCAGCGAGATCTGGGACAGCGCCATCGGGCGGGGCGTCAATCTTGGAATTGAAGCCAGCGTGGCCGGAGGGATCCCGATTCTCGCGGTCCTGCGCGAGGGCATCGCCGGCGATCGCGTCACCGCGCTGTTCGGCATTCTCAACGGCACCTGCAACTACATCCTCACCGAGATTGAGAAGCACAACACGCCATTCGACATGGTGCTCGCGGAAGCGCAGCGGCTCGGTTACGCCGAAGCCGACCCAACCATGGACGTGGATGGTTTCGACGCGCGCTCAAAACTGGCCATTCTCGCGGCGCTGGCGTTCGGAGAGCGCATCACGCCTTCCGACATCTACACCGAAGGCATTCGCCGTGTGATGCCGGTGGATTTCCAGTATGCGCACCAGATGCATTACACGGTACGGCTGATCGCCGCGGCGCGGCAGACGCCATCGGGGTTGATTCTCTCGGTTCGGCCGTCGCTGATTGCCAACAGCACCATCCTCGCGAGCGTGCGCGGCCCCTACAACGCCGTCTGGGTGCGCGGTCAATATGGTCAGGACACGTTTTACTATGGGCGTGGGGCGGGAGCACAACCAACCGGAGTCGCCGTGGTCTCGGACCTGATGCGCGTGGCGCGCGAGATTCGTTCGGGAAGCCCGGCGCGCGTCTCGCCTTTCGCGCATGAGCGCCTGGGTGAGTATGAGCCCATCTCCATCGAGCGGTTGAAATCGCCTTACTATCTGCGCTT
>JBEKFB010000271.1:0-6513 GCA_050013535.1 Bryobacteraceae bacterium | reverse complement strand
GATCTGCCGGTGTGGGCCTCGCCGGCGGGCGCGGTGCTGCTGGGCACGGGGACCGTTGTAATTACGAGCGCAGGCGATGGAACGACGGTTCCGGAGTACGATATCGCGGTGAACGGCATTACGGGTGGGACGGCGTTGTTCACCAGCGGCGGGTTCTTGTTTGAGGTGGCGTCGTCGACGTGTGGCAACGGCGTATTATACGCCAGCACCGTTCCGGAAACCGGAACCATGGCGATGATCGGCATGGGCCTGCTGGGGTTGGCTCTGTTGAACAGACGGCGAAGGAATCGCGACTGAGGAGTTGAGGCTTTTCGGAGGGCGTTGGGCCGCCGGGCGGTGGGTTCGGGGGGACCGTTCGGCGGCGCAATGTTAGCATGTAGAATTGGGTTCGTCCGAAATCCAACATCCTTCATGCGAAACGTAATCATCGTTGGCTCGGGTTGCGCCGGAAATACCGCAGCGGTCTATGCGGCGCGCGCGAATCTGAAGCCATTGGTTGTCGCCGGGCACGAGCCAGGCGGCCAACTATCGCTCACCACTCTGGTCGAGAACTTCCCAGGTTTTCCCGAAGGCATTGACGGTCCGGTGCTGGTGGAGAACATCCGCCGGCAGGCCGAACATTTCGGCGCCGAATACTTGCACGGCACAGTCATCGAGGCCGACCTCTTGAAGCGCCCCTTCCGCCTGAACGTGGATGGCGAGTGGCAGATTTCCCGCACCGTGATTATCGCGTCGGGCGCCTCGGCGCGATGGCTGAACCTGCCAAGCGAACAGAAGCTCATCGGACATGGCGTGAGTTCCTGCGCTACATGCGATGGCTTCTTTTATCGCGGCAAGAAGGTGATAGTGATGGGCGGCGGCGATTCGGCGATGGAAGAGGCAAACTTCCTGACGCGCTTCGCCGACGAGGTGACCATCGTGCATCGGCGGGCAACCTTCCGTGCATCGAAGATCATGCTGGACCGGGCTCGCGCGAATCCGAAGATCGTGTTCCTCGCGAACACGGTGATCGAGGATGTCCTGGATGTCACGAAGGGTCACGTTACCGGCGTAGTACTGCGTAACGTGGAAACCGGCGCTACGTGGGTGCGTGATGTGGACGGGATCTTCGTCGCCATTGGGCACATTCCCAACACAAAACCATTCGTGGGGCAGATTGATCTGGACCCCGACGGCTATATCGTGTCCCATGGCGGCGCGCGAACGAATATAGAAGGCGTCTTTCATGCGGGCGACGTTCAGGACCGCAGCTACCGTCAGGCAGTCACCGCAGCCGGAGCTGGCTGCATGGCCGCCATTGAAGTTGAGCGTTTCCTCGATGCCGACGAAGTCATCCCCCATGGCCGATATGAATCCATCGCCGGCCATTGATGTTCGCAATCTGACGAAGCGATACCCGCAGTCGAAATCGAACGCCGTGGACAGCGTGTCGTTCGAAGTGGGGCGTGGGGAAATCTTCGGGCTTCTCGGCCCGAACGGCGCAGGCAAGACTACTACCATCGGCGTGCTGACCACCGCGGTGGTACCCACTGGCGGCGAAGCGTCCATCATGGGCTTCGATGTGATTCACGACCAGACGCGCGTAAAGCAGCGCATTGCTGTGGTCCCGCAACGAAGCAATCTGGATCGAAGCCTGCTGGTGCGCGAAATCCTGACATTTCACGCCGCCTACCACGGAGTCGCCCGGCGCGAGCGCGAAGCGCAAGCGGATCAGTTGCTTAAGGAACTGGGTCTGTATGACCGGCGCAACGAAAAAGCCGATCGCTATTCGGGTGGCATGTCGCAGCGGCTGATGATTGCCCGCGCACTGATGCATCAGCCCGACGTCTTGTTCCTCGACGAGCCAACAAATAATCTGGATCCGCAATCGCGTTTGTTCCTGTGGGAGCGCATCCGCGCGCTGAATGAACAGGGATTGACTATTCTGCTTACCACGCACGACATGGATGAGGCCGATCATCTTTGCCAGCGCATCGCCATCATGGACCTGGGAAAGATTCTGGTGAACGACACGCCGGCCGAGCTGAAAAAACTGATTCCCGGCGGCAACTCGCTTGAGCTGCGCGTGGAAACCGGCGAGCCCGCTCGTCTGACGGAACGCTTCGGCACGCTGCCAGGTGTCACTAAGGTGGAAGAAGTGCCCGGCAAGGAATCGGAAGCTGAAGAGGGCGTGACATCGTTTCATGTCTACGCGGCGGAGGCAGGGGCGCTGGTGGGAGAAGCGGCGCAGATGATTCTGGAATCGGGCGCGCGTGTGCGCGATATACGCGTTCGCCAGGCATCGCTCGAAGAAGTGTTCATCTACCTGACGGGGAAGCATCTGCGATGAACAACACGCGATACGAAACCAGCCGCGCACGTCTGGCGCTGGACGCGTTTGTGGCCATGCTGCATCGCGATCTGGTTGTCACCGGCCGCGAGTTCATCCAGTTCCTGGTGCAGGCGCTGATGCAGCCGGTCTTTTTCCTGTTCATCTTCGGCAAGGTGCTGCCGAGCATCGGGCTCGCCGCGCAGGGGTTCACCGCGCTGCTTCTGCCGGGCATCGTCGCGTTGTCTTCCATGCTCGCGTCGTTGCAGGGCGTCACGTTGCCGCTGGTGCTGGATCTCGGCTTCGCGCGCGAAATTGATGACCGCCTGCTGGCGCCGCTTCCGGCATGGCTGGTGGCGATGGAGAAACTGCTGATCGCAAGCGTGCGCGGCACTATCGCGGGCCTGACTATTTTCCCGGTGGGTGCCATCATTCTCGGGCATTCTTTCGGAGTGCGGACTGACCGGATCGGCATGCTCGCGTTAATGATCGTGCTTACCGCGGCCACCGGCGCCGCGATCGGATTGTTGATGGGGACCGTGATCAAGCCGGAACAGATCAGCCTGATGTTCACGCTGATTTTCACGCCGCTGATCTTTACGGGCTGCACGTATTATCCGTGGCCCGCGCTGAATCACATTCGCTGGTTCCAGGCCATCACGATGATTAACCCGCTCACGTACTGTTCGGAAGGTTTGCGCTACGCGATGGTGCCCCCGATCAACGGGCACCAGTTGCCGACCATGGCCATTGGGTGGGTGATTGTCGCACTGGTTGT
The DNA here is from genome assembly GCA_050013535.1 of Bryobacteraceae bacterium. Lineage (GTDB taxonomy): Bacteria > Acidobacteriota > Terriglobia > Bryobacterales > Bryobacteraceae > CAWACP01. The sequence goes on along the minus strand of JBEKFB010000271.1, from coordinate 3,427 downwards.
CGGCATCGCGCTGTGCGGGTTCGCAGGCACGCGGACGTTCCTGAAGCGCGTAGTTAGCTGAGCTATTCGAAGAGCGCGGATAAGGCGATTTCGATATCGGGATAGCCGGAGTTCGCGGCGCGCAACACGCCTCCGGTAACGTCCTGCCTGCTGCCATCCGGCGTATAGATGAACGCGAGACGCGTCTTCGGATCGATCAGCCACACCGTGGGTACGCCGAACTGCAGGTAGTCGTGAATGCGCTCCTCGAGCGCACGGACGGTGTCGTCTTTCGACAGAACTTCGATGCACAGTACGGGCGGCCGAGTGATGATCTGTTCGAAATCGCCCTTGCGGATGACGCAAACATCGGGAATGCGAAAGCGGTTGGGCGCAATTTGTACTCGGAGCTCAACGATGGCGCGAACCTGCCAGACAGATTCACGTGCGTAAAACAAAACCCCGAGAAGCGTCTGCAACCAGCCGTGATCGTGTTCTCCCACTGTGCGCTCGATAAGCTCACCGCCGACATAATCGCGGTCGGGCCGGTATGTCGTCTTCAGGTATTCTTCCACCGACACGAGCATGCCCGTCGACATATCTACAGAATAGCGCGAGTTTCAATCTCTTCTTCGACTGCGTCCAGTGACAATTGGGCGCCCGATGGCGCGGGCATCACCTCAACATCGCGCAGTTTCTTCTGGATGATCTCCGTGCGCTTCTCGGCGTCTTCCACCGCCATGCCAGCCTGCTGAAGCCTCTTCTTAACCGTGCTGAGCACATCGGCATAGAGGAGGAACTGCTTCTTCACCTGGCCGAGCACGCGCCACACTTCGCCCGATTGTTTCTGGATGGCCAGTGTACGGAAGCCCATCTGCAAGCTGTTCAGAAGAGCGCAGAGCGTGGTCGGGCCGGCGATGGCCACCTTGCAGTCGCGCTGCAGAGAATCGGCCAAGCCGGGGCGGCGAATGGCTTCGGCGTAGAGCCCCTCGGTAGGCAGAAAGAGAATCGCGAAGTCGGTTGTTTGCGGCGGATCCAGATATTTGTCGCGGATGCGCTTGCCTTCAAGGCGCAGTCGGGTCTCCAGCGCTTTCCCGGCTTCCTCCATCACGGCACGATTTCCCTGTTCGGAGGCTTCCACCAGCCGCTGATAATCGTCCTGAGGGAACTTGGCGTCGATGGGCAGCCACATTACGCCCGCCAATGCGTCGCCGCCGGGAAGGCGAACGGCAAAGTCGACGCGTTCGGCGGTTCCGGTGGTGGCGACGTTGCGCTCGTACTGCTCCGGCGCAAGGATCTGCTCCAGAAGCGCGCCGAGCTGCATCTCACCCCAATTGCCGCGAGTTTTCACGTTGGCAAGAACGCGCTTGAGGTCGTCAACGCCGCCCGCGAGCTTCTGCATTTCACCCAGGCCGCGGTGCACCTGCTCCAGTTGCTCGCTCACCAGGCGGAAGGATTCGCCGAGGCGCTGTTCCAGCGTGCCTTGAAGTTTCTCATCCACGGTCTGGCGCATTCGTTCGAGCTGCTTGGTGTTGTCTTCCTGAATATTTCGTAGGCGATCCTCCACGGATTTGCGCAACGAATCAAAGCGGCCCTCATTGGCGGTGCTCAGTTCGACGATGCGGGCGCTCATCTCCTCACGCAGCCGGTGCGCCGCCTCGGACGATTCCGTGCGTCCTCGCGCCAGTTCCTCCCGCCACGCGCGCTCATTCCGATCCAACGCCTTTTCGACAGCGCCGATCTGTAACAGAAGCGGCGAAAAATCAGTCTTTTGACGGGAGGCCCGCCAAATCGCGGCGGCGAGCGCGGCAATGGCGCACACCACGATCAGCGTGAGAATCTGTACGGCGGGCATAACTTATCATAGTTTGAACACCGCGCTGCGCCGGGATTTGAGCGCACGCAACGGGAAGGGTTTGGACAGATGCCGAAGCTGAGCGAATACGCCCGAAAACGTTCGTTCGACAAGACTCCCGAACCCAAACCCGAGGTCCATAAAACCGCCCCGGCCGGCGAGCACTTCTTCTGCGTGCAACGGCACGATGCCACGCGGCTGCACTATGATTTCCGCCTCGAACTGGATGGAGTTCTGAAATCGTGGGCCGTGCCCAAAGGGCCATCGCTTGAGCCGTTGTCGAAGCACCTGGCGATGCACGTGGAGGATCATCCCATCGATTACGGGAACTTCGAGGGCAACATCCCCAAGGGCGAATACGGCGGTGGCAGTGTCATGCTGTGGGATCGCGGCACGTGGGAATTACTGGGCACCGATCCGGCGGATAAGCAGCTAGCGCGCGGCGATCTGAAGTTCCGCCTTCACGGCGAGAAACTGAACGGCGAGTTCGCGCTGGTGCTGATGAAGGGGCGCGGCAAAGGCAACGAGTGGCTGATCATTAAGAAGAAGGATGACGCGGCGGTTCACGGCTGGAATATTGAAGATCATGCGGTCAGCGTGCTCACGGGCCGAACGCAGCAGGAAATCGCGGAGAACACGCCCGCCCATAGGTCGCCGCAGAAGGCCGGGCAGGCGACCGTCGATCCTCGTAAATTGGACGGGGCACGGAAAGCTCCCATGCCCACGGCGATTACGCCGATGTTGGCAGACGGCCGCCTGCGCATCCTCTCGCGGAATGGCAACCGCACCGAGCAGCAATATCCTGAATTGACGGTATTGCCGCATTTCATCGCCGCGGAGACGGCCATACTCGATGGCGAAATCGCGGTAGTAGACGATCAGGGCCGATCCAGCTTCAGCCTGATCCAACCGCGGATTGGCGTTACCGATCCGAACACCATCGCGCACCTGGCCCGCAAGACGCCGGTCACCCTGTTTCTGTTCGATCTGCTTTATCTCAATGGCTACGACCTGCGCGGCGTGCCGCTGGCGGATCGCAAACGCGCACTGGAATCTATCCTGAAGACCACCGAGCGGTTCCGGTTTTCGCAGAGTTTCGCGGCAAAAGGCGAGGAGATGCTGGAAGCGGCGCGGCAATCGGGACTCGAGGGAATCGTTGCCAAGCTGGCCGACAGCCGCTATGAGGAACGGCGCAGCCCGAACTGGGTGAAGATCAAAGCCACCAACCGGCAGGAATTCGTCATTTGCGGATTCACGCACGGCGAGCGCGAACACTTCAGCTCGCTGGTGTTGGGTCTCTATGAGAAAGGCAAGCTGGTGCACGTCGGCCAGGTCGGTACCGGATTCACGAACAAGAGTCTCGGCGAGATTTACGCTCGTCTGGAACTACTGATCACGGCGAAGAGCCCGTTCGCGAAAACGCCGAAAGCGTTGCGGAAGATCACGTGGGTGAAGCCGGAGCTCGTCTGCGAAGTGAAGTATCTGGAGTTCACGCCCGACGGCCAGTTGCGCGCGCCGGTGTTCATGGGACTGCGCACCGACAAAGCGCCGAAGGAGACGGTTCGGGAAACACCGGACGCCGCGCCGAAGACC
>JBEKFB010000270.1:0-5879 GCA_050013535.1 Bryobacteraceae bacterium | reverse complement strand
TGCTCCACTTACTTCGGCGATGTCGTGTGGACCGGTCTCTCCACGCGCCACATCCGTCAGGGCATCGAGGGGCACATCGATATCGATCGCCTCCGAGACGCCTGGATGGCCATCAGCCCCATCAGCTACATCGATAAATTCGCCAGCCGACCGCAGAAATCCATCTTTCTCTACACGAAGTACGACACCACGTTTTTGCCGGAGCTCTCGCGCGACGTTCTGGGCCGCATTGCGCGCTCGGGAGCCGATCATCGCGTGGTGGCGCTGCCGTGCGGCCACTACACCATGGGCGAGTTCCCATTCAAGTTCATCGCCGGATATCACATCTGTTCGTTTTTGAAACGGAACCTGTAGGAAACTGAACGTAGTCGTGACAGATGCTGCGTAGCGCAATCCTCTGGCTCGCCGGTGCGGGCGTGTTGTGCGCGGCCGGGCCGCCCGTCATCCTGATTTCCATCGATACTCTTCGTGCCGATCATCTCAGCATTTACGGTTACCGTCGCGTCACTACTCCCAATATTGATTCATTCGCCCAGGGCGGGACGGTCTTTGCGAATATCGCCTGCCAGACGCCGCTCACGCTGCCGTCGCACACTTCGCTGTTCACCTCCACCTATCCGTTCGAGAACGGCATTCAGGAAAATGCCGAAATGGTTCCACAGGGCGCGGTCACGCTGGCGGGCGTGCTGCGCGAGCGCGGATTCAAGACCGCGGCGTTCATCGGCAGCGTTTTCCTGGAGCGCGAGATGGGCCTCGATCAGGGTTTCGAAACCTACGACAGCCCGTTTCATTTCGAAGCGTTCTCACCTCTTTCCGGCGATCTGTTCTTTGGCGGACTCGAAAATCCATACGCGGTTCGGGACCGCCGCGATGGTTCGCTGGTGGTGGCAGCCGCGCTGCACTGGATGAGCGTGCACCGGGGAGAGGACGTTTTCGTTTTCGTTCATCTGTTCGATTTGCATGCCCCTTACAGTGTTCCGGAGTCGGCACGCCGGAACAGCATCTCACCTTACGATGCGAAACTAGAATACGCCGATGAATTGATTGGCCGCCTGAAAACAGGACTCGTGCGCGAAGGCTTGTGGGATAAGTCCCTGGCGATTCTGTTATCGGATCACGGTGAAGGACTCGGCGATCACGGCGAGAGCACTCACGGTTATTTCATCTATCAGAGCACGCTGCACGTGCCGCTGATGTTCCACTGGCCCGCGGGCGCCACCGGGCAGCCCGTACGAATCGACCGGCCTGGTGGGTTGATCGACGTCTCGCCGGCGATTCTCGATTTCCTGCACGTGGCGGCGCCTTCTTCGTTTGAAGGAACGAGCTTGTTCGACACACGCCCGCGAGCGGTTTACAGCGAGACGCGGTATGCGCATGATTCGTTCGGCTGGTCGCCGCTCCGCTCCGTGAGAAAAGACGCATACAAATATATCGATGCGCCCAAACCGGAGTTGTACGATCTGCGGAAAGACCCGGCGGAACGAAGCAATATCGTTCTAGGCAATCCCGCCGAGGCGCGCGCTCTTCGAGCTGAACTGGCGAAGGTGCTGGCAAATCATGCACGCCCCACGCCCACTCAAACCGCTGCGGCATCGCCGCAGACCGAGAAGCTGCTCGCTTCACTCGGCTATGTCGCGCCGGGGCCGCGCACGCACACCACAGCAGGGGGACCTGATCCCAAGGATCGTCTGCCGGAGTATCTGCTTTACCAGAAATCCATGGAAGCGGTTAAGCAGCGGCGGCTCAACACGGCGGTGGCCATTTTGCGACAGATTCTCGCCGGCGACTCGACAAACACGCTCGCGCGCCGCGATCTCGCTTCCTGTTATCTCGATCTGCACGACGACGCGAAGGCCCGTGCAGATTTCGAAAAAGTTGTAGCCGCGGCGCCGAACGATTATGCGTCCCAGTTCGGCCTGGGTCTCGCGGACAAACATCTCGGTTTTATCAATGACGCCCGCGCACACATCGAGACCGCCTGCCATCTTGCCCCGCAGGCCGTGCAGTGCCAGCATGAGCTGGATGAGCTGAAACAGGGGTCGAACTGATGTGGGCGTCGACGCCAGCCTATATCGGCCCGGGTGCGGGCTTCGCGTTCTTCGGCTCGTTCCTGGGATTGGTGGTCTCGTTCTTTCTCACCGCGGCGTCGTTTGTCTTGTGGCCATTTCGCGCGGCGTTGAAGCTGGCGCGCAGGAGGAATGGCTTTCGCAACGCCCGCATCAAGCGTCTCATCTTTCTTGGGCTGGATGGTCTCGATCCGCGCCTAACCGAGCGCTTCATGGCCGAAGGCAAGTTGCCGAATCTGGCGCGGCTCAAGGAGCAGGGATCTTTCCATCGCCTGCGCACCACATTTCCTTCCCTTTCGCCGGTCGCGTGGTCGACGTTCGCCACCGGAGTTAACCCGGCACGGCACAACATTTTCGATTTCCTCAATCGCAGCCTAACGTTATACCTGCCGGAGCTTTCGTCGGCAAAGGTTCGCAAGACGGGCCGTCGCTCCGTCATCGAAATGCACCGCAAGAGCCAGACGTTCTGGAAGATTCTCGGCGAGCGATCCATCGGCTGCACTATTCTGCGCGTGCCCATCACGTTTCCGCCCGAAGAGTTCGATGGCCGTCTGCTTTCGGCCATGTGCACCCCGGACTTGCGCGGAACGCAGGGCAGCTTCACGCAATTCACCACACGTCTCGATCGGCCCTCGTTCGAAAGCGGTGACCGCTGTCCGCTTCGCCGCGATGGCGAGTATCTGCATGGCTCTCTGGAAGGCCCTGAGAAAGTGAGCGTCGAATTCCGCATTCATGAACCCACACTGACACTGGAGATTCACGGCGCAGCTCATCGCCTGAAACCCCATGAATACTCCTCGTGGATCCGGCTCTCATTCGGCAATGTTCGCGGGATTGTACGCTTCCTGGTGACCGAAACAGTGCCGGAGTTTTCGCTCTATGCAACGCCCGTGCAGATCGATCCCGAAGCCCCCGCGTTGCCCATCAGCCATCCCGGATATTACGCCGCCTACCTGGCAAAGTTGTTCGGCTCGTTTTCCACGCTGGGAATGGCCGAGGACACCTGGGCGCTTAACGAAGGCGTCATCGATGAGGCCGCGTTTCTCGATCAGGCTTACCTTACTTTGGCCGAGCGCGAGAAGATGTTCGAGAACGCGCTCGAACACACCGTGCGAGGCGTGGTGGCCTGCGTGTTCGATACCAGCGACCGCGTACAGCACATGTTTTACCGGCACCTGAACCGCAGCGGCGATCCACGCTGGAGAGGCGCGATCGAAGACTTGTATATCCGCATGGATCGCATCGTCGGTAAGGCCATGGCTCAGGCCGGCCCGGACACCGTGCTCTTCGTGCTCTCCGATCATGGCTTCTGCTCGTTTCGGCGCGCGGTGAATCTGAACTCATGGCTGCACTGGCATGGCTATCTCGCCCTCAATGACGGCGCCGTCGAGTGCGGCCGCTACTTCGATGGCGTGGATTGGAGCCGCACCCGCGCTTACTGCCTGGGGTTGAGCGGCCTCTACCTCAACATCAAAGGACGCGAAGCTCAGGGCATCGTGACGCGGGGCGCCGAAGAGGAGCGATTGAAACAGGAGCTGATCGAAAAATTGTCCGGCCTGCCGGATGAAGAGCGAAACGACATCGCCATTCGCCAGGCATATGCGACAAACAAGCTGTATCGCGGGCCGTATCTGGACGCTGCGCCCGATCTCATCATCGGCTATAACGAAGGCTACCGGACATCGTGGGATGCGGCGGTGGGCCGTGTAACCGCGCTTGTCATCGAAGACAATCCCAAAGCCTGGAGCGGCGATCATTGTGTCGACCCGTCGCTCGTCCCCGGAGTTCTCTTCTGTAACCGCCCGATTGACACCGTGGACCCAGGCATCGAGGACATGGCGCCCACCGCGCTGTGGCTCTTTGGCGTCACGCCGCCTGCGTGGATGGAAGGAACCCCGGTGTTCCACGGATCATGAGGCTCGCCGCGGTTGCCGCTCTGTTCGTGATCTTGACCGGGTGCGGCCGTCCGGCTTCGCGGGCCCATGGCAAGCGTGTGATCGTGCTCGGCGTGGATGGCATGGATCCAAACTTCGTGGAGCGGCATTGGACCGATCTGCCCAATCTGTCGCGCCTGCGCGATTCGGGTGGGCTCACCCGGCTGGCCACCACCACTCCGCCGCAAAGCCCTGTGGCTTGGGCGACGTTCATCACCGGCACCGATCCGGCGGAGCATGGCCTCTTCGATTTTGTCCATCGCGATCCGGCCACCATGCAGCCGATTTCGTCCATGGGCGAAACTCTCGAACCCGAGCACGAACTCACCATCGGCCCGTACCTGTTGCCGCTTTCCAAAGCACGAGTGCGGACATTTCGCGTGGGCCAGCCGTTTTGGGAAATCCTGGCGGAGCACGGCATTCCGGCGACAATCGTGCGCATACCTACCAACTACCCGCCCGATTCCTCCGGACACGAACTCGCCGGCATGGGCACGCCGGACGTCGAGGGAACTTTCGGCACCTTCACGTATTACACGGACGATCCATCGGTCACGCCAGGCGATGTCTCCGGCGGACGCATTGTGCAGGTTGAGCGGTTGAACGGCCGCGTTGTTCTGCCGGTGGCTGGTCCGGTGAACACTCTGCGCCGTGATCATAACTCCGCAGGCCTGCAAATGATCGCCGATGTCGATCCCGCGCAGCCCGTCGCGCGATTCCGAATCGCTGACCAGCAGTTCATTCTGCGCCAGGGTGAGTGGTCGCCGTGGATTCGGGTGCGTTTCCCGCTGATCCCGCACGTGGCGAGCGTCGCGGCGATGTTCCGCCTCTATGCGCGCGAGCTACAACCCGGTTTTCACGTCTACCGCTCGCCTCTGAATGCCGATCCCGCGGATCCTGCGCTGCCGATATCGGCGCCCGCAAACTGGAGCCATGACCTCTCCGCTCGAATCGGCCCGTTTTACACGCAGGGAATTGAAGAGGACACGTCGGCATTGCGCCAGGGCGCGCTCACGTTGCCCGAGTACATTGAGCAGAGCCAGTTGATTTCCGAAGGCCGCCGCAGAATGTTGCGGGACTGCCTCAATCATTTCCATGACGGCTTCCTCTTCTTCTATTTTTCCGAGGTGGATCAGAATTCGCACGTACTGTGGGGACGTCATGAGGCGGAGCTGTTGGGGACGTACCGCGCGGTAGATCGCATGATCGGAGACGTGCTGGATCGTGCCTCTGGCGCGACAGTGATCGTCATGTCCGATCACGGCTTCGCCGCATTCGACTACGCCGTAAATCTGAATACCTGGCTCCAACACGAGGGCTTTGGAACGCGCGCGTACGCCATGGGATTAAATGCTCTGTACGTCAACCTCGCGGGTCGTGAGAAGCATGGCACCGTGCAACCCGGTGCGGAGCGCGACGCCTTGATTGCCGATCTGATCCGGAAACTGCGCGATTTCCGCGATCCGGCTACCGGCCAGCATGTCGTGGCAGAGGTCACCTCGCCCGGCAAATCGTCGAGCCGCTATGCGCCTGACCTGATCGTCGGCTATGCGCCGCCATACCGGGCCTCGTGGGAAACCGCACTCGGCGCCGCTCCCCCCAACGTGATCGAGCCGAACACCGACGCGTGGATTGGCGACCACTGCATGGCCGCGTCCGCGGTTCCCGGCGTTTTGCTGGGCACCCGCAGGCCGCGCCTGGCCGACCCGAGCTTGAAAGACCTGCCCGTGACCATACTGAAAGAGTTCGGCATTGCGCCGGGCCGGGCGATGACCGGACGGGCCATTTACTGAGCATGACGAAATCGATCAAGCTGAACTCCGATCTCTGGCAGCGCGCCGCGGAGTACGCTGCAAAGGCCGGCTACAGCTCGCCGGAA
>JBEKFB010000269.1:0-5956 GCA_050013535.1 Bryobacteraceae bacterium | reverse complement strand
CGCGACGACAAAATCCTCACCGCGTGGAATGGGCTCATGGTCTCGGCCTTCGCAAAAGGCGCGCAGGTTCTCGATGATCCCGAATATGCCGCCGTCGCCCAACGCGCCGCTGACTTCTTCACATCGAAAATGTGGAACGGTGCGGTCCTGCTGCGGCGCTATCGCGATGGCGAGGCGGCCATCCCCGGCTTCCTTGACGACTACGCGTTTCTCGCCCAGGCCCTGCTCGATCTTTACGAGACCGATTTCGATCTTGTCCACCTCGACGCCGCCATCGCCATTACCGAACGCATGCTGGCGCTCTTTGAGGACCGTGAAAACGGCGCATTCTTCAGCACCGCCGAAGGCGACCCGGAACTTCTGCTCCGCATCAAGGACGATTACGATGGAGCCGAACCGGCGGGAAACTCCGTTGCCATTCTGAATCTACTCCGGCTCGCTCGCATCACCAGGCGGCCGGATTTCACCCGCGCGGCCGAACGCGCGCTCCAGAATCTCGCGTCGCGGATCTCATCGCAACCCGTCGGGGTTCCTCAGCTTCTGGTCGCGCTCATGTTCCATCAGGCCAAACCCCTCCAGATTGTCCTGGTTGGAAGCCGCGATTCGGAGATGCTCCCCAAACTGCGCGAACACTTCCTGCCGCAGGCCACCGTGTTATTTATCGATTCCGATGACGCCCGCGAAAAGCTCTCCGCCTTCGCGCCGGAGGTGAAAGGGATGCAACAAACGGGGCAGGGAACTTCAGCCTACATCTGCCACGACTACGCCTGCGACCTACCGATCACGGATCCCGACCGCCTGGCCGAGATCCTCAATTAGCTGTTGGGCAGGCTCACAGCCTGGGCGGAGATCTCACCTCCGCCTTATCTCCCAAACAAGGAAGCCAGCTCCGGCTCGGCCTCTACGGCCTCGCGCCAGCACTCCTGCGCCTCCGCGCCCTTGCCGAGAGAATTGAGCGAATTGCCCAGGTTCAGCAATGCCTCGCCGAACCCCGGCTTGTCGTCCGCCGCCCGTCGCAGCATCATCACAGCATCTTCGTGCAAGCCCGATTTCTGAAGCAGGATCCCGGTGTTATAGCTAAGCTCCGGAGCGTGCTCGCCCAGTTCCGACAGCTTGTTCAATATACCTACTGCGCGGGCGTGATCTCCGGCTTCCACCATGACGCACCCCAGCGCCTTCAACGCCTGCACCAGCTTCGGATTGTATTCCAGCGCCTTCTCAAAACAGCTTGCGGCGGTCTGCCCATCTCCGCTTCGCCACTGCGCAATCCCGAGGTTCAGCCATGCATCGGGCCATTTCTCGCGCTTCTCGACGCATGCCAGGAATGCCTCCACCGCACCCTGTGCATTGCCCGTATGCAGCCGCAGGCAGCCTAACCGGAAGCTGGCATCTTCCCACTCCGGCTTCAGCGACACCAGCTTGCTCAGCCTCTGCTCGGCGGCCACCGCATCGCCCTCGCGTTCATACAGCACCGCCAGATTCCAAAGCACGGCAGCCAGCGCCGGATCGGCTTCGAGCGCGCGATTGTACTCATCCCGTGCCGCGCCAAATTCCGCCCGTTCCTGCAGCAGCAGGCCCAGATTGGCCCTCGGCTGCGGCGCGTCCGGCTTGCACCGGATCGCTTCGCTGTAGGCGTGGATCGCTTCGTCCACGCGGTTCATTTTCTGATAGGCAAACCCCAGATTGTGCCAGGGCTCCCAACTTGCGGGCGCCGCCTTCACAAGCTGCGAGAGATGCTTCACCGCGGTTTTGTAATCGCCCCGCGAGAGCGCCAGTGTGGACAATCCTTCCAGTGCCGGCCTTGCCTGGTCGCGCAACCGCAGCAAACGTTCGCAATAGTCGCGCAGCTTGTCGTCGTCCGCGCGCGCAGCCGACAGCGCAATCAGGTTCACCAGCAGATCCAGACTCTTCGGATTCGCCGGCAGAACCTCACGATAAATCGCATCGGCCTCATCCAGGCGGTGCAGCATCTGCAAGGCCACGCCCTTGCCGAACAGCGCCTGGGTGTGGCCTGGATGGCCGCTCAGGCACGATTCAAACGCCGCCAGAGCTTCCTCGCCGCGGCCCATCCGAAGCAGGCACATTCCCATCCCCAGAGCGCATTCCGCGCGGTCCGGGTTCGCTTCCAGCGCCGCGGTGAAACAGGCCACGGCATCGTCGTAACGCTGCATCCGGTGGCAGCACAGCGCGATGTTGTAATCGGCCGCGCGATGTCCCGGCGTCAGCTTGAGCAACTCCGCATAACTCCCTCGCGCCAGTTCCCAGCGCCCCAGCTCGAATTCAAGCTGGCCCTTCGCCCACCACAGGTCGGCGCTCTTCTCGCCCTTCTCTACTGCCTCCCGCACACGTTGCAGCGCCGCTTCGGTCCGGCTTTCGCTGGCCAGCGCGAGAGCCTCTTTCAGCGCGCTGGAATCGACACCGCGTTTCGACACACCGGGATCCAGGGCGTCGTTGCGCAGCAGCGCATCCACAAGTTGATCGTCAACGATCCACAACCACTGATCGTTTAATTCCGGCATACCGCAAACTCCGTTGTCATGTATTGGCGCGCCCTGGCAAACCTGCCGGACCCTCCAGTCCCGGCTGGCCGGTACAGCCCGCCGGCGATGCTTATCACTCCGATCGCGATCCCCAGCTTGAACCACTTAGAAAGCCCTGAACGCGGCTTCGCCACCGACCCGAACGTCGGCACGCCGATATTCGATTCTTCCGCCACAGCGGTGGCCACGGCGACAGCCGAACCGCCCCTTCGCGCGTCCGATTCGGCGCCGCTTTTCGCCGCATCCATGGACCCCGGCGGCGGCCCTTTCCCGAGTGTCATCTTAGGCCGCAGCGGCAGCATGTTCCAGACGGGAACCTGCGGATTGGCGCTCACCAGCGCGATGGCCTGGAAACTCTGCATCAGACGCGATTTGCTCGGCGGCCCCGCTGGTCGAATGGTGACCGGCAGGAAAGATCCTGCTTTCTGCGGCCCTGGGGACTTCCCGGCAGCGGCGCTTTCCTCAGGAGTGCTCGCCGGCGCTTCTTCCACGGGCCGTTCGACGGGTTCTTCCGCGGCCGGCGCAATCACCGGCTTCGGTTCGGGCGCAGGCTCCGGCTCTGGCTCGGCTTTCGTGGCAGGCGCGGGTTCTTCGTTCCTGCCGAATAGCGACCACAACAGGTTGACGTCAATTACCGGCTCCGGTGTCGCGGATGCCAGGATCAATTCAACCGGAGTGCGCGCCGGCGGCGCGGCCGCAGTATCCGGCTCGGGCGGCGTCGGGACCTCCGGGGCTTCCGCTACCGCCTCGACCTCCGGCTCCGCGAGATCCGCAACCACCGCTTCCGCAACCACCGCTTCCGCAACCACCGCTTTCTCCGCGATCTCTTCCGCCGCGGCCAGCGGCTGGGCATTTGCGAGCAGCGCTTCGGCAAGCCTCTCCTCCGATGAGGCCAGCTCCAACCCGCTCACCCATCCCGGCTCCAGGCTTTCTGACAGCTCCCGCAGGAACTCGAAGCCGGCAGCCGATTCCCATCGCAATTCCGCCTCCGGTGGCGGGACCGGAGACGCGTCCAACCGGACCGGGTCACTCGCCGCAGCCGGAACTACGCTGGTCCGGATCTCCAGCCGGTGTGCCGGAAGCAAGCACGTCGATTCGACGGAAACCGGCGGGAAATGGGCGACTGCCACCGGGGTCTCGACTTCGCCGGCCACGGGACCCTGCGTCACAACCATCCCTGGCCTGCTCAGTTCCGGTGCGAACTGAACTCCGTCGTGCGCCGGCACCGCGATCGGCAGCTCCGCCGGCGTGCGGGCAAGAGACGCAATTGCCGCCCTGCTTCCGTCCACTACCCGGGGCTGGTAAATCACCCCCGCTTTCGGCGGGTCCGGCTCCTCGGGTTCCGGAACGAATTCTTCGCGAACTAAGTCCAGCCCCGTAGTTTCCGGCAAGGCGACAGGCGGCGCATGCGGCTCGGCTGCAGCCCACGACGCATGCTCCCGGTCGCCCGACATTAGCGCGGTCTCGCCGGGACTCCTGGGATTCACGTTCTGCTTGAGGTAACCGCCCCAGCCCTTAGGTTCCGCGGTTTCGGGCGGTGTCGCGCCAGCCTGGGCACTCGCCGCGCCAGCAGCGGCCGGCGCGCCGCGATCATCCTGACGGGTCTGCGCTTCCATCAGGCGGCTTAGCGCAAGTTTATTGTATTCTTCGTGATACGCGTGTTTGTGCGTGTCGGAGCAAAACTCGCCGCCCCCGGTAAGCTTCCGGAACAGCGCCAGTTGCTTACCGCAATACAGACACCGCATACACCCATTCCATCGGCGGTTTGGGCCAAACGGAGAAGATGCCGAAGTGAGGTTTTTCTCGGATTAGTTACTTACACCCGGCGTCCCAGGCACCGCCCTCGAACCGATTTCCGCCCTGGAACTTCGCGGCCACGGTATCCGCCTTTCCGGTCTTTGTGCAAGTGATTGACTCTCTGCGCGCCGATGTTGGCCAATCGAGGGATATCACCAGGTGACTCAGAGATAACACCTGGCTGCGGGAGGTCCCGCAATGGCGCCGGGCTCCTAAAGTTATGCCCTTACTTGCCCGATAGTATGAGTGTTCACCCAATTGGTAGCTGCATGAGGCAGCAAACAGGAGAGCAGGAAAATGGCAAAGCATGATGCTTTGAAGAACCACCTCGATAACCTTCGCAACTCCATCCCCGAGCTGAAGGGCGTGTTGCTGGCATCGGTGGAAGGGCTGCCGGTAGCGCATGCATTGTCCAACGGAATGGACGCGAATCGGGTGGCCGCAATGGCCGCGGCCGCTTCCAGCCTCGGACGGCGCATCAGCGACAGCATGTCGACGGGCCTGCTGAACGAAGTGTCCGTGAAAGGCGACGATGGCATGCTCTTCGTCTACTCCGCCGGATCGAAGGCCGTGCTCGCCGTCATCGGACCCTCGCCCTCCAACGCCGGTCTAATCCACCTCGAAGCCCGCAATACCGCCAAGGATATCGCCGAGCTGTTCTAACGAAGTGCAGGCTCCCAGCCTGGGTGCCCGCTGGGCCGGGCCTCGCCGGCCGTCGGGTGTGTGATGGTTCCGCGATGAACGCGGAAGCATGGCAATCACTTCTGGAAGTCTCCGCAGCATTTTTCGAAGCCTGGCACCCCAGTTCCGCTCCACCCGCACGAGCTCGATGCGTACATGGCCGCCGCAGATCATTGGCGGGCGTTTTGTTTTTGACCAATTAATTGGATGGAGTGTTGCTATATTGCGGGGGAATTGCTTGATTATGCCACGGTAATCAGTAATAGTGCGTGTACTGTCGGCGGGAGTTGCGAAATTGCCTTTACGACGGCAGTGCTGGCCGTGCGCGCGCTGGCGACGCCGTATGGTCTGGTGCAGCAGCAGGCGGCATCCGTGCGTTTATGGACACCTTCTGGGTCCGTGCGATGGTGTTTGTGGGGCTGATCCCGTTCATGCTGCTGATGCGAAGTACGGCGCGGAGGGTAAGGCAGGGCGGCCTGAGAGGCCACCGCAGGCCACAGCGAAGCGACGCCGAGGCGGGTCCCGGGCATATTCATTTACCGGCGGAAATGTTCGAAGCGTCCATCGAAGGCGCGTCCGCGATCGAGGCGAGGCCCGACATGGACCACCGCCGCAGGAGGCGCCCAATAGCCGCCGACCCAGACACCGCCAGGAGCGTAGTAGCCGTTTACCCACGCGTAGCCCGGACCGGGGCACACGGAACGCACCACCGCTACCGGCGCAGGAACACCGAATCCAATTCCGAACCGCACCGCGGGGGCTGCGAAAAGGCCGCCTCCCAGAAGCATCATCATCGCAATTGCCTTTTTCATTTTGGTCCTCCTTCTGTCCAGGTAATGTGCAGGCGATTTGCCAAACGCAGAATGCCTGATAACGGTGAGGATACAGAGATGGAATTGCCGGCGTGCGGTGGATTCCCGCCGCCGAGTGGTGCTGTT
>JBEKFB010000268.1:0-5988 GCA_050013535.1 Bryobacteraceae bacterium | reverse complement strand
GGAAGAGCGACACGAGTTCTCGGATGATATTGTGGTCGCATGCGCGCGCTCCGATTTTTCGCGGGTCTGTGCGTTCTCCTCCCTTCCGTCTTCGCTGAGGGCGGTACCGCAGCTCTCACAGGCAAAGTGCAAGACACTACCGGGGCGGTCATCCCCGGCGTGATCGCTCAATTGCAGTCGGAAGAAGAACGTGGCAGAGTCGTGTCAGCTAAGACCGACGAATCCGGCATATATCGCTTTGACAACCTCTTTTCCGGCAGGTACGAACTGAGCCTGGCCCGCTCTGGTTTTGACCGATTGACGGTGAAGGAGATTCCGATTTCGACCGCCGAGAATAGACTCCTTCCCGCCTTCGAAATGAACGTGAGTTTGCCTTGCAAGGCCACCCCACTTGATTATCTCTGCTTACTCTCGAAGGGAGAACCCACAGGGAAGATCCGCGGAAGTGTCGATTCCGAAAACGGGCGGGTGCCAAATGCAAACGTGATCCTGTTGTGCAAAACAGGGGTTTGTGGCGTGACCAGCACCGATCTGCGTGGATCATTCGAATTCGTCAGCCTCCCATCACGGGAGTTCGCTATCCGGGTACGTCATTCAGGTTTTTATTCAGTGGAAGTGCCAGAGATCTACGCCCGTGGGGGACTCGAGTCCGTGTATCTCCCGATTCGTATCGCGCGTTGTCGACTTGGGATTTGTGCCTCGTCGCTACGCCCGAAAAAACCGGTCGCGATCTGCGAATAGCGGTCAGGCTGACAGAACAGTCCCTGACCAAGCCTACCCCGTCGGCCCCAGCGTCCCGCGCCGGCTCATCGTCCTGATCCGCATCGAGCCGGGGCCGATGTGGATATGCGGGCCCGTCGAAGAGCCCAGCAGCGCCATGCGGAAACCGTAATAAGGAATGTGCGCGTGCTCCAGCCAGGCGCGGATCCACCGTCCTTCAGCGGAGTCCGGGCCGACGGCAACATCAACGCGGCCACGATGATCGAACCCGAGCATGGCGTGCGTCACCGTCTCTCCCCAGGCGCTGATCGGAAGCGGCTTTGAGAACTTCTTTTGGAAGGACAACTGCAGCGTGGCCAGTTCGGAAGGCTTTATCAGCCGTCCCGACCCGTCATAACGCAAGGTGCCAAACGCATTCCGCCGCGCGCCACTCGGTCCGTTGTCGTCCGCCCGCGCCATCTCGATAAATTCCGAAAGCATCGCCACCCGCTGTGTGACCAAGTCCAGCGTGTCGTGACGGCGGGCCGCTTCCTCGTGTGCGCTCTTTGCGGCATCGGCGGGAGCGACGCCCTTTGCCACGGCTTCATCGGTTTTCTGTGCCCAGGCATCCCCGCGTTCAGCCATCCGCTGTGCGGCGCCCAGAAGGTCGCGCGCGTCCTGCTCGGTGGAATCGCGAAGTTCGGCTGAAGTGACCAGATCGTCCACCGTCGTGGTCCGCATCGTTCGCAGGAGGATCGCACTGTCTTCCAAATCGGCCTGCTGCTCTTCGGCGGTTTTAATCGGCGCGACTTCGGACGGCCTCGGCGGAAGCGGAATCGCGGCCGTCGGATGGTCCAGCCCTTTAATTCGCTGCGACCGGATACGATCCACCGTGGACTGAAGATCGGCGGGAACGCCCGAGTTGTCCTGCGCGATGGCTACGGAGGCGAACAGGAGCACTGCGGCGGGCAACAGCTTCACCCGATCAGGATACCATCCGCTCTTCTCTGGCACACTGGTACTTTCGGCATGGAACAGATAGCCATTTCGTTCGAGCCGCAGCGAAAAACGTACTCCGTTTCCGAGCTGAGCGGGCGCATTCGCGGCTTACTGGCGGGCGAGTTCACCGACATTTGGGTGGCCGGCGAGATCTCCGGCTGCCGCACCGCCGCGAGCGGCCATTGCTATTTCACCCTGAAGGACGAGGAGTCGCAAATCCAGTGCGTGTGTTTCCGAAACACGCTGCGCTATCTTCGTTTCAAGCCCCAGGACGGAGTGGCGGCGCTCGTGCGCGGCAGCATCGATGTCTACGAAGCGCGCGGGCAATACCAGCTCATCGCGGACTCCATCGAACCGCAAGGGCACGGCGCGCTGCAGCTTGCGTTCGAGCAGTTGAAGAAGAAGCTGGCGGCGGAGGGTCTGTTCGAGGCATCGCGTAAGCGGCCGCTGCCGAAGATGCCGGCGCGCATCGGCATTGTGACATCGCCCGGCGGGGCGGTGATTCAGGATCTGCTCAACATTCTGCTGCGGCGCTTTCCGGGGCTGCACATCCGGCTTTATCCGGCGCTGGTGCAAGGCGAAGGGTCGCGCGAACAAGTGTGTCAGGGTCTCGATTATTTCAGCCGCTCGGGATGGGCGCAGGTGGTGATCGTGGCGCGTGGCGGGGGGTCCATTGAAGATCTGTGGACGTTCAATGAAGAGACCGTCGCGAGGGCCATCGCGAATTCCAGCGTGCCGGTGATATCGGCCATCGGGCATGAGACCGACTTCACCATCGCGGATTTCGTGGCCGATCTGCGCGCGCCCACTCCATCGGCCGCTGCCGAGCTTGCGGTACCCACCAGCCAGGAGATTCTCGAACAGATCGCCGGCGCGGAGCACAAGCTGACGCAGCATGCGCGATACCGTTTGGCAATGGCGGCGCGCGAACTCCATCAGCGCGGCGTCGAACGGGCCAGCGCCGCATTGCACCGGCGCATCGGCAGGGCACAACAGCGTGTGGATGAGCTGGACTATCGCATGCGCGGTTCAATCCAGCGAGCCCTGGATGCACGTCGTCGCCGTTTAGAAGAACAAATGACACGGCTGCGTGGACAGGATCTGCGAGTTCGTTTCGGCGACGTTCGCCGCAGGTTGCACATCGCCGAAGCCGCTGCCCTGCATGCCTGGCGCACGCGAGCGGCACTGGCTGGCCGTCGTCTGGAAACGCTCAGCGCCCATCTCTCGCAATTGAGCCCGCTGCGCATTCTGGAGCGCGGTTATGCCATCGTGCGAAACGAGCATGGCATTGTGGTCAAGACGACGGCGGACGCACCACCGGACGCCGTGGTGGATATTCGCGTGGCTCACGCGGCGTTGCGTGCGCGGGTGACCGGGAGCGCCGAATCATGAAAAAAGCAATTCTGCTCGTCATCGCGATGGCGCTCCTCGCCGCGTGCGACCGCACGAAGATCGCCCCCCGCCTCGATACTGCGATACAGGTCCAGCGAACCGGCCCAACCGCGGTGCTTATCAAGGCTCACGTCAAGAACCTGCGCAATCGCGGTACCGTACCTCTGGACGTGGAGGTCACAGCCGAACCGAAGGAACCATCCGGTTGGGGATCTCCCGTACGCGTGATTCATCCCGCGCCCTTCGTGCTGAACGACAAGGAAGCGCGCGACCTGACGACAACGCTGGTCACCACCACCGGCGTCCGCGCAACCCTCATCGTGAAGGAAGCCGAACGCGGGTGGCTGGTGGTGACGAAAACAGCGCAGGCCGAGTGAGGGAGGGACACGCGGCGCAGCCGCGCTACGCCGCGGCGCTTTGCCCTGTATCCTTCACCGCTTCGATGTCCAGCGTGATATCCACGCGCTCGCCCACCACAACCCCGCCACCGTCCAACGGAATGTTGAACGTGAGTCCGAAGTCCTTGCGTTCGATGGAGGTCTTCGCCGCGAAGCCCGCGCGTTCCCCGCCCCATGGATCTTTCTGCCGTCCGAAATACTCGGTGTCGAGCACCACCGGCCTGGTTACATCGCGAATCGTAAATTGGCCGGTGACGCGGAAGTGCTGGTCGGAGATCTTCTGAACCGCCGTGCTCTTGAAGCTGATCGACGGAAACTTCTGTACGTCCAGAAAGTCGGGCGAACGCAGGTGATCGTCGCGCTGCGGCTCCTTCGTATCAATGCTTGCCGCGTCAATCTTCACCTCCACAGACGAGGCCGCGGGATTTGCCTCGTCAATCGAAAGCGTGCCCGTCCAGTCCCGGAAGTGACCGTTCACCTTCGAAATCATAAGATGCCGCACACTGAATCCAATATTGGAGTGCACCGCGTCAAAATTCCATTTCTCAAGCGCCATTCTGTTGCTCCTCTGACAAGGCCGGTTGCCTTGACATCAAGATAGATGCCGCCATCCGGCGAAAGTTGCAGCAAGATATGCTGAGGTCGATGCGTGTCCTCATCGCCGACAAATTCGAGCAATCGGGCATCGCCGCCCTGAAAGCGGCCGGGTGCGAGGTGCTTTCACAGCCCGGTCTCAAAGACGACGCGCTGGCCCAGGAAGTGGCGCGTTTCCGGCCCGACGTGCTGGTGGTGCGGTCGACGAAGGTGAGCGAGGCGGTTTTGTCAGCCGGCGCACTGAAGCTGGTGGTGCGGGCGGGCGCAGGTTACAACACGATCGATGTTGCGGCGGCTTCGCGGCGCGGCATCTATGTATCGAACTGTCCGGGGAAGAACTCGATCGCGGTCGCCGAGCTGGCCTTCGGCCTGATTCTCTCCCTCGACCGGCGCATTCCCGATAACGTCGCCTCCCTGCGTGAGGGCCACTGGAACAAAGCCGAGTATTCGAAAGCCCGCGGCCTGTTCGGGCGCACCTTGGGGCTAATCGGAGTCGGGCAGATCGGGCGCGAGATGATCCCGCGTGCGCATGGATTTGGGATGCCGGTGGCGGCGTGGAGCCGGAGTCTTACGCCAGAACGTGCGAGTCAGCTTGGGGTGGAGTTCAAGTTGTCTCTCCTGGACGTCGCCGCCTCAGCCGACATTGTGAGTGTGCACCTGGCGCTTACGACCGAGACGCGTGGCCTCATCGGTAAGAGCTTCTTCGACGCTATGCGTCCCGGCGGATTCTTCATCAATACATCGCGCGCGGAAGTGGTGGACGCGGACGCTCTTGCCGACGCGGTGAGATCCAAAGGCATTCGAGCCGGGCTCGATGTATTCGCGAATGAGCCAGCAGGCGGCACCGGCGATTTCGCCGATGAAATCGTGAAACTGAGCGGCGTCTACGGCACCCAACACATCGGCGCATCCACGGATCAGGCGCAGGAGGCGATTGCCAGCGAGACCGTGCGCATCGTCAGGACGTTCAAGGAAACCGGCAAAGTGCCGAATGTCGTGAATCTCGCGAAATCGACGCCGGCGACCTGCGCTCTCGTCGTGCGCCATCGCGACCGCCCCGGCGTGCTGGCCAGCGTGCTGGACGTCATCAGCACCGCGCGCATCAATGTTCAGGAAATGGAGAACATCGTCTTCGAAGGCGCCGAGGCGGCGGTAGCGCGCATACATCTGGAATCGGAGCCATCGGCCGAAATCCTCGAACGCATGCGCAGGGCGAACGCGGACATTCTGGAAGTGAGCGTGATCCGGCTGTGATAGAAACACCGAATGATGTGACTCGGATTATAGAGCGGATCGGGGGGAAGCCCTGTACGCGGCGGGAGGTTGGGTGGATGAGAAGTCTCAGTCTGGGGTTCGGCACCGAGGTTCGGACGAGTGAGCTCAATAAGAAAATCTACAGGGAATAGGAGATGGGAACTTACCACAATGCCTGGCGAGTTGTTCGAGATGGAATTGTGGTATTCGGGAGTCAGGACGCAGTTGACTCGATTGACGAATTGAACGTTGCCTTAGGGCGGGTTGAATTAGGCCGATTCGTTTCTCTTCGACAGCCTTCAGACCTTGACGTGCGGATTGAATTCGACAATGGGATTATGGTCGACATTCTTTCAACAATCAGTCACGAAGACGAAAGCTTCCACATCTTCTGCCCCGGAAGCCTTGCCGTTACGTTTTCGGTTCGCGGCGGTTGGAAGATAGGTCCGTCCGACAAGCCATGGGGCAGCAGCGATCCAATACCTAAGCCCGAAGCTTAACAACGCTCCGGATCGGTCAGTGAACTCGCCCCCTACAGCACCGACGCCAGTTCCCGCCACTCGCGGCCCTGCGATTCGGCCACCGCGGGATAAGTGATGCGCCCGTTGCAGGTGTTCACGCCTTCGCGAATCGCCGGGTTTGCAGCGCACGC
>JBEKFB010000267.1:0-8959 GCA_050013535.1 Bryobacteraceae bacterium | reverse complement strand
CGCCAAGTCTTACATGTAACGATGCGCTGCGCGTTCCGGCTTCCACGGTAATTGGCACTCCCGGTTTGATCCCAAGTCGATTCATCTCCCGCAGCGCGGCGGCATCGCGGTCGGACACGCTGCTGATGACGGCGGGAACTCCGCACGCCCAACTGCTTAGCAGCACTTCCTGCCGGAGCGTTACGGCTCCATTCCTCTCAGGGATCAGGTGACCATGTGGATCGGTTTCAGGATCGCCTAATTTCGCAGCGATGCGGTCTTCGAGGCGCTCCGAGATGAAATGCTCCAGCCGCTCCGCCTCATCGTGAACCTCGTCCCATGAATAATCGAGCACGTCATGGAGAAAGCGCTCCAGCAAACGGTGGTGGCGCAGGACCTCCAGAGCGCGCATCCGGCCAGCCGTGGTGAGGCTTACGCCGTGATGCTTCTCATATTTCACGAACGGCGGCTTCTGCGCCGCGAGCTTCTGCAGCATGCCCGTAACCGATGCGGGCCGAACGTCCAGTTGTTGCGCGAGTGCAGTGCCGGCTACGCGCTGCTGTTCCGCGCCGCCCAGTTCCAGAATCGCCTTTAGATAGTCGTCGACGGATTCGGTGCTGTAGGGGTGCGCTCGTGGTTGCACTACCGTTAGGGTACATCAGAGGGTGCTTGACGAAACAATGACCTGACTCGTATAGTTAGGAATGTCTGATTTAGGCAGGCCTAAAATCTATTGGCTGGCGCTTGCCGTGACGCTGCTTCCCGCTTCCTGCGTTCCAATGTGGGCCCAGGGAGAGACCACCAGCGCCATTGTCGGGTCTGTAACCGATCAGACTGGCGCGGCCATCGCTGGTGCTCAGATCACCATCACCGATGAGGCCACCGGCTTCCGCCGATCGATAACCACCGACGATTCCGGCCGCTACAGCTTTCCCCAGCTCAGGCCCGGTGTGTACTCGGTGAAAGCCGAGTCTGATCACTTTGCACCTCAACGCAAGGATTCTGTTCCCGCGGCACTGGGCCAGAGGCAAACCGTGGATTTCAAGCTCAGCCTCGCGACGGCGAACGAGGAGGTTCTTGTCACCGAGAAAGCGCCGCTCATCAACCCGGAGAATCCCAACGCGTCGACAACGCTGAATGCCCGCTCGTTGGAAGACCTGCCCAACCCCGGCGGCGACATGACCTGGCCCCTGCAGTTCGCCGCGGGGGCGCTTATCAATACGGCCGGCAGCGGCAACGATTTCGTCGGCGGCACCAACGGCTACGGCAACGTTGAATTCAACGGGCTGCCGTCGCTTTCGAACGGCTACATCGTCGATGGCCTTGAAACCAACGATCCGCTGACCAATCTCAACAGCGGTCTTTCGACCAACCTCGTACTGGGACTGAATTCCATCTCCGAGGTCACCGTCAACACTTTGTCTTACGCCGTGGATCTGGGGCGCTACGGGGCGTCGCAGGTGAACTACGTGACGAAATCCGGTACGAACGCGCTGCACGGGAACCTGTATGAGCTGTGGAATGGTTCGCGATTCAACGCCGCCGATTTTTTCACTGATGCCACTCCTGGCAATCATCAGCCTCGCTCTACGGTGAATCATTTCGGCGGGAGCCTCGGCGGCCCCATTGTCCACGACAAGCTCTTCTTTTTTTTTGATTCGGAGTGGGTTCGCATCGCCTTGCCCATCGTAACGGCCACCACCGTTCCCACACCTGCATTCGAGAATTATGTTCTCGCACAGTTGCCCATCGGCGGCGTCGATTCCATAACCGGCTCATACTATGCGCCCGCGCCCGAGCTTGTGTCCTTCTATAAGAAAATGTTCGCGCTTTACGGCAACACCGCGGGCACGCCACTCGCGGTGCTCGGCTGTCCTTTTAACAGTAACGGCATCGCCGCGGCCGGCGATCCCCCAAACGGGAACGGCTGCGCGAACCGCCAGAGTGTCTCGCATTCCAGTGACGATCACGAGCAGGTGCAAACGGGGCGCATGGATTACAACATCGATCAGAACGACACAACCTGGTTCCGCTTTCAGGCCGACACCGGGCTGCAGGCCGCCTGGACCGATCCGATCAATTCTTTATTCGATGCTGTTTCGCCTCAGCCCCTGTACTCATTCGCTTCCGGCTACACGCACGTGTTCTCCGCGCATCTGGTGAACTACTTTAATCCCGCATTCTCCTGGTACGAGAGCCTGTTTGGGCCAACCAATCTCGACTCGACCCTGGCGGCCTTTCCCATCGTGCTGCAGGGCGGCGGCGCCAACGCACCGTTCACCACGCTAGGAGGACTCGACAACACGTGGGTACAGGGACGGCGCGCCACCCGCTTCTTCATCAACGACAATCTGGCGTGGACCACCGGTTCGCATGAGCTGAGCTTCGGCACGAACAGCCGCATCTTCCGGCTCAACGATTACGATTTCGGCGAAGGCGCCGTGCCCCTGGTCACCTACACGGATCTGCCGCAGTTCATCTACGGCGTCGCGTCCACCGCTTCGCAGACTTTTCCCGTGGCCGATTCACAACCGTTCAACTTCCTCAATGTGGATTTCTATGCGCAGGACACGTGGAAAATCAGCCGCACGCTGACCTGGACTTTTGGTCTCCGCGATACCTGGAATTCAAATCCGCTGAATCCGCATGACGACGTTGCGCGGCTCGCCGGAGCCTTCGATTCGATAGCGCACGACGTCAATCAGCCTCTCGATCAGGCGATTCAACCAGGGCAGGGAACGGTTTTCGCCGCAACACCTCTGGCCATCCTGCAACCTCGAACCGCCATCGCATGGCAGATTGCGCCCCACACCGTGCTGCGCTCCGGTTTTGGCCTGTTCAGCGACATTCTGCCAGGCAGCGTGGTGGATCTCGTCGGCGTGAACCCGCCGTATTCGAAGACCTTCACGGGAGGCCTGCTCGGCAACGTCGGCGGAACGGCCATCGCGCCTGGCGTGGCGAACAGCGCCGTCGGCGCCACTATCGGCGCAAATGAATTATTCAATTCCGGATTTACGCAGGGCGAGCTTTCCTGCGCCTCGCCCCTTTCCAACTCGACCGCCTGTCTTCCGCCGGTCGCCATCACCGCGGTCCCCAGCGGCAAGCTGCACGCGCCTTACTTCATGCAGTGGAGTTTCGCCGTGGAGCATCAGATTGGCAACACGCTCAAGCTGAAAGCGCAGTACGTCGGCACGCGCGCGGTGAACCAGCCGTACCAAACGCAGGTGAACGGATATCAAACGGTGTGCGCGGGCTGCTTCGCGCCATTCCCTTACCAGACGCCCAGCGATCCGCGCTTTGGGCCGGTGACGCAATTGAGCACCGGCGCAAACAGCCATTACGCCGGCCTGCAGTTGTCGGTGGAGAAACAGCTCGGCCACGGGTTCCAGTTCCAGACCAACTACACATGGAGCCACTGTATGGACACGGTCTCCAACGGCGGATTCCTGCCCTTCGCCGCGGGCGCTCTTCTGACGCCGCTGCCGGGCGAACTGGGCCGCCAATACGGCCCCTGCGATTACGACGTGCGGCACAACTTCACAACCGAGTATGTCTATTCGCTGCCAGGCAAATTCCGGAATCGTTTGCTGGCCGGAGGGCTGAACGGTTGGCAAATCTCCGGAACCGTTTTCTGGCACAGCGGGCTGCCGTTCTCCGTGTTGAGCGCGCCCTATACGGCCAACGGAGAGGGCATCGTGCAGGGCGGTGGTCCACAATATGCCAGCGTTGTTCCGGGCGTGCCGCTGTACGATCACAACCCCGTCCCCGGCGTCACTCAGCCGGGAACCATCCAGTGGCTCAACCCGAACGCATTCGTTTCCGTGGTCGACCCGAGTACCGGCGCATGCACCGGCGGCGACAGCATACAGAATTGCCAGTTCGGCGACCTCGGCCGCAATGCGCTGCGCGGTCCCGATTTTTTCTGGAGCGATCTATACCTGACCAGGTGGTTTCAGTTGACCGAGCGCGTAAAGCTGCGCATCGACGGCCAGTTCTTTAATGTGTTTAATCATCCGAATTTCGGCCTGCCGGTGCTGGTATCCGCGGGAATTCCCGGACAACCCTCTACCCAGACAGGCTTCGGCGCACTCAGCTTCACCACTTCGCCACCGACGGGACTGTTAGGCGTCGGACTGGGCGGAGACAGCTCGCCGCGAATGATCGCATTTCAGGCGAGAGTGGAGTTTTGAAGAGACCCGCAGGGCCGAAGCAGCCGACCGGCGCATCAAACGTGCCGGTACCCGTATAATCGGCATGTGGTGATCAGACCCACTGCGGTGAAACGCGTGCCGAATTTGTTCGGCGCGAAGACCAGGCCAGCGTCCTGGGGCAGCCCTCGCCGGAGCTTGCAATTGGGCTAGCCGCTCACTCGCTTGTCGTGTTTGCGAGAACGCCCGGTCCCGCGCTCTGGACGACAGCAATACGGCCATCGTCCTGGTAATCCAGCAAGTACTTTGGACCTGAGTCGTTCGCGTACAGCGCGCGAAGCTGGTCTGACGGCCTATCGATGATACAGAAGATATCCCGCTGCGCGTTCACTTCTTGGAAGTAGCCGCACGGTCCGGCGACGAATAGCCATGGCATCGTTCCTGGGTTGTGGGCCACATAAACATGCGTCTCGGGCCTCATCGGTGGCAGCTGCACCGCAGTCTGCGCGGTACGCATGCTGGCCCGCCGAACGCCGATTGTCCAGTTCACGCGGTCTTTGAAATACGGACTGCGCCGGAACGCCACGCACCACCACACGCACACCAGAGCCACGCAAACCGCAGCGAGCCAGCGAACCCGCTCGCGCTTGCTTGCAGACGCGATGATCTCCTCCACAAGCAGACAGAGAACCAGAATGAGGAAAACCTGCGGCACATAGGCGTAAAGGGTCATTCGCTGCTGCGGCATGAGGCTCACCGGCTGCAGCGTAAACGCGAACGCACAAACGCCAAACGCGATGCCGGCCCGGCGGCGAAGAGCGGCCCAGCCTAAAATGGCTCCAAGCGCGAGCGCGAAGACCATTGGCGGAATCTGCCAGCGGCCGGATTCGGCGCCAAATGCCAGCGAAGCATAATAAATGAGCGACTGCAGCACGGTCGTGATGTGAAAATCCATGGCATACGGATTCGGTTGCCTAATAAGTCGGGCCCGGTACGCGGGGTACAGAGAGAGATACCGAAGGCCAATCACCACCGCGATCAGGTAATGGATCCAGAGCCGCCGCGAGAGGGCGGCCAGCTTGAGGCGCAGGGGCATTCGGGGAGTCCTGAAAGCGAGCAGCACAGTGAACAGGAGGGGCGTGAAAATGGCGAGCTCTTTGCTTCGAAGTGCCCCCAGAAACAGGACCGCGCTAAAGACAGCTGAGCCGCGTCGCTCCGACAGGAGCGCAAGAGTGCTGCCAAGCAGAAAGAAGAGGCAAAAAACGTCGAATGGCGCGCCGGCATACGTGGCGGTAGCTGCCGTCGTCCAGAGGCTGCCAAACAGCGCAACGCCAGAAATCGCGATCGGAACGCTCGTGCTGAGGCGGCGGAAAAGCAGGAACGCCAGGCCGCAATTCGCAAAATGAATAGCGAGCAGACACGCCACCTGCCGCCGGTAATCGTAGCCGAACAAATCGGCCATCAGCCGCACAAGCGCCCAACCGACCGGGCGATCATTATAGACGCGCGCGGGGAAGAGGTGGACGATACCGTGGTACGAGGCGTCCAGGAAGATCGTCGGGTTGTTGATTTCATCAAGAAAAGGGAAAAGACCGGGCCGAAAGGCCCAACTTACGTCCACCCAGCAAAGCATGGCGCAACAAAGCACGAGGACGATGGTTACAAGAACTCGGATCCAATCGGGACCGCTGTTGAATCGAGGGAGGAATCCACTGCGAGGGTTCCCAAACGTGAAGGTCCTCATATGATTAACGAGCCCCTCCAGAGTTATTGTACTATAGTTCACTTTTTCTTGGCCAAAACATGAGCGGCTGGCGATTCCGATTCCTTCCACGCCATCGCCTATGCCGAATCCAGCGACCTCGCGAACTGGACTGTCTACAACGGGATCAACAACCCCATCGTCTCCCGCCCGACTGCCACATTCACCGATCAAGCCACGGGCAACCTGCTGACCATTCCTGCCACCCCCCCGGTGGTTGGCGCCACTCAGGCGTGGTTCGCCGGCCGCGTTTATGCCCCGAATGCTATCGTGAATTCCAACGGTAGCGGCGTCAGCCTGATTTTCGATGGCTATGATCAGGGTTACGCCGCCAAGGGTGCTAACAAGGATTTGTCGAGCTACCGCAATGTCGGCCAGGTCTTCCTGTCCTCGGGGGGTGTGGTTCTTCCCTGATACGCGGAGGCAATTAGCGGCGGGGACATCGCCTGATCAGAAGGGCGTCGTCTCCGCCGTCATCGATTCCTCGGCGGCAGCGTACAGAATTGCCAGTTCGGCGACCTCGGCCGCAGCGCACTGCGCGGACCGGCTTTCTGAAAGCGATATGTACCTGATCAGGTAGTTTCAGTTGAGCGCGCGCGAGGCCCGTCATTTTCCCATAATCCCTTTTTCATTCGCGATGTCAGACCGTACCAAGCCCACGGTCCTGCGATGGTATGATCTCTGCGAGAAGACGTGGAGATTAGCTGACTGGCCGTTTGCTCAAAGGAACCCGAACTGCACTGACCAGACCGCCAAGGGAGACACCCTGAATAACTTCACAGTCGCCATCTTCACGGCTGTCGTCGCGCTCGCCCCCGCGGCTGCGCACGCGGATAGCCCCATCGGCTCCCAGCGTTACGTCGAAGTGAGAGGCACCAGGCTTTACACGCAAATCTATGGCCGTGGAGCGCCAATTGTGTTTCTACACGGCGGGATGGCCTTCTTTGACAACAGCTTCGCTAAGCAACGGGATTATTTTGCGACCTATCGCACCGTCGTCGGCATCGATCAGCGGGGGTATGGGCACAGTCCTGATGGCCCCTGGTCTCTCTCCTACCAGATGATGGCGGATGACACGGCGGCCATCATCGCGCAGCTCGGCCTCGGCCCTGTTGACGTCGTGGGACACAGTGACGGCGCCAATCTTGCCCTGCTCCTGGCGCGAGACCACCCGCAGATGGTTCGTCGTTTGGTTATTTCGGGCGCGAACATCCGAGTGAACCTATCTCCCGAGGAAAGGCAGCGCGCTCAATGGTCACCGCAACAATTGGCCGGACACCTTCGCGAGGTAGCCAACGGGCTTCCTCCCTGGTTGTTGGCTGACTACTCGAGGGTCAGTCCCGACGGTCCCCAACATTGGATGACATTATTGGCGAAGACCTACGACATGTGGCTTCAGCCTGTGGTGATCGAACCCGCCGACCTCAAGAAGATATCAATACCGGTACTCGTCATGGCTGGCGACCATGACTTCACCTCCGTCGAAGAAAATGCCGAAATATTCCGAAGTCTGCCGAATGGGCAGCTCATCATTGTGCCCGCGAGCAACCACGGAACGTTCAATAAGCGACCAGAGCTGGTCAATCTCGCAATACGCGAATTTCTGGACCAACCCGATAAGAGCGCCCCATCACAATAGCTCGGGTGGCGAATCGCTTGGCGGCTTTCGCACTCGATAGAGCGCCTGCCGGCGCAAGGCTGATTGCCGGTTGGCGGGTATTGTCTTTCGGAGATTGGCCCAGGACGGCGCTCGAGGACGAGACGCGTTCCCCTCGGATATGAACGGAGCGCTCCTGTTTCAACCGCTGGCAGCACCGCTTCACCCTATCCCCGTTCCCTCCGGTAATCTGATAGGGAACCATGCGGAAGAATTTCAAGGATCTGGATGAGCGGGAGATTCTCGCTCTCGCAGTCTCTCTCGAAGAAGAGGATGGCCGAATCTACGGAGAGTTTGTGGAAGGGCTGCGCGAGACCTACCCAGCCACGGCGCGCATGTTCGAGGAGATTCAGGCGGAAGAAGCCCAGCACCGGCACGCGCTCATTGAGCTTTACCGGCAGCGGTTCGGTGAGCACATCCCGCTGATTCGCCGGCAGGACGTGAAAGGATTCGTAACGCGGCGCCCCGTGTGGCTGGTGCAGCCGCTGGGCGTCGAGGCTGTGCGCAAGCAGGCCGAAGATATGGAAATCGAGACGCGGCAGTTCTATGACCGCGCCATCCAGCGCGTCACCGATGCGCGAATCCGCAAATTGTTGGCGGATCTCTCTGACGCCGAGCGCAAGCACGTGGCCGCCGCGGGAGCGCTGAGCGAAGAATATCTCACCACGCAGGTTCGCGAAGAAGAGGATCGCGCCGGCCGCCGGCTGTTCGTTCTGCAAATCGTGCAGCCGGGTTTGGCGGGACTAATGGACGGCTCGGTGTCCACGCTTGCGCCGGTGTTCGCCGCAGCGTTCGCTACGCACAGCAGTTGGAACGCGTTTCTGGTGGGACTCGCGGCTTCAGTAGGCGCGGGTATTTCCATGGGCTTTGCCGAGGCGCTGTCGGACGATGGAACGCTCACCGGTCGCGGCCATCCATGGTTGCGCGGTCTGGTGTGCGGGCTGATGACCACCGCCGGCGGCATCGGCCATACCATGCCATTTCTGATCCCGAGTTTTCACGCAGCCATTGGGACGGCGGTGGCGGTGGTGATCGTGGAGCTCGCGGTGATCACCTGGATTCGCAAACGGTACATGGATACGCCGGTGTGGAGCGCGGCCATGCAGGTTGGTCTGGGCGGCGCGCTGGTCTTCCTCGCGGGAATTCTCATCGGCAGCTCGTAGGCGATGAGGAGATTCTGCACAGTTCTCTGGTTCGCCGCCGCTTGCCTGCGCGCGCAGTCGGGCTGCGAATCGCTTCCGGCTTCGAAACCTGGCGACATCAATCTTCTCGCGAACACGGGCATCCAGCTCTCTCACGAGAAGCAGTACGATGCTGCCGCGGCCTGCTATCGAAAAGTGCTGGCCATCGATCCGAATATTCCGCAGATCCAGCTCAATCTCGGTCTGGCCGAGTTCAAGAATGGGCGCTTTC
>JBEKFB010000266.1:0-6524 GCA_050013535.1 Bryobacteraceae bacterium | reverse complement strand
CCCGCTAACTGGTTCTCCCATTGCCTGAAGGTGAGCAGCATCCAGGCGGCTGGCAGGAACAGGAGGGGCGCGAGCGGGTGCATCCAATAGGCGCGCGCCCAACGATAAAAGAGCCACGTGCAGGCCATCAGTAGAATTACCGTGACATACATCTCCGCGGTTCGATCCCAATGGAACAGCATCGCGTTCGCCAGAGTGATGAGGCGCGGAAACAGCATGCGATGGTCGTTGTATTGCGCGAATAAAGCGGCGAAGGTCAGCCTGCCGTTGTCGAAAAGCTGAAGCGGGATCAGGAAGGTGTCCCATTCGTCCCACCAGGGCACATCGACACCACAGCGATGAACGAGATAGCAAAGGAGAGACGCTGGAAGAACATCGCCAACTACGGCGAGAAGCGTGAGCAGGCGTCCGATTCGCCCCTGCGTCAGGCGCTCTTCAACTGGCCACGGCAATGGCGCACCATGTTCTCGATCAGCTTCAGACCGCAACCGCCATCGAGCGTCAGTATCGATTCCGGATGGAACTGCACGGCCTCCATCGGCAACTCGCGGTGGCGCACGCCCATAATTACGCCGTCCTCAGTCTCCGCGGTCACTTCGAGACATGCCGGAAGCTTGTCGCGCTTCGCGAAGAGCGAATGATACCGGCCCACCTTGAACGTCTCCGGCAAGCCTTCAAACACTCCCTGATTGCGGTGCCGGACCAGCGATGGTTTGCCGTGCATCGGATAATCGAGCACGTCCAGCTCGCCGCCAAAAGCTTCCACCATGCCCTGCAGCCCGAGGCAAACGCCGAACACCGGGATTCCCTCGGACGCAGCGAAGCGCACCAGTTCGGGCACGCCGAAATCGGATGGGCGGCCGGGGCCAGGTGAAATGAGAATCACCGTGGGCGCGATTTCGCGAATCAGACGATGAGGAATGCCCGACCGGTATGTGACCACTTCAGCGCCGGTCTGACGGGCGTAATTCGCCAAGGTGTGGATGAAGCAGTCGTTGTTATCAACCAGAAGCAGCTTCACCCCCGCGCCCGAGCGGTTGTCTGCAACGGAGCCCTCAGCCGTCGGGACGCGCCCCCGAAGACCACGGAAAAAGTTGGTGGCCTTCAGACGGCATTCCTGATCTTCCTGCTCCGGGATGGAATCGTAGAGCAAAGTCGCGCCGGCCGGATAGCTGGCCTGACCATCGCGCAGGTGCACGGTGCGAATCAGTATGCCGGTGTTGATATCACCATTAAGCGACAGCATCCCCACCGCGCCGCCGTACCAGCCACGCGCTTCTTTCTCCAAATTCTCGATGGCCTGCGCAGCGGCCTTCTTGGGCGCGCCAATCACCGTGACCGCCCACATGTGCGTGAGGAACGCGTCGAGAGCGTCGAAACCCGGAGCGAGTGTGCCCTCCACATGATCCACCGTATGGAACAAACCGGCATAGGATTCGATCAACCGCCGTCCAATCACGCGCACCGAGCCAGGCACGCAGACCCGCGACTTGTCGTTGCGGTCCACGTCGCTGCACATGGTCAGTTCCGATTCTTCTTTCGTGGAGTTGAGCAGGTCGCGGATGCTGTCGGCGTCGCGCAGCGGATCTCCCGTGCGCCGCGCGGTACCAGCGATGGGGCATGTTTCCACGCGGTTGCCTTCCACACGCACAAACATCTCCGGCGATGCTCCCACCAACTGCTCTTCGCCAAGCTGCAGGAAGAATTCGTAGGGACTGGGACTGGCTTCCTGTATCCGCTCAAACAACGCCGACGGACTGCCGGTGAAAGGCGCGCGGAAGGTCTGGTGCAGCACCACCTCGTAATACTCGCCCTGGCGCATGCCCTCGCGCACCGCCTCCACTTTGCGCATGTACTCCACGGGTGTGTGATCGGAGACGATTTCCGTGAGATCGCGCGGCGCGGCGGGCGGTATCGATTCGGCGGCGCGTGGGAGATTTTGGGTGGAGAGATCGCCACTCGAGAAATCGTACGAAAACTTCTCGATCTGTTCCTTCTTGCGATCCATGTAGAAGATTTCGTCGCAAAGAAAGAGATGCAGATCCTTGTGCTGATCCCGGGGCAGTTTGAGCTCGATTGGATCGAACTGAAACAGAAGATCATAACCGAATGCGCCCACCAGCGCGAGGCGGCCATCTTCCGGCGTGCGAAATTCCTCGACCAGCAGCCGCAGGATCGAGAATGCCGATGGCTGCTTACTGCGCTCTTCTTCGGCAAACAGCGGCGGCAGTGGGTTCAGACGGCCAGCAAGCGTCGAGCCATTGAAATCGAGCGATTCCCAGTGCGGATGCGCCGCGAGTATGGGGTGCAGAATGCGGTTCAGGATCTCGCCCCGCGCGTTCAGCGGGCGGAACTCCACACGGCGGCCCCACGACACAATCTCGAGCGGCGGACAAAGCGAGGCGATATCCCAGCGCGAATAGCGCTCCGGATATTCGTATCCGGACGAAAGATAGATTCCGCGATTAGTGTCGAGCTGGTGCATCAAGTGGCGCAGCCCCTTGCGGAAGGGCACTTTCGAGGACGTCCTTTGCACGGTGATGCCGTGTGGCGTGGTGTACTCGAGGCGTGTCATAAAAAGATACACCGGTGCCCGCGGTACGAGCCCGGTGGAAGTAATCAGGATATCATCGGGCAAGTTGCGATGCCGAAAACTGCCAGGGAGAAACCTGCTGCCGGGACCATGCCGCGCCGGGGCAAAGCACCGCGGACCGGCCAACACGCGCCTTCGGACGAGAAATCCCGCAAGCGTCGGACATCGACGGCGGCTTACTGGAACATCGACACGCACATCGTCAGAAATGCGTTGTGGCTTTTTGCCGTCACGCTGATCGCATACCTGCCAGCCATAGACGGCAAGCCGGTGTGGGACGATGACGCCCACATCACCAGACCTGCATTACAATCGTTCACCGGCCTGTGGCGGATCTGGTTTCATCTCGGCGCGACGCAGCAGTACTATCCGCTCTTGCACAGCGCGTTCTGGTTCGAACACACCCTGTGGGGCGACGCGGTGCTTGGGTACCACCTGATCAACATCCTGCTTCATGCGACGGCGGCGTTCCTGGTGGTTCTGATCGTCCGGCGTCTTTCGTTGCCAGGGGCATGGCTGGCCGGTTTTGTGTTTGCGCTGCACCCGGTTTGTGTGGAAGCGGTGGCGTGGATATCAGAGCAGAAGACAACGCTCTCGGCCGTTTTCTATCTCGGCTCGGCCCTGGCGTATCTTCAATACGACAACACGCGCCGGCGCTCGCGTTACCTCCTTGCGCTCGGGCTGTTCGTGCTCGCTTTGCTAACGAAGACGGTGACCGCGACACTACCGGCCGTGCTGCTGGTCACCCTGTGGTGGCGGCGCGGCCGGCTCGAATGGAACCGCGACATTCTTCCGTTGCTCGGATGGTTCCCGCTCGGCGCTGCCGCCGGGCTTTTCACCGCGTGGGTGGAGAAGGAATACGTGGGGGCCGAGGGCGGCGACTACACGCTCAACATTGCCCAGCGATGTTTGCTTGCCGGCCGCGCGATCTGCTTCTACGCGGCGAAGCTGGTGTGGCCGGTGAATCTGATCTTCACGTACCCGCGCTGGGCCATCGATCCCGCGCAAGCCTGGCAATGGTCGTTTCCCGTAGCCGTTGTCGTGGTGGCGATCGGTCTGTGTGTACTCGCCTTCCGTTATCGTGGTCCGCTGGCCGGCTTCCTGGTTTTCGCGGGCACGCTGTTCCCGGTTCTCGGCTTTCTCAATGTCTATCCGTTTCGATATTCCTGGGTGGCCGATCACTTCCAGTATCTGGCCAGTCTTGGAATCATCGTGCCGGTGGTGTGCGCGGCCGCGGCCATCCCCCTGAAAGGCACATACCGTACCGCGATTGCCACAACAGTGCTGGTGATTCTCGGCGCTCTCACGTGGCAGCAGAGCGGAATGTACCGCAGCCCGGAGACACTTTATCGCGAAACGTTGGCGCGCAATCCCAACAGCTACATGGCGCACCAGAACCTCGGCAATCTGTTGCTCGATACGCCCGGCCGGATCAACGACGCCATCTCCGAATTTGAAGAGGCCCTGCGACTCGAGCCCAACATTCCCGAGGTGCACAACAGCCTGGGAAGCGCGTTCATGAGCGTTGGCCGGCTTCCCGAGGCAACAGCCGAGTTCGAAACGGCGGTGCGCCTGAAGCCCGATTACCCGGATGCGCACAACAGCCTGGGAAGCGCGCTGGCGCAAACACCCGGCCGCACAGCAGATGGGATCGCCGAGTTTCGGACAGCCCTGCGCCTGCGGCCCGATTTCGCCACCGCGCACTACAATCTGGGGAGCGCGTTAATGGATGTGCCCGGCAGGCGGCAGGACGCGATTGCCGAATTCGAGAAGGCCCTGCAGATTCAGCCCGATTTTCGGCAGGCGCAACAGATGCTGCAGCGGTTGGAATCGGGCCGCTAATAACCGGATATCGGCTCTGCCTTACGATCCCGCCGTGCCCACCAGGATAATCGCGAACGACGCGTCGCCCAGTTTCTCCTGCAGCACCCAGTCGGTATCGCCCTGCTTGTCGAAGCCCGCCTTGAAATCGGGATCGGGATTCCAGATGCTCAGCACCAACGGATGCGTCGTGCCTGAGGCTTTGCGGCTCGCCGCCACCAGTTGATCGAACGTGGGGGTCGCACTGACGTCTGTGTCCGTCGCCGCCGGCGAGAGCACGACGAAATCGCGCTGGGGAGCGACGCCTTGGTGATCGCCATTCACTGGATAGTAGCTGTAGCGCAGGGTGTAGACGCCAGGCTTGATCGCGGTGCCGCGGCGGTCCGACCCTTTCTCCGGATAGCGAATCACACCGAGCAGAGAGCCATGCGGAATGGTCGGCAGCGTCAGGTCGGACTCGCCTGACTTGGGTCCGGAAGGCGCGGTTGTCCGCAACCAGATTTCGCAAACAGTTCCCTTCGGTCCGGTAATCCGGACACCGTCCTTCTGCACGGTTTGCTGGATGCCGGGCGCTACATCGGCAGGAGGCGGACCGGCAGGCTCGCTCTTGTACTGACCGAACGCCAGCACACCGGCTGCGGCAAGGAAGGCAATTCTGGCGGCGCTTCGCATACTTCTCATATTGCCAGAGACGGCCGCGTGAGCCGCTTCGTTAGCGGGCCGTAAGCCATAATGGACCTGGCATATGTCACTCAATCGTCGTGATCTTCTCCAAATCGCTGGCATGTTCGGCGCGTTTCCTCTCATCGCCGCCGAGGGCACACCGGCAGGCCTCGTCGATTCAATCGTCGACGCGAAGCAAGCGAAGCTCAATCCTCACCCCTGGGGCGAACACCGGCTTTACTTCCAGGGAACCACCGCCAACGGCCGCACCGCATCGGCTGGCAGCGTGTGGGTGAAGCCGGGCATGGAACCGCACCCGCCGCATCAACACCCCGAGGATGAGTTCCAGGTGATTGTGGAGGGCACCGGCGAGATGCTTCTGGATGGCAAGCTGACCAAAGCGGGCCCCGGCACCATGATGTACTGCGCAGGCGGCAAAGTGCACGGGGTCCACAACTCGGGCGACACGCCCATGGTCATTTACTATTGCCAGTGGCAGGCCTGACTCGCTGATGCAACGCGTGTATATTCTCTGCACCGGCGGCACCATCGAGAAAGTCTACTCCGAGCAGACAGGATCGGTTCAGAATCTCGACAGCAAGATTGACCGCTATCTGCGCGCCGTTCGGCTACCCGATCTGGACGTGCGCACTTTCCTGCTGATGAACAAAGACAGCCTGGAGATGACCGATGAGGACCGCAGGCAGGTGCTCGATGCGGTTCGCGAGCGTCTCCGAGAACCCGCGCCCGTGGTGATCACGCATGGCACGGACACCATGGTGGAAACCGGCCTGATGCTGAAGAACGGGCTCGCGGATCTTAGCGTGCCGATTATCCTGACGGGCGCCATGACGCCCCTCGGATTCGAAGGGAGCGACGGGCTGCAGAACCTCACCGAGAGTTTGCTGGCCACGCGGATTCTCGGACCCGGCGTCTACGTCGTAATTGTGCGCAAGGATCGCGAGAAGGCCCGCTTCGTATGGAAGTGAGTCGCGCTCATCGCTTCACTCTTCCACTTACCATTTTCGTCAGCGCTTTCCTGCTGTTTCAGGTGCAGCCGATTATCGGACGCTACGTCCTGCCCTGGTTTGGCGGCGGGCCCGCGGTGTGGAGTACATGTCTGCTGTTCTTTCAGGTGGCGCTGCTGGCGGGATACGGATACGCGCACTGGCTGGGTTCGCGCGCGAACTCGCGCACGCAGGCGGCGGTTCACGTGGCGCTGCTCGCGGTCTCCCTGGCGTTTCTGCCAATCGCACCGTCCAGCACCTGGAAACCGGTTTCGTCCGGCGATCCGGTGGGCCGCATTCTGCTGCTGCTCACGGCGACGGTGGGCGGTCCCTATGTCATGCTCGCGGCCACGGGGCCTCTGCTGCAGCGATGGTTCAGTCTCAATCGGCCGGGAGAATCGCCGTATCGTCTGTACGCGCTCTCGAATGCCGGATCGTTT
>JBEKFB010000265.1:0-6990 GCA_050013535.1 Bryobacteraceae bacterium | reverse complement strand
TTTCCGCGTTCATCCCCACGCCGCCGTTTTCGTCGATGATCTCCGGATACGCGTTCGGAATAACGTACGTATTGGCCTTCTCAATGGCCGCTTTCAACTGCTCCTGCAGCGCCTGCAGCTTCGCCGTGTCCGCTTTCGTGCCGCGCGCGCGTTCGACGTCATATTGATCGTAGATGCGCTCCACCTCGTCCATGGCCTGCTTTTCGGCTGGATAATTCGTCGTGCCAATCTGCGGCGTGCCCTTGAAGGCCATGTGCTCGAACATGTGCGCAATGCCGGTTTCCCCGCGCGGATCGTTCACCGACCCCGCGTTCACGTAGGAATGGAAGGAGACCACCGGCGCGTCATGCCGTTCCAGAACGATGAAGTGCAGTCCGTTCGACAGCGTGAATTCAGTGACGCGTTTCTCGAAATCGGCCAGGAAGCTTTGCGTGTTCTGCGCGGTTCCGGCCGTCACGGCCACCAGCGCGATCAGGAAAATCCGGAATAGGGACATCGCCTTTGATTTTAAGCCACGCCCGCACACGAGCCGCTAATCACAGCAAACCAACTGGACGCGTCAGTCGAGTGGACGGCGCCAGCGCAGACCCTCAAATTGAGCGTAATCGCGGTCGGTGGTGATCCATTCCGATCCGGATTCAATCGCCAGAGCCGCGAACCAGGCATCCTGCACAAGGTTGCCCCTGGCCCCGACGCGGGTGCAAAGCCGTTCAAAAATCGACCAGTGCCGCGTTCCCGGCGTTACGGCATAACAGTTCGATTGTTTCAGTAGCGTCGATGCGAAGGCGAGCGCCTCACTCAACGGTGTAGGCTTCCTGAAAATCCGCGGGTTCGTGCATATCCGCACCAGCGAGGCGAGGGCCTGCGGAGACATGCCATACGGTTCATCGGCCGCGATGGCGTCGTGAAGCCATCGGCGGTATCGCGCATGATTGTCCGAATCGGCTCGGAATGCGTAAAGCAGAACGTTGACATCCGGAAGGATCAAGGCCGTCCTTCCATGATGTCGAGGAGCGCAGCCGTGTCGTTCAGGTCTACCCCCGGCAGAGTGCCGCCGCGTGCCGAGGAGACCGGCAGACGAATGCGCCTGCGAGTATTACGAGGCCGTGCCGAGAGAGTGAGGCGAAGGCCCTTGTCGATCAGCGCGGTGAGCGTCTCTCCCCGCCGAGCTGCCTCGCGT
Source organism: Bryobacteraceae bacterium (assembly GCA_050013535.1). GTDB lineage: Bacteria > Acidobacteriota > Terriglobia > Bryobacterales > Bryobacteraceae > CAWACP01. The sequence goes on along the minus strand of JBEKFB010000265.1, from coordinate 5,810 downwards.
TTTGCCCGCTCGAGCAGGTCGTCATCCAGTCGTACCGTGGTGCGCATATGTCTGGACATATCTTAGCAGGATCGCAGCCCGTTCGAAGTAGGGCAGGCTCACAGCCTGCGGCGGCCTCTCAGGCCGCCTCAGCCTTACGTGCTTGTAGTAGTGCCAGGCCGCTTTCCTCGGCATCGCACCTGGTGATACAGTCTTAACCTGCGCGGCACCGTAGTGGCGTCCGCTGCCGTGCCCCCCGGAGGCAACCATGAAAGCATCTCTGTTTTATCGAATCGCCGCTGTTCTTCTGCTGCTTTTCGCGGTGGGACACACCCTCGGCTTCCGCCAGTCCGATCCCACATGGGGAGTCGATGCCCTTCTTCACTCCATGCGGTCAATTCACTTCGATATTCAGGGGTTCAACCGCACGTATTGGGACCTCTTCGAAGCGGCCGGGTTCTCGGTCGGCGTGCTTTATCTGTTCGCGGCGATATTGGCGTGGCAACTCGGCGGCCTTCCGACATCGACTTTGGCGCTCATGCGCGGCACTACGTGGGCCTTCGCCCTTTGCTTTGCCGCCATCACGGTTGTGAGCTGGAGATACCTGTTTGTCATACCCATCGTTTTCTCAATCGTGATTACATTATGTTTGACCGCGGCGGCATGGCTGTCAGCGAGGCGGGTCTGAAGCCTAATTCGAAGACACCCGCGGCGTTTCCGCCCCAGCGAATGGATTGCTGATCCGGACCCCGAGAATCTCCTGCCCATGGTTCAGATCTTCGGTGTACAGCACCGCCGCACCGCTCCGCGCCGCCGCCACAACCACCAGCGCATCCCAAAAGGAGAGCTTCGCCTGGTCAGCCAGCCCAACCGCCGCCCGAATCGCCGGGTAATCGATCACCACCAGCGGCCACGCCGCCAGGTCCTCCAGCACACCCGCGGCCTCGTCGTTCGAGCAGGGTTGCGCCACTTTCCGGGTCAAAGTTACAAAGAGCTCCTGCAATACCTGAGTGCTCACTCGCAGCCGGTCGCTATCCATAAGTTCATCCAGCAACCGTTGCGCAACGCGCTTCTTCGGCGAGTTGCGGTTCTCCAGTGCATACACCAGCACGTTGGTGTCGACGAAAGCGAGCGCCCTATCATCGCTCATAAAGATCGTCGCGGGTCCACTTCCGCCTGCCGACATGGACAAGCCCGGCCTCGAACCTCTTCTTCAACCGCGCCCGCGCCAGCCGCCGGCGTCCGGGCTCCTCCACCAGTGCCGTCAGATATTCCCGCACCAGTTGATTCACGCTGGTCCGCTGATCTAGGGCGATCTTCCTCGCCGCCAGCAGCAGGTCCTCTTCGATCACCAGCGTCACGTTCTGTTTGGCCTTCTCCATGTCCTAAATTCTACCACGGGTCATGTGCTACCCAGGACAAGGCATCGTCATGATGAAAGGCGTGCGCGGCCAGGCGCCCTCGCCGGGCCGGATGGACGCGCCGTCAGCCGAATAGCTCGCTATGTGAGCCCAGCCGCGCCAGCCGTAGAGTGGTACCGTCGGGCTTGCGATAGATCAGCAGCAGGTCCGGCTTGATGTGGCACTCGCGATACCCTGTCCAACCGCCGCCCAATGAGTGGTCGCGTTTGCTTTCAGGCAGGATTCGGTCGGACAGCAGCAACGCCACCACGCTTGACACCAACGAATCCACGTCTTTGCTGTGCCGCGGTGTTGCCTTCACGCGCTTATAGTCACGCTTAAACGCAGACGACCTCTCAATCGTCCGCATTCAGGTCGGTCATGAGCGCCCTGACGCTGGTGAAACGCTTGCCTTTCCCCGCCTCAAGCTCGGCAATCGCCTTGCGCGTTCTCGCGTTCGGCGCCTTCACCTCGAAAGGCAGCCGGCGCTCGGCCACAATACGCAGCATCAGCAGACGGATCGCATCCGAGATGGACAGCCCCATTGCCTCCAGAGCCTCAGTGGCGCGTTCCTTGGTGGCGCTGTCGATGCGAGCGCGAATGTACGTATCGGCAGTCTTCGCCATGACCCATTGTAGTCACATCGCGACCACAAATTACACAGGCCATCCCCGCCAGCCCTGCCGTCCTCTTACAGATCCCTTGGTTGAAGCCCCGTCTTCTTCGAGATCTTCGCCAGGATCGCGGGGCCCAGTTCCTCTGAATCGTGGAACGAAAACGGATAGTCCGCCCAGCCGTCTTTCTTCATGATTTTATGGGAGCCCACCGTGCGGTCATGGCGCCACCCGATCCGCTTCAGGGCGCCGAACACGCGACGCGCCTTAGCCGCCGGCCAGGAGACTCATGCGGCAATATCGAACGTCGCATTCGCCGAATCAGGCGGCAGTTCGGCGTGGGCAATCCGATCGAGAACAATCTCCCGCGCAGCCGCCTGGGCTCGCTGGATAGCGTCCTGTTTCGAGTCCCCATAGAGGAGGACGTTCAGTTCCGGAACCTCGGCGATCCAGCGGCCATCCACTTCCCGGTCGAGCTGAATCGTAAGCTTCACAGCCACAGCTTAACACCGATCATGCAACCCAGGACCCCGCTCGTGGTGCCGCCCAGGATGCATAGGAGAGCCGCGACCCGGGCATCCGCGACCCGCGCATCCGCGCCGTCATCCGTAAAGGCCATGAGGAATTCCTCGCGGACAAGACCCGCCCCATTGAGGAGTTCTTCGCCGAACGTGCACCGTCGCCACGAAAGCGCGTCCGCCGTCCGTCCGGCCCATGACCCCTTCCTTTACCTTCACCCGTTGTCGCACTATGAGCGGCGTTCCACCAAACTGAACTAGACCCGCCGCGAGACAACCGGGCGAAGTGCCGCTGCCACCCTATCTACCCATCCATACAATCGATCGCGCAGCCACCACATCAGGAAACTCGAAGGCGTACCGTGGGGGAAGGTCAGTATCGTCTTTCGCTCGGCCGCTGGCGCTTCCGTTACGACGTCGCCGGCCGCGTCGTGCTCATGACGTATTGCGGTCTTCGCCGCGAGGACACGTATCAACGTCCGCCAGTGCCGCGCCGCGCACGCCCGTCGCGTTCACGCGCCGATCCGTGTGCAACCGTTCTGATCCTATTCGCACGAGAGACCGAGAAGCTCCACATTAAACGTCAGATTCGCCGAATGGTACGACAATGCGGCAATTGCGTCCATTTCTCTCCTGATTTGGCCTGGGATCATGTACTCTAAAATGGACAGTCTCCGAGGAAACCAATGCTACTAAGCGAGGCAAGACTCTCGGGATTCAGATCGTTCCGTAGAGCGGTGGACATATTCTTCTCACCGCGAACGACCATCCTAATTGGACCGAACGACCACGGCAAAACGAATGTCCTCCTTGCGGTCGACAAGTTGAATCCCGACAATGCCTTTCCACAGGAGGAAATGAACGACCGCGCAGACGGTGACGCTGCGTCGATCGCCTTCAGGTTCTCCGTCAACGATGCAGACATCAGCAGCATTGAGAGCGGAATTAGACCGCTGCTGGAGCAAGCGGCAACCAGGATACGCGAAGAAGCCGCTGCAGCGGGCGAAGCAGCTCTCGCCGCCGGTGAACCGGCTCGCCCGGACGGATCGGCACCGCAGCCTCCGCTGTGGGATTCACCATTGGAGCTCTGGTGGATCCACACGAATAAGACCCGCAGAATCGAAATTGTGCGCTGCGTCGGTAAACCGCTCTCCCTGAAAGCCGACATTCCCGATGAGGCAACGCGGGACGCTGTGCTAAAGGTCTTGGAGCCGCTGATGCCGAAGGTGTTCCTGTTCACAGAATCAGCGCTCAAACAGCTTCCCGATACCGTGAATCTCGCTACCTTGGAGAGCCACGAGGTCATGCAAGGCGTCTTTCGGCTAGCTGGAATTTGGGACTCACGGCAGTCGTTACTCACGGGGAACACACGCCAAAACCAAGACAGACTCCGTGAGGCCTCCACGCTTCTGACCTCGCAGGTCCGCAAGAACTGGACGCAAGGAAAGGATTTGGAGTTTTTCCTAGAGTACGTCGGCAACGATATACGGCTTACGGTCAAAGACACCGCCAAGACTGTCACGGCGATCGCTGATCGCAGCCAAGGCTTCACCGCATATTTCGCGATGCGCATGCTCCTCGTAGCACGCACGGACCAAGCGACCCCAAACGGTTATCTATTTATGTTCGACGAGCCCGGATTAAACCTCCACCCTAAGGGCCAAGTGGACCTCCAAAACGTCTTCGAAGATATTGCTCGAACAAACCAGATTATCTACAGCACCCACAGCGTATTCCTAATCAACAAGAACTACCCGGAACGCAATCACCTCATCTTCAAGAACGAACAGGGAAGCAACATCGACAATAAGCCCTTCGTGGGAGGCTGGGCCAAAGTCAAAGAACACCTCGGCCTTTACCTGACGGCCAACTTCCTCTTCGCGGACAAAATCCTTCTCGCCGAGGGCGCCACAGACGAAATCTACCTTCCGCTGATTCTCCAAGGCCTGATCGAGCGAGGACTGTTCCACGGCGACCTCAACAGCTTTGCTATTCGCAGCAGCCTCAGCAGCAAGGAAATCCCAGCCGTCGCGGCTATGTACCTTCAAGAGCAGCGTTCCGTCGCAGTTCTCGTCGATGGCGATGAGGAGGGACGACGGCGCAAGACAAAGATCGACGGGTGGGCCGACCGCACCAAACAAACGTGTCCCGTGATCATACTATCGGACTTTGAGAGTGCGCCCTGTTCGATCGAAGATTTCCTCGATCCCGATGTATTCGAAAACGCGGTGACTGGGGCGTGTAAGCATCTTGTCGAGGGAGGAAACCTACAGCCGAAAGAAAAGGGCGAGTGGCCAACCGAACTGAGGAGACTCCTCAAGAGCGCCGACGGAAAGGGAGGCACTGATCGATGCAGCCTCGGCAAGCGGGTGGAAGCAGCAACGACCGAGATCTTCGGCGAATCGATCAGCGACACGGTCGTGGCCATTCAACTGCCAATTAGGGGCGACGTCTCAGGGATCCCCTTCGCAGGCTAATAAACAATCCGGACGTCCAAGCACCGGCCTCCCGAGAAGCCTAGACACACGCTAGCCTGCTGCAATCCTTTGGACGACCTCATTCATCGTATAGTGCACGAATTGTTCGCCCAGTCCAGTCAACACATACGGCTTGGTGTCCTCGAAGGAAGACTCCATCGTGGCCGAGGCCGGGAACCGGCCCTTTGGTCGTGGCTTTCGCAGAAACTGGCCAGCCTGGTTGGTATCACGGTCCTGTCGGATGACGCCGCCGGTACTGAGGTCGCGGATGAGGAATCGGAAAAGGTCGGCCTCCGCGGAATCCTCCCGTGGCAACTCGCCGTAGATTTGATCCCAAATCTCGAAACGTGTTATGCCCAGTTTGTTGTAGATCGTACGTATCACGGCGAAGTGAGATTCGTGGTAAAGCGTTAGCCAGTCGAGGAACAGACGTAGTACGTCGTCCGAGCACAGACGGGTTCCGGCGGCGTTCGCCACGACGTTCCCCACATAACGCCTCTTCTCCTCGGTCGCAGCCTCATCCCACACTCGGAAGGCGTGGCGAACCAGATCGAGGTATTCTTCGGTCTGAATCCGCTCATCGATCATCGCCCCAAGATTCTCAAAACGGGTGACGATCATTTCGAGCGTCGCTCGGAGATTCGCGAGCTTCTTGGCGTGCTCCTCCAACCATTGCGTCTGTAGGTTGTTGGTGCGAATCGAGCTCTGCTCCACCCTCAGCGCCGCAGCAGCGCTGAGGAACCCGCCAACCCACGGAATGCTTCCCAGCGCCGCCGAGATAAACTTCTCTATGCATCGACGGCGATCAGAAGGCGACGCCTT
>JBEKFB010000264.1:0-10337 GCA_050013535.1 Bryobacteraceae bacterium | reverse complement strand
GATGAGCGCCGATGCATACAAGGCCTATCTGGCAAAGATCCGGCCGGACGTCACGTTTACCGAATACGACGTGTGGCGTTACAAGCCGGAACTGAGTTTCGTTCCGGAGGCGAAGTAGAAGCGGATTCGCGGTAAATGGGCGGTGGGTTGGAAATGGCTCACCGCCTTTGCAGTTAGAGGTCTTTGCGCGTCAACCCCGTCTTACTCGCGAGGACCTTCATCGCTGTCGGTCCGAGGGTAACTCTGTCGTGGTAAGCGAACAGGAAATCTGGCCAGCCGGGACGTTCCAGTATCCGATGAGATGTGCCACTATGACGTTTGATTTTCCAGCCGATCCGCAGCAGAGCGGCGAGAGCAGTTCGCGGCGTGCAACGCGGGGTGAGCGAAGATACTATGAAGTATGAAGAAAGAGAGCCGTAGGAGCCGGGCGACTGTCGGCCCCGACGAAATCCTGCCCGAGTACGACTTCAGCCGCGCCCGGCGCAATAAGTATGCGGCACGCTATGCGACCGGGAGCTTCGTGGTGGTGTTGGAGCCCGACGTAGCCGCAGCTTTTCCGAGCTCGGACAAGGCAAATGAAGCCCTGCGCGCCCTGGCGGGGATTATTCAGAAGCATCGGCCTCGCCGGGCTGCTCCTCGCCGCGGCGCCTGATCGACCGGAACACCTGGCCGGCTCGATGCCGGAACTCGCACTTTTGTCTGCGAGACGCTCACCCGCGGCCGGGAGCTGTGAAAGAATACTGGCTGAAAAATATCCTGTGCGACCTTCGGTAGAACTTTTCCTTACGCGAAGCATGGCCATTCTGGCTCTTGCGGTTGCGCTGGCGGCATTTTTCGTATCCGTCTATTCGTTGTCAAGGGAGATACTTGCCAGCGTCATCTTTGGTGTGGCTGGCGTGGCGTTCCTGCTGGTTGCGAGGTATTACTGGAAGCTGACGCCTGAATCCCTACGTTCTGTTGAAGACCAGCCCTGGTTTGGCGGCGCGTTCATCCACCATCGGAGCGATCTTGAAAGGACGGCGAGAGTGGCTTGCGTCGTGACGCTTTGTTGTCTTGCTGCGTTCTGCTTCGGGAATGAGTGGCCCGTGCGCATCGCTTTCTGGCCTCTTCTCATAGGCTCCCTGGTTCTTTTCAGAATTGCGAGAAACTCTGCCAGCCACGGTGCCGGAAGCGAGCAGGATTGGATGCGGGTGCCAGCCCCCATCCGCGTCGTTCTGGAACGATCGAAGACGTTACTGACTGTCTTATTCTTCGTTGCGGCGCTGCTTAAGATCTGGAGTCTGAAATCGCCGGAACACGGTAATACATATCGGTTGGCTGCGATTGTCGCGGGCGGCGACGTGGCTTTCATGTTTGCTCTTGAGGCGCTGTTCTTCCGCTATGGAGACTTGCGATCCGTCCCCGAACATGAACTGCGCGACGCATGAGCCTGCCCTACTCCCCCCTCACCACCTTCTCCACCACCGGCCGGCAGCGCTCGCAGAACGACGCTGTGCGAATATCCAGGCGCTCGACGCTGTTCGTCGAAGCCATCACGCAGGTCCAGTCGTCGCAGTGGCGCAGGCCGAACGTGTGGCCCAGCTCGTGGACAGCTTCCTTGGTGAGGCGGTCAAGCAGGATGGAGGAGTCGGCGGGAAGGCCGTAGATTTCCTCGCGCAGGCGATGCGTGGATACGACCGCGCAGAGGCCGCTCACCTGGGCTTCGCCGAACACGAAGCTCAACACCGGGACGAACAGATCGTGTTCGGTCACCCCGAGGATGCGGAAGCCGGTGGCGTATTCGCGGGTGAGACGCTCGAGCAAGCGCGTTGAATGATGTTGGTTGCGGGCGGCATCGTAGGCGAAGGCGGCATCGAGACCGGCACCGGCCACCGCGCAGCGCACGCCGAATACACGAGTCAGCGATGCGGCGAGATCGTCGAGAGGCGCTGCCGCGGCTGGTTGGCCCACGGGCACAATCAACAGCAAACCGGAGGGAGTCACGCGGCGCCGGAATCGCCGTTCGCGCGATAGCGTTTGAGCTTGTGATAGAGCGTGGTGCGGTCAATCTGCAGCACGCGCGCGGCGCGCGAGAGATTGCCTTCGCACTCGCCTATCACCTTCTCGATATGTGCCCGCTCAACGTCGTCCAGAGAGCGCCCGCCGCTGGACAGGGCTTCACTTCGCACGCCCAGGGCGAAATGAGCGGTACCGATCTCGCCGTTGCGGCTCACCACCAGCGCGCGTTCCACGGCGTTCTCCAGCTCGCGCACGTTGCCCGGCCAGTCGTGTGCCATCAGCGTATCCACCGCCTGCGGGCTCAGGCGTGGCGGTTCGCGATTCGTCGAAGCGCAGAAACGGCGGATGAAGTAATCGGCCAGCAGAGGAATGTCCTCGCGCCGGTCGCGCAACGGCGGAATATTGATCGCGAAGACGTTCAGCCGATAATACAAATCGGGCCGGAATGTTCCGGCCCTCACCAGCTCCTCAATGCTGCGGTTGGTGGCCGCGATGCAGCGGAAATCCACCTTCACCGGATTCGTACCGCCCACACGGACGATCTCCTTCTCCTGCAGGACGCGCAGCAGATCCGATTGGGTGCGCAGGCTGATGTCGCTGATCTCGTCCAGGAACACGGTGCCGCCGTCGGCCACTTCGAACTTGCCCTTGCGGCGAAACTGCGCGCCGGTGAAAGCTCCGCGCTCGTGCCCGAACAGCTCGCTTTCGAGCAGCGTTTCGGTAAGCGCGCCGCAGTGGATCACCACCATGGGCATGTTGCGGCGCGGGCTGTTGGCGTGAATCGCGCGGGCCACCACCTCCTTGCCGGTCCCGCTCTCCCCGGTGATCAGCACGGTGGCATCGGCGGGCGAAACCATTTCCACCAGTTCGGCGACGCGCTTCATAGCCGGACTGCGTCCGATCAGCTCGGTCTTCGGAAAAACTTCCTGCAGATTCTCACGCAGGCGAGCCACTTCGCGGCGCGCGCCACGATGTTCGATCGCTTTGGTCACCAGATGAATCAATTCGTCGGGATCGACGGGCTTGACGATGTAATCCCACGCGCCCTTCTTGAGGCCCTGCACGGCGGTTTCGATGGTGGCGTAGCCGGTCATGATGATCACCATCAGCTCGGGGTCGGCCTGGTGGAGGCGCTCCTGTAGTTCCATACCATCCATGCCGGGCATGCGGATGTCGATGAGGGCCAGATCGATGTCGCCAGGCGCCAGACCATCCAGCGCTTCCCGTCCACTGGCAACGGCCTTTGTCTCAAAGCCTTCGTCGGCGAACAAGCGGTCCAGCGAATCGCGGACCACCATCTCGTCGTCGACGATAAGGATTCTGCCTTTCATGTCGATGCTCCTGCCGTGTGCGGATGAGTTGCCAGCGGCTGCGCGGATTCCACGGGAAGGCTCACCACAAACTCGGCTCCCGCGCCTTCCGCGGATTCGGCGAGAATAGTCCCCCCGTGCTGCTCGATGATGCTGCGCGCCACCGCCAGTCCAAGGCCGGTGCGGTGCACGTCGGCTTTGGTAGTAAAGAACGGTTCGAAGATCTGGGCTAGCACATCGGCGGCGATTCCCGGACCGTTATCGCGCACGCGAATCTCCACGGTCTTCAACCCGGCGTCGCGGCGAGTGCTGACGCGGATGCACCCGCCATCGCCCATTGCTTCGGCGGCGTTCACCATGAGTCCCAGCACCACCTGTTGGATTTGATTCGCGTCACACGGTACGGCGGGAAGATCGGGCGCAAGATCGAGCTCGAGCGCGGTGCCGCTCAGTTCCAGTCGATGGCGAACCAGGCTGACGGCGCGGCCCACCACTTCGTTGATATCCGAAGGTTCAATCGACTGCGGCGACTGGCGCGCGAACATCAGCAGATTGCGCATCAGCTCGCCGCATCGCCGGCTCTCGTGCTCGATGATTTGCAGTTGTTCCACCATGCGGGGCTTGTTGACGGGGGGTGGGTCGGCACGCTCCACGTCTTTTCGCGTCAGCCTGGCGTACGTGAGAATGCCGAACAGCGGATTATTCACCTCGTGCGCCACCGTCGCAGCCAGCCGCCCAAGCGATGCCAGACGCTCACTGGTGGCCATGAATTTATGCGCCCGCTCAAGCTCGCCGGCTTTCTGTTCGACGCGCTGCTCGACCTTCCACCAGCTCGCGCAGGGGGCTTGACACCAGCCGCCAGACGAAAACCATGCTGATACCGCAAAGCAGGGCCAGTGCCAGCGCAGTTGCCTGGGTGAGCTGCGCCAGATGCTGCGCCGCGCGCGCGTCCACGCGAGCCAGAGAAAGATGAGTGTCGATCACGCCCAATACCCGCCGATCGGGCGAATGAAAATGGCAGGCGGCGTTCCAGCAGGAGGGATCGTTATCGATAGGACGGATGACGCCGAGCACCCGCTCACCGGCCACCTGGAAAATTCGCGAGCGCTCCCGGCCTTCGATTTGCGCCAATGGCTTGCCCTGTTGGTGGCAGGCGTAGCAGGCCTCGGCGGCCTTGTCCACCACGCGGCCTGTTTCAGCGGGGTCGGTGGAGAAACTGATGCGGCCCTCGTTATTGAAAATGCGAATGCGTTGAATGCCCGGCTCGCTGCCGATCTCGCGAATGGTCTGGAACATCGCTTCGCGGTCGTTGTGCAGCATCTGGTAACGCGTGCTGCGCTGGATGATGTCGCCGATGCGGTCGGCGCTGTCGAGGGCGGTCTCTTCCAGGTGGCGTCTTTGCAGACGCAGATTGAGGTAGCCGAAGCCGGTGAAGATCACCGCCGCCCCAGCCACCAGACTGAGCGTGAGTTTACGCGCGAGACTCAAACGCATAAGTCAGGACTGGCCGGCCTCAACCTCCTTTTGTTCGAAAACCGGCAGGTTCAAAACCGCCCATCGAAACGCAGCGAATCCAAGCGCGCAGATCGCCAGCGTAATGGCCACTTCCGTCCAGCGCGGTATGTAGTGCACTCCCGAGCCGGCTTCCATGCCCGTGATGCTCACGTTCAGGCGGTTGGCAATGAAACCGAAAAGTACCAGCAAAGCCATGAAGTAGAGCGCCGTGGGATTCTGGCGCACGCGCCGGCTGAACAGCAGCACGGTGGGGATCAGCATTAGCGCGGCTTCGAGACCGAACAACCACGTCTCGGTGCGATTCTCCAACAGCAGCCGCAGCGCGTCGCGGTGCAGCAGATCCAGAAAACGGATGGTGAGATACACCGCCATGAACACAGCCATCAAGCGGGCCATTCCGTTCAGAAGCGGCATTTCAAGTTGGCGGCCGAAGGCGTGGCTGCTGTGCCATGATTCGAAAATGGTCATGGCGAGTCCCGCGCAAACCGCCGAAATAAAAAACATCACCGGCAGCATGGGCGAATACCACAGCGGATAAAGCTTGCGCGGAACAATCAGGAACAGGCTGCCGAGCGATGACTGGTGCAGCGTGGAGAGGAGAACACCCACGATCACCAGCGGAACCGATACCACCCGCATCCACGCCAGCGTGCGCTTCCACTGCAGGCGCTCCAAAACCGCGGGGACAAATTCCAGCGCGAGCACGGTGGTGTACAGCGTCACGCACCACGCCACTTCGAACATCACCGACCGTGGATTCCACATGATGAGTGGGTGCCAGATGTTCCACGGACGGCCAAGATCGAACAGCAGCGCGACGACGACCAGGATATAGCCGAGAAATGCGGTGAGCACCGCCGGCCGCACGATGGGCCGGTAGCGCTCGATGTTGAAGATGTGCACAGCCGCGACTAACGTGAATCCGCCGGCCGCCAGACCAACGCCGCAGAGCACGTCGAACCCGACCCAAATGCCCCACGGGAAATGATCGGAGAGATTGGTGACGCCGCCGAGCCCGGCGGTAAAGCGCACGTACGTGGCATATGCGCCGGCCAGCATCAGCACAGCGAAGATGCCGCGCCAAACATACCAGCCCAGGGTGTGTGACTTGAAGAGGTCCGCCGTTTTCGGAAGAACCAGCACACTTTCGCTCATTGCTGGTGGTCCTTCCCGCCGCCCTCGGCTCGCGCCACTTCTTCACGGCGATGCGTGATCCACCAGATGCCACCCAGCAATACGCCGCCGACGGAAACCACATCGGGCACGTGCGAGAGCGCCGCCCATGTGAGGCCGGGCAGCGGCTGGCCGGGAAGATCGGTGCGCAGGCCCAGCTGCTCGAAGGGGACCGGAGACAGCATCAGCACCGAAGTCCCGCCCACTTCTTTGAGGCCGTAAATCCGGGGATAGTAGTCGTTCGGGCTTGCGGCAATTCTTCGCTTCGCTTCGGTAATCAGAGCGTCGCGATCGCCGCATGCGGTAGCGCCCGTGGGACAGCCTTCCGCGCATGCGGTTTGTTTACCGGCCGCCTGGCGATCGCGGCACATGTCGCATTTGCGCACGCGCGGAACGCGTTTGGTCCACTCATAAACGGGAACCTGGAATGGGCACGCGGTCATGCAATAGCGGCAGCCCATGCACTTGTTCGCGTCGTAGACGACGGGGCCAAGAGCGGTTTTCTGAAGAGCTCCAACCGGGCACACCGAAACGCAGGTCGGGTCGGCACAGTGCATGCAGAGGCGGCGGCTGTATCTCCCGTCGTGAGTGGTGATCGTCGTGAGCTTGTGGGCCGACAGCCGCTCTTCCGCGCCAATCGTCTCGTTCCAGGGCAGATTCCACCGCTGGGCGCACGATTGTTCGCACGCCCTGCAACCGATACACATGGTGCTGTCGTAGAGGATTGCTTTGCTCACGGGTTACCCATGGCTGATGTGCAATTCAACCGCCGAGCGCTCAGCGAGTCAGGAAGAACTCGCGCGTGAGCCGCGTCCAGGACTCGCTCGGCAGGCCCTGGCAGAGATCGTCGAGCGGCTGGCCGCCATCGGCTGCGGTGGCTCCGGCGAGTTGCGGTTGGTGAGCGTAGAGCGATTCGATGGCCTGACGCATCCAGACCGAAACGATCCCCTTCGGAACCAGGTTGCGTGCGGTGTTCTCGGGGTCGGGCACTTCCATGGTCATGAGCCATCCGGTGCCGTACGGATCGTGGCGGAGCAGAGTTGGGTCTCGAAGCACTTCCTCGTTTACTTGCAACACTTCGCCCTCAATGGGAGAGGCCATTTCGGTTTTTTCGCCGTTGCGGGTGAACGACCACGCCTTCTGGCCCTGGCGCAGCCATTGGCCGCGGCGGGGCAGTTCGATGGAGTCGATACGCCCGGCGAGGCGAGCCGCAAAATCGTCAACTCCGACGCGTTCCACTCCCTTGCGTTCGGTAAGACACCACGCGTGGCCGGGGTGGTAGCGCATGCGATCCGGGACGGAAAAACCGTCCACCCAGGTGACCGCGGGTTCCATGATGGCGGCGCGAGCAGGTTCGAAGACCGCGTTGTGGGCGCGGGTGTGGGGTTTTTCAACCACCCGCCTCGGGAATTTACCCCTGTTGATCGCGTAATCGATGATAGCGAAAGCCAGGAAGGTGAGCAGAACCAGTATGACAGTCATGGCGTTATCCTCACTCTTGGTAGGGCAGGCACGCCGCCGTTGTTAATCGACCTGTTTTCAAGTAGATGTGGATTGGCCTCGTGTGGCGTAATTCATCAGACCGACGGGGTTGTTTGAGGAACGGCTGTAATCTCAACAGGATCCATCAGGCGTGGCAAATCACGGCGATTGCGGCGATTTGCAGCATCAGCGCGATGGATAGTCGCACTCGCCGTCCGGTCGTCCAGGTTGTTGACACAAAAGCTTCCGGCGCGCATCTAACTTCATCGACGGCCTTGCGGCTTGTCATAGGGGTCTGCGGCTTCTGCTGGTTGTCCATGGATGATTTTTTGCGGCTCGTCGGCGGGGCCGCGCGCCGCTTTTTGTGGCACACTGGAAGTCGGTCTTAATGCTGCGGTTATCTCTGCTTTTGTTGCTCTTTGCGCTGACCGTTTCCGCCGAGTGGCATGACACCGGGCCATGGGGCGGCGCTGCTGAAGTGGTCCGCATCTCCCAACGGAATCCGGATACAGCCATCGCGGCGACGCGCAACGGATTGCTCTACCTTTCCGAAGATGGCGGCGCGCAGTGGAAGCCCCTCGCGTTTCCTGGCGAGCTCACCGGCGTTCTGCACACCTTTGAGCTGGACCCACGGCCCGGCGGCGCTTGGTATGCAGGCATGGAAGGGGAAGCGGCCTGGACGTCGGGCGTCTATAAGACCACCGATGCCGGCCGGTCCTGGACGCTGCTGGGCGGCATGAAAGGGAAGGCCATCTGGTCGCTGGCGATCTTTCCCGCGAATCCCGACGTGATCGCCGCCGGAGCGGGGGACGGCATTTATCTCAGCCGCGACGCCGGCGTGACCTGGGCGCGCATTTCGCCGGAGAGCAACACGGAATTGCAAACCGTCGTCTCGCTGGCCTTTCATCCAACGAACAGCGCGATATTGTATGCGGGCACCACGCACCTGCCGTGGCGTACCACCGATGGCGGGCAAAACTGGGAATCCATTCACGGCGGCATGCACGATGACTCCGACGTCTTCAGCATCCGCGTCGATCCGGCCAATACCGATCGCGTTTTCGCCAGCGCCTGCAGCGGTGTTTACAAGAGCGCCAATGGCGGGGTTTTGTGGGCGCGATTGCCCACGCCGCTGGGAGCCTATCGAACCTATCTGGTGACTCTCGATCCCCGGCATCCTGGCGTGGTCTTTGCCGGAACCAGCGCGGGGCTGGTGCGGTCCGACAACGATGGGGCCACGTGGTCGCGGATCTCGCCGCATCCGGTGAAATCGATCGCATTCGACCCCGTGCACGATGGCCGCATGCTGTTTGCGTCCACCAATGGCGGCATCCTGGTGAGCGCGGACGAAGGGCGCACGGTTCGCGAATCGGATTCGGGTTTCAGCAATCGCACCTTCACCACACTGGCTGGAGCGGGAGGAGTGCTCTACGCCGCCAGCGCATACGAATCGGGAAGCGGAGGGTTGTGGCGCAGCGAAGACTCCGGGGTGACGTGGCAGCCGGTGGCGGGAGCGGGAATCAAGGGAAGCATTCTGGTGCTCACGGCATCGCCGAACCATGCGGGAATGCTCTTTGCGGCGGGTTATCGGGCGATCTGGAAATCGATCGATGGCGGACGAAAATGGATTGAGGTTCCCGGCCCTCATGGGGTGGGACGAATTGCCGGGTTGCTGGACCTTCCTTCCGGTGAAGTTCTGGCGGGCACCGACACGGGTTTGTATCGTCAATCGGGCAAGGCGCCATGGAAGCCGGTTCTGCTGGCAGGCGGCGCGAGCCGGGTGGAATCGCTGCAACGGTCCGGTGAGAAGGACGTAGCCGTGATCACCTCGGCGGGTGCGTTCGTAAGCGAGGATGCAGTACAAAGCTGGAAGACCTGCGGACCTTTACCGGGCGGCGCATCCTGGTATGGGCTGGCCGTGGATCCCCATGCGGACAACACGGCGCTGGCCGCCACTTCCATGGGGCTTTTTCGTTCAACCGATCATTGTGCGTCCTGGACACCGGTTCGTGCGGGATTGGATGGGGGAACTGTAAGCCAGATTCTATTTCACCCTACTGAGCCGGGCATAGTGTTCGCCAGCCAGTACGGTGGCCTTATTCGTTCGGCGGACGGCGGTGCACATTGGCAACCTGTCGATGTCGGCGGGCGTCATCGCTTTTGGCCTTCGAGGTTGTTGATTCTTCCCGCGGCTCCGGAGCACTTGTTTGCGCTCCTTCCCCGCCGCGGGGTTCTAACATGCAGCATCGGCCCGGACGTGGATTCGGTTCACGGTTCCAGCGGCCGGTAACACGCCTGAAAGGCAAAGTTGTTATTGGAGGAGAGAGAATTCAAATGAAAACAAGATCGTTTGTCGCATGGTTTACGACAGGTAGCGGCCTGCTGGTATTTCTGCTGGCGCTTGCGTTGGCAATGCCGGCGATGTCCCAGAGTGCCACCCCGGCGGCCAGTTCATCCGGCTCGGACACATGGCCGTCCTTTGAAGTCGGGGTCGAAGCGGGTGCCCAGTTGTTCCGTGAACAGGGAGTGCATCGATTCCAGGACTCCCCGTTTGTCGCGTTCAGCGTCGACGAGAACTTCGTGGATTACTTCGGCCTTGAGGAAAGCTTCTCGGCCGGATTCAATCAGCTCAATCTGCAGCCCTGGGAATCGCCCACCTACACGGCGATCAGCGAACGCAACTACCAGGCGGCTATCAATCCCATGCTCTATTTCAGTAAGCCGTCGGCCAGGACACGGCCCTTCATTACGGCCGGTCCCAACTTTACCTGGTGGTTCCCGAACGGACCCGCGCCAGTCCATGAGAAGAACGGACCGGGCGTCATCTTTGGTGTGGGCTTCAAGACGCGGATCACCGAC
>JBEKFB010000263.1:0-6215 GCA_050013535.1 Bryobacteraceae bacterium | reverse complement strand
CGGACCCTGCCCATTGGGAAGGTCCACTGTGCCCAGGAGCGGAACGACGTCGATAGAGCGCACCCAGCTCTGATACAGTCTGTTAACCGCATCCCCCTCCGGCGGATTCGCCTGCCGCACGTGAGCAAATTCATCCTGCAATGCTAACGAACTGATGGCTGCGCACATCCCGCCGGCGGACGCGCCGGTCAACGCTTCGAGCCGGACATCATGCGCGGGCACACTCCAGGACTCAACGTCGTCGCCCCGCAGCCGCCGCTGCTCATCGCGTGCTTCGTACCAGCAGTCCACGGCTTCGATCAGAAAATCAAGAACCCCGGCCGTGTATGCGCCAGCTGACACTGCGCCAGCCATATTGAGAGCGATGCGAAATGGCATAGTGTCGTCTATTATGTGCGATGCCCGCTTGCTGTCAAGTGACTTGTTCCTCCCGGATTCCCAGACTTAACACCCCGCGCGAACACCCTTGTCGGTTCCCCCGCTGGTCCCCAGCTGCTCCGGCAGTCACACAATTGGTCAACGAGCAACACTCACGCCTTCATACGAACACACGCCCGACTCAACGCGAATGAAGGATTTCTCGTTCAGGCGGGCAACCAACGCCGGAAAATCAAGCTGGTGCACTTCGGAAGCCTCCGTGGTCCCGGCCTATGGCACACGTAGTGGCCCTTCCGGCGGCGGTTCCCGCACACTGGAATGGCCGGAGTATCGCTGCGTCACCTGCGGTGTTCTGTTGGCGAGATGATCTCGATTTTCGGGAAATAGCTGCGATAGCGCGCAGCATCGCGCGTGAGCAGGGCAAGCTGTCCGATGGCGGCGTGCGCGCCAATGTAGAAGTCCGGCAGAGGAGAGTTCCGCAGGCCTCCGCGCCGGCGGTACGACAGGAAGCATTTTCCGGCCAGGAAACCAGCTTCCCAGGGCAGGGGTTCACGCCGATATAGAGTGCCGGGCAGGGCGGCGTCCAGAGCTTCGATTGTGGTGTAGCCAATCGACACTTCGGCGTAGACGATGGGATTGATGATCAGTGTTGTGTGCTCGGCCGACTCTGCGAGCGCCCTCTCGGACCAGTTGCTCCAGTGAGGATCATTCGTGGCGACGTCAAGCTGGACATGGCTGTCCACGACGCTGCGGCACGCGCTCAATCTCCCCCCCAAGCTCCCTGTGCCCGGCGTCACTTTTGTCGCTTCCGAGTGCGGGAGCCGCCGCGGGTCAAAGCCATAATCTGGTCGGTGGTCATCCGCACGTCGGCGGTACCGCGGACAGCCTCGAGAGCCAGACGCACTCGGGCACTTTCTCCAGCGTCGCGCGCGGCCTTGCGAATGCGGGCGTGATCCCCGGCCAGTTCGAAAGCGACGTTCGTATGCGGCAACAGGCCCAGACGGTTACGGATCTCCTGCGGGATGGTGACCTGGCCCTTGCTGGTGACTTGCATAGTAATACTCCTACCGGTAAGCGTAATATATACGGCGGGCGGTGTGATCAGGTTGGTTCCCGGCTACGCCGCGTTCAAAGCAGCATTCGGAACGCCGTTGGCGAGAGTCAACCGCCGTCCGCCGCACTTTCGCACGGGTTTTTCGGCCGAGGTTTTGTAACGGTGCTTGATTTTGGCTGCAACGGTTTTGCAACGGTCTTGCAACGGTGTTCGCGAAAACTCAGGAAACCGGAGGGTACTCCCTCCATGGCGAATCAACAACATGCAGTTCCGAGAAACACCACAAAACCCTGTCAAGTACTTTGAGGTGCTAGCGGGAGCAATCCCGTGGGGGTTCAAGTCCCCCCCCCCGCACCATAGATTCTAGGGTAGTTAGCAGGGCATGGCGGCTCCATGGACGGTGACCGTTACTACTGGGCCGGCTGAGGATTCGTCGGAGGATACGCGTTTTCCCCGAGGTTGCGGGGTCTGACTGGAAGTAGCGATAGTGGCCGAAAGCGCCGACCGGTTCCGTCACCCCCGAAATCACTGGCTGCCGTAGCGATATTCTGATAGGCGGGTCATCTGCCTTGTCGCTGAAGCTTATCCCGGCACGTTACGTCCGATTTGCCGCTGCGTCCGCCGCAGGCGTATCGGCCGTTGCGGCCCTGACTTATTGTGCGTTCAGGCTCCAGCTCAACCTGTCTACCGGCAGCTTGCTCTTCCTCCTGCTGGTGGTTGTCGTCTCGTTGAGGGGCGGCTTCTGGGAGGCCACCATTACATCTGTGGTGGCGGTGGCCTGTCTGGATTACTTCTTTATCCCACCCCTGTTCACCTTCAATGTGAACGATCCTCAGAACTGGGTCGCGCTGGCGACATTTGAGACCACCGCGTTAATCGTCAGCCGCCTTTCGGTACGAGTGCACAATCAGGCGCTGGCGGAGGCGAAACAGCGTCTCATTGCCGAAAGACTGTTTGAGCTCAGCCGGCGCATCCTCTTTCTCGACCGCCGACAGACGCTGGGATCCGGCATCGTCTCGCTCATCCATGAAGTAGCCAACCCTGACGCGGTCGCGCTGTTCGACGCCGTCGAAGCCCGGATGTATACGACCGAATCCTGCCCGCGCGAGATCGAGGATCTGGCCCGGGCCACCTATTTGCAGGATCGGATGACCGAGAACGCCACGCCAGATCGATGGGCGCGAGCCCTGCGGATGGGGACCACTTCGGTGGGCGCCGTGGTGCTGAAGGGCCCGGAACTGGATTCTCTTACGGTGAACGCGGTGGCATCGCTGACAGCCATCGCTCTTGAACGGGTGCGTTCGTTCGACAGGGAGAGCCGCGCCGATGCCGCACGCCAAAGCGAACAACTCCGCGCGGCAGTTCTCGACGCGCTGGCTCACGCATTCAAGACGCCACTTACGGCGATTCGTGTCGCCAGCTCTGGTCTGCTGGAAACGAGCAACCTCGCGGAGGGCGACGCGGGATTGGTCAAGCTCATCGACGACGAATCGGAGCGGCTGAATCAGCTCACCACGCGGCTATTGCAGATGGCCCGCATCGACGCATCCGAGCTGCGCGTCCACGACGATGAGCTCTCCGTCGCAGCGCTCCTGGCCGACGTGGTTGCGAGCTGCGACGAGCAACTTCGGGGACACCCCGTGGAGATTGTGGCCGCCGCCGAATTGCGTGCGCGCGGCGACCGGGCGATGCTGTCCACCGCTATTCTGCAGTTTGTCGACAATGCCGCGAAATACTCGACGCCCGGATCCGCCATCCTCGTCTCGGCCGCCGAAACCGATGGAGACCTGGTGGTCTCCGTGCACAATGAAGGGCCGCCGATTCAACCTGCCGAGCGCGAACGAGTTTTCGAGCGATTCTACCGTTCAAACCTTGCGCGTCACGGCGCCCCGGGAACCGGGCTGGGATTGTCGATCGTGAAGAAGACCGCGGAAGCACATCGCGGACGTACCTGGGTATTGAGCGAAGATGGTAGTGGCACAACTTTCTTTCTCGCCGTGCCGCAAGGCGCCAGGGACAAAACATGAACCCTTCACAGGGTAAACTTCTGATCGTCGACGACGAAGCATCCATTCGCCGTGCCCTTCTGACCACGTTGGGGGCGATGGGGTTCGAGGTCTCCGATGTCTCCACCGGCGAAGCCGCGCTGGGGCTGGCGCGGACCGCGCATTACGATGCCGTGCTGTTGGACATCAACATGCCTGGCATGGGCGGGATCCACGCCTGCCGCGAACTGCGGCGCATGTTCCCGCGTCTGGGCATCGTGATGGTGACGGTGCGCGACAGCGAAGACGACAAGATCGCGGCGCTCGACGCCGGCGCCGACGACTATGTGACCAAGCCGTTTCATGTTGGTGAACTCGCGGCTCGCGTTCGCGCCGCCGTCCGCCGTTCCCAAGCTCCCGTGGTGGATGCGGACGCCATCATCCACATTGGCGACATAGCGCTTGACCCGGCGAAGCGTCTGGTGGAAAAGACTGGTGAAGCGGTGCGCCTGACGCCGAAGGAATTCGATCTGCTTCATTACCTTATGTCGCACGCGGGTTTGCCGGTTACGCACGCGAGGCTGCTGCACGCCGTCTGGGGTGAAGAGTACGGCGGTGAGCTGGAGTACCTTCGCACCTTTATGCGTCAGTTGCGGAAAAAACTGGAGGACGATCCTTCTTCGCCCCGTTATCTGCTCACCGACAGCCATGTTGGCTACCGCTTCCGCGAACCCGCGCCCGAACCGGTTGCGCCGCACGCGGGGTAGTCCGGCCGGTCGGGTGCTGGCCCAGGCGCTACGATGATTGTTGACAGGGTGTAGTTAACTCGGACTCCACCCGCGATGCCTCTGGAGATTGCTTACACGAATGTCTGTCCGGCGCGTGTTCTGGACGCTCATCATCCCGGCCATTCTCTTTGCCGCGGACCCCTCCTGGAAGACCAAACCAATATCGGATTGGTCGGAAGAGGATGCTCATCAGATCCTGACCGATTCTCCGTGGGCCGGTACGGCAATGGCAATAATCAGCCCGCTGCCGACGGAGGATCAACGCAGAGAGGGTGGAAACATGGGACTGCCGCGCGGCATCGGCTACGACGGATTCCCCGACGACAGACCCAGACCGCACTTCTCCAGGAATCCTCTCGACATCTTCAAGCCGGAGAACAATGTTCGCCAAACTCAGTATTACGCGTTAAGGCTTCGTTGGGAGAGCGCGCGCCCCGTTCGCGCGGCGGAGCTGAAATCCAATGCTGTTGAGGCGCACGCCTCGGTTGCGGAAGGTTACATCATGGCTGTTTACGGGGTGCCGGTCGCTAAGGTCAAGGGAAGTCCAAAGAGTTTAGGACGGCCGCTGAAGAGTCAGGCGTTCCTGCGGCGCGAAGGGAAGAAGGACGTGAAGCCGTCGAGCGTGGAGGTCTTCCAGGAGGCCAACGGAATGGTGATTGTCTACGTGTTTCCCGTGTCCGCTGAAATCACAAAGAGAGACCGCCGGGTCGAATTCAACGCACGGATCGGCCGGCTTGCTGTCAGTCAATCCTTCAATGTTGAGGAGATGCAGTTTCAGGGCAGTCTTGAACTTTGAGTCTGGCAGATGCCGTGACCGGAGCGAGAAGGCGCCGAGCAGCAGAGCGGGATGTGTTGGACCGGAGACCCTACCAGGTTTCGAAGTCGTACCGGGGCTCATTCGCTTCGGGATGAGTCCGAATGTAGACTGTCCAGGCGAGTTTGGCAAGCAGGCACAAGCCAATCAGGATTTCCGGAACACCTAAGGACGGCATAAAGATCTCCTGCGGCCAGTGTACACAACATAAGGACAAAATGGAAGAACTAATTAGGCCGTCATCTTTTCTTTATGAATCGATGGCTGCCTCAGCCGGATTCCGCAAGACGAGCAGACGAGGGATCTCTATGACTGGCAATGAGATAGCGTTTCGAGCCCATGCCCTTGGGCTATTGGCCCTGGCCAGACGATTCTGTTGCAGCTGTCGGGACTGTAGGCTCCCTCACGTTGAAGCCCTCTATGACGATTCGCGGGCGCTCGCCGCGCGTATCGGCGTTCTCCAACTCAGTCCTGATCGTTCGCCGCTCGCCGGGCATCAGCGCGACGTAGTTGTCGCTGCTGATCGCCGGCAGAATGCGGTCGCCGCTTTTCTCGCGCACCGCCTTCACGCGCACCATCAGCGCGGGAGTGTTCGATGCATTGTGCAACTCAGTGGTCAGGAACCATGTGCCGTGTTCTTCTGCCACTGTGCTGGATGCTTCCACTCTCGCCTGCGGGAGGCTGCGAATCGCCGAAACATTGTAGCCGAGGCTCGGGTGGCCGCCGCCGAGGAAACGTGAGAGCTCCTGGCTGGATGTGGTTTCCTTCGTGCCTCGCAGATAGAAGTTCTCCGAAATCAATTCCGATCCCCGTGTGAGCGTCAGCCGCAGGAAGTGCGTGGGAGTGAGCCGCGATGGGTACTCGATCTTGATAGGCGTCTCGATGCTGTCTTCCCTGCTCGACAGCGTGGCGGACTTCTCCCATTTCTTCGAACCGTCAAGGTTCAGGATCTCGATGTGCGCGGTAAGGCCGATCACGTCGCCGCCGCTGTAGTTGACCACTTCAACATTGTCGGTAATCGGGTTCCACTGAATGTGCAGAGGCTCGGAACCCTTCTTGCTGCCGTAGTACGCGCCGCTCTGATCGAAATAGTAGTCGTACGTGTCCCAGACGAACGAGGGCCAGCATGGATGACTCATCCACAGCAGGATGCCCATCCTGTTTTTGCCCTGCGCTTCGAACATGGCGCGATAGCC
>JBEKFB010000262.1:0-9061 GCA_050013535.1 Bryobacteraceae bacterium | reverse complement strand
GCGCCGGGCGACCGCATTGCGCAGCTTGTCATAGCACAGTATTGCGCCGTCGAACCCAGGGAGGTGGAAACGCTGGAAGGGAGCCGGCGCGAGGCCGGCGGGTTCGGAAGCACCGGCTAGCCTTGTCTTAGCTGCCTTGGTATCAACGAAAACTGGACGCGGAACCGGTGCGCTGTAGTGGAAACTGTAGTGACCCAACCGGAATCTCTCTATCTTTGTGGACGACGCCTCCCTTGTCGCCTTCGACCTCGTTTTCCGGGTGTGCGTTCAGGGGCCGATGCGAGTCTGCCGGGGCGTTCTGCCGTTGGGGAGCGGCGTCGTATCCGCCCTCGGTGGGGGCTGTCTGCATGCCCCCAGATTCTCACCGTGGATCTCGCAAAACCGGTATTTATAGCGTTTGCCAGAAGCCGGTCCCACAAGCCTGACCGTTGGAATCGTTTTGTTGCCGCAAATTGAACACTGATTTGGCATGTTGATACCACAGCTTGCGTGTCAGCGTTCAGCTTTAACGCATCCTGCGCCACTCCCACGCAAGGTTCAGCTCCCGCCCGAATCCCTCCAAGTCAGGAAAGATGGTTGATTCAGAGATGCCACCGGTTTTCAACTCTCGTAGGATATCGTGAAACGACGCGGCTTTGACCGGAATGCACACGATGCGTGCACCTTTCTCCGAAGCGAGGTCCTTCAAGCCGTTAATGTCGCGTCCGAAAACAGTGAAGCGGCTGCGCTGCGCCGCGAAACGGCGCGATACGTGGTGGGGGTCAATTGCCAAGGGCATGCGCGGCCCCAAGTGAGTGCTTTCAAGCTCGTCTTCTGGTAGGTATGCCTTTGCTTCATCCCAATCCGGAAGAGCCACACCGCTTGGTCGATCCTTCCCTCTGACTGGGAGAGTTTTGAACCCTTGTTCGTTAAGCCACCAGGGGTCCAGCATATACACCGCCGCGTCTTTCCGTCTGTTGGCGCCTCTACGCACCGCAAAGTACAACGCAACAAGGGCGCCGTCAGACCAGTCCAGCAACCGCGTGGGCGCGCCGTAGTGCTGCATTACAAAATACCATTCCCACTTGTCCTTTGGCTGCGTTTCTGCACTGAGTTGCTGGCCGCATCTGCGGAAGTCCAGACGCATCTCCTGTTCATCGTAAAGCAGCCTGCTAATTTTGGCTTTGCTGCGGTAAAGCCTAGGCTGTAGTGACGTGGGCGCTCCGCAGTTTGACTCACCACGGAACCATGGCTGCCAGTCGAAACCCCGGTCCGCTCTCTTCTTCCAGTCCCGCCGAACGCGCATCACTACGGCCATGTACTCGCTGACGGACCCTATTCGCTTCGTGCGCTTCATGCTGAATCTCCACGCGATTCGCCCATACGGGGAAGCCCTGCTCTAAGAATAGCCACTGCTGCGCAGAAAGTGAAAGGGGGACTGCGCACTGCGAGGGTAAGCGGCTTTGCGAAAATGGGTGTATGCAGTGTCTCTACTGTTCAGAGTCGGGGAATTCTGTTGAGCACCCGCTTCCGGCAGCGTTCGGTGAATTTCGGGATGCTCCATATCTCGAAGGCCGCATCTGCACGGCCTGCAACAACAAGCGCCTGGGCGTTCTTGACGAGCAATACGCACGGTGTGGTCCTGAAGCCCTGCTTCGCCGGTTCTACGGCATCGAAGGTCGGGCAACACACGAACCGGTGAATGTGTTTGAGCGTGGCAGCGCGGGTGGTCAGCGTATTGAACTCAAAGCGAAGGATGACGTTCTGGGTATCGATATTCTGCTCGAAATCGAGAATAGGACATTCCGCCAGATGAGGCAGATCGTGTTCGTCGAAGAGGCGGGGACTACTTATCATCTCCCAATCATCGCGGGCAGCCGCCCCGAAGAGTTGCTGGCGGCGTATAAGCAACTTGGTGCTGTGCCGCCGTACGGGGACGTTCGCATCTTCTACGCACCTGACGAGAAGGAATGGGTGGAACACCTGATACAAGAAGCGTGGCCTAAAGTGACGTTCAGGGAAGGCAGTGTGGGCAGCACCAGATACGGTGAACAAGTTGCAAGGGTCGGTTTGACTGATCGTTACTTTCGCGCGGTTGCCAAAATTGGGTTTCACTACTTTCTGACTCAGTTTTCTGAATATTCCGGGCATGAGCAACTATTCTCGGGAATCCGCGGTTTCATTGCGCAGGATGGTACTGGCGTTGAAAAAGCGAATGAGTTCGTCGGCGAACGTCAGAATCCCCTTTTGGGCGAAATGTGGACGCCGGGTGTCCGGCCGGATGGATGGCGTGCTCACGCTCTATGTGCTGAAACGCGGCCCGGCGAGTGCCTTGCTTACGTCCAGACGTTCGTCACTGAAGACTGGCGAGCACCGGTCTACGCCGTCCGTTTAGCACAGGACGCAGGAATCGTTGATTGCCGTGCCACTGGCCACGCGTACATGTACTTCGACGGCGGACCCCAGGGAAAGTTCATTGGCGAAACGCTGAACCTTGAGACTACGCGGGCAACCTGGGTACCCCCGCCATTTGCTCCAGTCGTCAAGTCGGCTTAGGGCAGGCTAGCGGGCACTTGTCGGAGCCGCCCACAGTGTAACTGGGGTAAAGCAGGCGGTTCGCTCCGTTGTGCCGGCTACTCAAGAACGTTCCGCTGTGCGCGCACTCGCCCCTTCGAACCGCAGGATTCCGGCGTTCGCGAGCACCTGTCGAAGCTGTTTCTGGATGCTGTCGACGCTTCGCATCGCGCCATGCTCGTCCGCGCAATCCAGCGCGATGAAAGAGGGGTCGTAGGCGCCGAAATGGCGATACTCCGCGACCACCTGTTGCTGGAAGTGCGAATTCGACAGTCTCCAGCCACGACGCGAATGCACGTTTCGCCTCAGGGTCCTCGATTTTCGCGGCCTGATACGCGAGGTTGGAATAAAAATAGCGGTCCACCAGCACGAGGTCGCCCTCACCGAGCCATTGTTGAACGTCTCTTATGGCCGAAGCGCGGTCGCCGGCGAATAGAGACGCGACGAGGTACGGGTGAACCTGCTTGAGAGATCCGAACTCGCCCCGCAGAAACATGGCGATGGCTTCTCCGTAGCCGCGTTCGGAGACCCTCGGAAAGCTGATGTGCCGGAGGGAGACGCCTTCCGCCTGCAGCCAGTCATGAAGTAACTGTGCCTGCGTGGATTTACCGGACCCGTCGGCTCCTTCCAGGGCAACAATTGCCGGACGTGCTACGACACGATCAGCCGTTGGGGTCATGGTCGCCCATACCAGCCAAGCATATAACACCGTCTCGCCAATGTAGCCTGATCGCGCATGTTATCCTTCACGTCAGATCCGGAGCGAAACCCCATGATGAAATTCATTTCCTCTGCCCCAATTTGCGCCCTATTGAGCGCGGGATTCGTGTTTGCCGCCGAAGTGCCGCAGGCCGGGCAGGCAGCGCCGCCGGTCAGCCTTCCCGCACAGGATGGCAACACCGTTCAGCTTTCCGATTTTCCCGGCAAGTGGATCGTCCTGTACTTCTACCCCAAGGACATGACGCGGGGCTGCACCATCGAGGCCCACAACTTTCAGCGGGATCTGGCGAAGTACACCGACGCGAACGCCGTTATCCTGGGCGTCAGCGTCGATTCCACGGCCAGCCACACGGAGTTCTGCACCAAGGAAAGCCTGACGTTCCATCTGCTGTCCGACCCCGATCACAAGGTGGTGGATGAATACGGTTCCTACCACACCCCTCCCGGCTACGCCCTGCGTAACACGTTCCTGATCGATCCGGAGGGCAAGATCGCCAAGGTGTGGACCGGCGTGGACCCCACACATCACAGCGAAGAGGTTCTTGCCGCGCTCGCCGAGTTGCAGAAGAAGTGAGCTGATAACCGGGAAAATGCCTGGGCTCCAGCACGGGGGCTTTACTGAGTGGCCATTAGAAATCGCTGGCGTCCGGCCACGGACTTGTGATATAAACGACTGACAAACGGTAGAAGGAATGTTTTGGGTTTCGCGGCGCGCGAGGCTTGTCGCCGATGGTTCACAAGGAAAAATCCTGTCACCAGCGGGCTTCGGACAGCGTCTGTCGAAATGATTACCTCGGTTCGGCTTTCGAATCGATTGAAAACAAATGGTGATCTGATCGACGGCTCACAGAAAGCCGCGATCCAATGAGAAGAAAATAGTCCGGGCGCAACAGATGTAGTAGCCGGGTGGGAGTCTTCCCGGCTGGATCGATGGATAGTGGGTTGGGCAACGGTACGCCTGTCACGGTGCGGTATGCAGGTTGACCTTAGAGCGTCCGATAGCTCATAGTAGAAGGCAAGCGTAATCAATATTACGGTGTCTTCCCGTTTGCTGAAGACTTCTGTCAGGGACGTAAAGACAGCATGCGCCAGGTTTCTCTAAAGACCGTGTTGACGCTGGTAATTGCGTCGCTTCTGTTTTCTCTGCCGGCTTCCGCCGCCACTCGCAGGAAAAAGGCCCGGTCGAGAGTCCGCTCCCAGCAAGTGTCGGCGCGCCGGCCAGTGGCCCGGTACAGCCGTTACCGCAACGCTAACTACGTCGTGCCGCCCGCCCGCAGGTTGCATCCTCGCGCACATCGTTACAGTGACGGCGGGTACACCTCACCGACATTTGCGGATTCCACGATCGGCGATTCGGTGGATGGGGAAGACTTGATTGTTCGCCGCGCTGCGGTGCAGGCGCTTGGTCCGTATAACGGGACGGTGGTGGTCGTGGATCCATCGAACGGCCGCGTGCTGAGCATGGTCAACCAGAAACTGGCCCTGGCGAGCGGTTTCCAGCCTTGTTCCACCATCAAGCTGGTGACCGCGGTGGCTGGTCTCAGTGAAGGCGTGATCACTCCGGAAACCAGCATCAGGTTGACTCGCCGAACCAGCTTCGACCTCAGCATGGCCCTGGCCCACTCCAACAACTAC
The DNA here is from genome assembly GCA_050013535.1 of Bryobacteraceae bacterium. Classification (GTDB taxonomy): domain Bacteria; phylum Acidobacteriota; class Terriglobia; order Bryobacterales; family Bryobacteraceae; genus CAWACP01. The sequence continues at coordinate 4,153 of JBEKFB010000262.1, read as the reverse complement.
TATTTCGCGACTATCGGCGACCGCCTGGGTTTTGAGAAAGTTGAGCATTATGCGCGCCTGATGGGTCTCGGCGAGAAGGCTGGCTGGAACATTGAGGGTGAAGAGCCGGGTACGCTGCCGGCGGAAGAGCCGAAGGAAGGCATGGGTATGATGACCAGCTTCGGTTCGGGGATTTACCTCACGCCTCTGCAGCTTGCTTCGCTGGTGTCGTCGTTCGCCAATGGCGGCACACTCTACTATTTGCAATACCCGCGATCCGAACAGGACGTGGCCGGCTTCGAGCCAAAGGTGAAGCGTCAGTTGGATGTGGCGAAATATCTGCCGGAGATCACCCCGGGCATGAACGACGCCGTGGAATTCGGGACCGCGCGCCGCGCCAACTACGACCCTTCACAATCGATTTATGGCAAGACGGGAACGTGCTCGGACACGCGTTCGCCCACGCACCTGGGCTGGTTCGGCTCCTTTAACGTAGTGGGAGACCGCAGGCTGGTGGTGGTGGTCCTGCTGACCGGCGGCGGGCATATCAACGGCCCGATCGCCTCCGGCGTCGCCGGCCAGGTCTATAAGATCCTCGGGGACCAGCATTACTTCGGCCCACAGCAGACGGCTTCCGCGAGAACGCCTCTCCTGGCGACAATGAGCTGCTGCCAGTAGCCACCTGACCACTTGTCGGCAATTCCGCGGGTAACCGCGTGTGACAGCGTGAGCAGGGCTCCCCTTCCTGTCAATGTAATTCAGATTGCATTTCTTACCGGTATTCAAGCAATTTCTGTCCGATACTGGTGTTTTTGCTTGGGGTACGTGGTGGTACTAAGCCTGCACTAGCGATATCGGAGGGGCATTACTGATGAGTACCGGGATGCTGATTGTCTTGATTGCGGTGGTAGTTGTAGCCGTGATCGCCGGTTGGATCTTGATGCAGAAAAAGAGGACTCAGGAGCTGCGCGGGAAGTTCGGGCCTGAGTACGATCACTTGGTGCGCGAAAACGGGAATGCGCGCAGGGCCGAAGACATTCTTGAGGATCGGCAGAAGCGGGTCAATCGGCTGCCCATTCGCCGATTGAGCGAAGACGAGCGCGAACACTTCGCGGCCGAGTGGCGCCGGGTCCAGGAACGTTTTGTCGACAATCCCAAGTCGGCAGTGGCCGAGGCGGATGCACTGGTGAGCCGGGCGCTGAAGACGAGAGGTTATCCGATCGGCAGCTTCGAACAACGAGCCGCGGACGTTTCGGTGGAACATCCGCGCGTGGTTGAGCATTATCGAATCGCCCATGAGATTGCGGTTCGAGGCGGCACCACGCAGTCCACCACGGAAGAACTGCGATTGGCGATGCAGCATTACCGGCATCTCTTCGAACACGTGCTGGAAGCGCACGTGATGCCACACGAAGAAATCTACCGCTGACTTAGAAAGTCGCGGAGCTGGCTAAGAAAATCGCAGAAAGATCCGTGAACCTCTCTACGGTGACAAGCTGCCGGCCTGGCGCGGGAGCGTTGACGTCCTGATGCTCCAGCCGCCAGGTATGTGGGTGCGGCACGAGCACGGCATTGAGGCCTGTTTCGAGCGCGGGATTGATGTCGGATTTCGGCGAGTTGCCGATCATCCAGGTGCGGGCCGGATCAAGCCCGCGCTCCGCCACCAGCTTCTGGTAGGACGAAGCGTCTTTCTCCTTCACGATGGCCGCGTGGCCGAACCAACGGCCCAGACCTGACCGGTCGAGTTTCAGCTTCTGCTCGTCGGGATGGCCCTTCGTGAACAGGATCAGGTCATGCCGCTTTGCCAGATACTCAAGCGTGGCAGCCACGCCATCGATCACCTCCATGGGCGATTCAAGAATGCGCTCGGCGAAACCGGTTACCGTTTGAAGGTCTTCGTCGCAAACGTGGCGTTCGGCTAACCGCTGGTAGCATTCACGGAGGTTGCGGCCGAAGTTAAGCGAGCCATATCCGTGGACGCGTGTGTTGGCGAGCTCGATTTCATCGAGAACCATCCGAACTTGAGTGGGATTCAGCGAGGAATGCCCGAGAAAATCGTAAAATTCGGCGAACGCCCGCTCGAAATAGATATTGTTTTCCCACAGCGTATCGTCGGCGTCGATCAGCAGGTTGAGGCGGGTCACGATGCGTCGGGGGGCTTGCCGTGTCCGTTCAGCGGAGCGACATTGCGCGCGTGCAGCGCACGACGGTGACGCGGCACCCATTCGCGCAGGAATTTGGCCATGTTCTCCATGCGCGCAGCCTCGGACCGCATGGCGAGGAGGGTCTGGCGAAACTCGAGATCGGGAACTATCTGCGCGAGTTGGAAGCTGAGTTGAGGATCGGCGAATTCCGGGTTCTGAAACGAAGGCGGCTCGGATAGCTGGCAAAGCTCCCGATAACGGTCCAGCACCTGCTGGCGGACGCCCATATCCACGGGCTGGAACTCATCGTCGTCGAAGTACTCGACGGCGCCGCGAAGGAATGGACCTTCGTCGTTGAGAGAGAGGATCTCGAACCTGCGCTGACCCACGGTGAACAGGTCCAGACGGCCGTCCGGGTACTGGTTCAGCACTTTGTCGACGGCCGCCGTGCATCCCATGTTCACAATGCCTTTTTCGCCCGCCTGCACGACGCCGAATTCCATCCGATTGTCGAGGACCTCGCGCATCATTTGTTTGTAGCGATCCTCGAAAATGTGCAGTGGCAGCGGTGTGCGCGGGAAGAGCACCGCCTGCAACGGGAACAATGGCAACAGATCCTGTTGCATGTGTACTATTATGGCTTCTTACCGCTCACCACGGCAATGAACCGTAAGGCTGCGGGGGGCGTGCTCCGCATGCTGATACGCGACAAAGTTGTGCTGGTCACCGGCGCGTCGCAGGGAATTGGAGCTGCGGCCGCGATCGCTCTCGCACGTCGCGGTGCGAAGTTGGCGGTTACGGCGCGATCCGAGGACAAGCTTCGGGCGCTTGATGTGCCGGACGCTTTCGCGGTGCCGGGCGACCTGATGGAATCGGCCGGCCGGCGCCGCATCGTCGAGCAGACGCTTGCTCATTACGGGCGCATCGATATTCTCATCAACAGCGCGGGCATCGGGTTGTATGCACCGGCGCATGACGCCCCAATGGATCAAGTGCGCGACATGTTCGAACTCAACTTCTTCGCCGTCCTGGAAATGTGCCAACTGGCGGGCGCGGCGATGCGCGAGCGCCGCAGCGGCTTGATCGTCAATATCAGCTCAATCGCGGGGAAAGTCACGCTGCCGTGGTTCACGCTTTACTCGGCGTCGAAGTACGCGGTATGCTCACTCACGGACGGCCTGCGAACCGAGCTGAAGCCGTTCGGGATCCACACGATGGCGGTCTGTCCAGGATATGTCCGCACCGAGTTTCAGGCACATGTGCTCGCCGGCCGCGCGCCGGGTGCGCTCGGTGGTGCACGCAACCGCTTCGCCATCACAGCCGCTCAATGCGCGGAGGCGATCGTCCGCGGAGTGGAACGGAATGCGTGCACGGTGCTGACGCCTCGTGTTGCCTGGCTCATGGCGCTTGCGGCGCGGTTTCTGCCTCGTGTGGTTGAGGCGCAATTGGAAGGCATGTACCGGCGGGGCGACGAATCCACGAACACATGATTCACAAGCTCAAACTTACGCCGGGCATTTATCTGGTCGGCTTCATGGCCAGCGGAAAGACCACCATCGGGCGCCAGCTTGCTTATGAGCTGGGGTGGTCATTCGCGGACACCGACGAGGACATAGAGGCGGAGCAGAAGGAGACCATCGCGCATATTTTCGAGACCCGCGGCGAGGAGGAATTCCGCAGGATTGAAGCGCGAGCGATCCAGAAACGAGTGAAGAGCGTGCGCACTGGCAGGCCGATGGTGGTGTCGCTGGGTGGCGGAGCGTTTTCGCAGCAGGAAAACTTCGAGCTGCTGGAGGGTAATGGCGTAACCATCTGGCTGGATTGCCCGCTGGCGCTGGTGCGTGCGCGGCTGGCAATGCATGATGGAGCGGATCGGCCGCTGGCTCGCGACGCCGAGCAACTCGAGCATTTATTCTTTGCCCGCCGGGCTGCCTATCAACGCGCCGATTACCGCATTGAAGTGACCGGCGACGATGCCAACGAAACCGTCAAGAAGACTCTGGCGCTGCCGATTTTCTAGTGACCTCCGA
>JBEKFB010000261.1:0-6253 GCA_050013535.1 Bryobacteraceae bacterium | reverse complement strand
CACGGTGCGCCAACGAACATCACGGTTTTCTCGCGCTCATCCGAGCGTTCGATCAGCGACATCGGCACGAAGTCATGAAACACGGAGGCGCGGGCGTGACGCAGAAACCGGTAGTGCGCCAATTGAGTTGGATACAAGAGGTGGACGCGATTGCTGCACCATACGCTTACCTGCAGACTCATATCGGAAAAGAGGCGCATGAGCCTGTCCACCCGCGTGCGGCGGGGATGTTCGTACAAATACGACAACTCAGGCGCGGTCATGACCTCGACAATCAGTCTGGCTCCGGTGAGCAGCTTGAGAAGCACCGCCACTAATGCCGGGCCCATGTGCGAGTAAACGACTATGCAGTCGTAAGGCCTGAGGCGGTGAATCTCGAGGCCTTTGCGCAAGTAAAACCAGAACGTCCCGAAGCGCCGCCTGCGCCCGTCGGGCCGGAAACAAAGAAACCAATGAAAACGGAAGTGGCCTCGATTGTACTCGGGATACGAGCCCTTGCCGAACTCCGCCTCAACCTGATCGGGCTCGTGGAACCACACCGGCTGAAGAACATCGCCTTCCAATGTTTCGGAGAGGAGAAAAAACCGGTCGGCTTGAGGGTCTTGGGGAGGCGGGACCCAGGAGGCCTGGATATAGAGAACCCGCATCGTGTGGTTTGAGAAAATGCCGGGCCGCTGATCGGCCGCGACAATGATAACATAGCGCTTCCACCGCATTGCACCGTGCAACCTTAGCCGGGAAATACCACGGGAACGGTAGGCGTGATTCAAATCTTAAGAGTGCTTATACCGGCCAGCGTCCTGATTCTCTTCCTCTCTGAGATTGCATTTGTCTTCGGGAGTTACGTCGCCGCAACATACGCCGATCCTGACATCGACGCCAACATTTTCCTGTGGGATGAGTCGGGTCTGTTGCGCATCGGAATCGTGGTGGCGCTCACCATGGCCGGTCTGTATTTTCACAACCTCTATGGCGATATCCGGATCCGCAGCCGGGTGCGTCTGCTGCAGCAGCTCTGCTTTATTACGGGAGTCGTCTTCCTGGCGCAGGCACTAATCGGTTATTTGAACCACAACCTCGCGCTTCCGCGCAAGATAATGCTTCCCGGCAGCATCATTGCACTGGCCGGCATCTTCGGATTGCGCCTCCTATTGACGACCGCGATTCGCAACGCCGTCGGCGCCAGGAGAATCTTGTTTATCGGTATCACGCCCACGGTGACGCAAGTGGCCGGTCACCTCGGTCAGCATCCGGAACTGGGCCTCTCGCCGATTGGATACCTCGACAGCGGCGTTGCTCCAGAGACTAATGGAGATCTTGCACGCATGGGATCCATGGACGATCTGTCCCACGTAATCGAGGAGCACCATCCCGACTGGATTGTCGTCGGCAGGCGCAGCGAGATTCCGCCCTGGCGAGTGGACGAGTTTCTGGAGATGCGCTTCGGAGGCATTCGCGCCGAACCGGCGGCCAGACTGTACGAGAGCACCTTTGGAAGGGTTTCCGCTTCGGAGATTCTTCCTGCGGAGGTGGTCTTCGGCGATAGCATGCGTCCGGATTCTGCCTGGGTGGATCTACAGTCGGTCTACTCATTCGTTTTCTGTCTCGTTGTTCTCGTGGCGACTCTTCCCTTGACGTTGCTCATCGCGGTGCTGGTAAAAATCACGTCGCCTGGCCCGATACTTGCGTTGCAACGCTGTGCCGGTTTACATGCGGCGCCATTCAATCTTTACCAGTTTCGCTGTACCTCTCAGGGACAACCGACGCCGCTCGGCCGCCTCCTGCGAAGACTACGCCTGGACCGGCTCCCGCAACTCGCCAATGTCTTGCGAGGAGAAATGTCTATAGCCGGCCCGCGCGCCTTGCGAGCCGAATTCGCTGCTCGTCTCAGCAAGCTGATCCCGTTCTATAGCCAGCGGCACCTGGTGAGGCCCGGCCTCACCGGATGGGAGCAGGTGAGCGCGCACGCCGGTACGAAGGACGCGCTCGTGCTTCTTGAATATGATCTCCACTACGTCCGCAATCTCTCGCCGGCTCTCGATTTCCTGATTCTGCTTTCCGCGCTGCGCTCAGCGCTTTACCGCCAATAACGGGGCAACCGCGTCAGCAGGGGCTGGTGTAATCTTGATTCATGCTGCAGGTGGATCGGCGGGTCACAATCCGGCGTCTTCCGGATGGTGAACCTCAGCAGGGAAACCAAAATGACGAGGTGGGCGCGTTATTGCACGTGGACTTGCCTCTGAACCCTGCAAGCCGTCAGTTCAGTACGGGTACCCCGGTCGAAGTAGAATCCCCCGGAGTCCTCTACCTCGGGGAAGTGCAAAGCTATCGGGATTCGATGCTTGTTATCGCGGTCGAGCACACCGTAGATCGTGCTGCGCTGGCCGCAATTCAGAAAACCTGGCAGCCCATTCCGGATCGCTAGTGCAGGTTATCGGGAACCCAGAATGAGCGAAACGAGGGCACTGTTATGGGTCGGCTTCAAAGCTTTCCTGATTGCCCTTATTCTTACGCCGGTAATTCGGGACATTTTTCGCGCTTATAACGTGGTTGACCGGCCAGGCCGGCGCAAGGTGCATGCTTTTCCAATTCCTCGCGTTGGCGGGATTGCCATCGCCCTGGCGTATGCCGCCGCCCTCATCTCTTTCTCGGATCCAGGCAGCTCCCTTCCCGCGCACGATTCGCCATCCTGGAAGCTCATCCCCGGGGCCGCAATCATTTTTCTCACGGGCCTGATCGACGATTTTTTCAATCTGCGCCCAGTCTGGAAGCTGCTCGGTCAGGTGGCTGCCGCAGGCGTCGTTTTTTACGAGGGGCTGCGGATCGATGCGGTTTCCCGCTTCCCCCTGCCAAACTGGCTGAGTCTTCTGGTAACGGTGCTGTGGCTGCTGCTATGCAGCAATGCCTTCAACCTGATTGACGGGCTGGATGGTCTTTGCACCGGGACCGGACTTGTGGCGACGCTGGCGCTGTTTGTGGCCGCGGTCATCCAGAACAACGCCGCACTTGCCCACGCAACCTTGCCGTTGGCTGGCGCGCTGCTCGGATTCCTCTGCTACAACTTCAGCCCGGCCACGGTATTCCTTGGCGATTCCGGCGCCTTACTGATCGGCTTTCTACTGGGCTGCTACGGGATGATCTGGACGACGAAAACCGCGACACTCCTCAGCGTGACTGTCCCGCTCCTGGCGCTCTCGGTTCCTTTGTTTGAAGTCATCCTTTCGGTTTCCCGGCGTTTCCTGCGCCGCCAGCCGATTTTTTCGGCGGACCGGGGGCACATTCATCATCGTTTGATCGATCTCGGCCTGTCTCCTCGCGGAGCGGTCCTCTCCATGTATCTGGCGGGCCTCGTAGCCGCAGCGTTTGCTCTGCTGCTCAGCCGGCCCACTTGGAGCCTTCTCCAGGGAATTCTGATTGTGGCCTTCGGTCTTATCGCGTGGGCGGGAATCTGGCGATTGCGGTACGCTGAGTTTGAAGTGGCCGGCCGATTGTTTTTTGGCGGGGAATTTCAACGCGCGTTGGGAGCGAAGGTGCGTACGGCGCAATTGTCGGCCGCTCTTGAACGCTGCCGGACCGAAGAACAATGGTGGACCGCCCTGCTGAACGCCGCCCGCGAAGCCGGTTGCATTCGCGTGATGTGGAGCGCACCCCATGGGAATCGTGAACAGGTTTTCGCGCCCGGCGCCGCGCGATGGTCTTTTCGCGTAATCGTGTCGGATCAGGAGAGCGTTCAGTTGGATGGAACGTTGCCGGCATCGGGCCCGCCGGCGGATCTGATCGGTTTTGCCGAAGCGCTCGGTGGAAGTCTCGCCGGTAAGCGTCACCAATGGGAACAACCGGCCCTCCCTTAGTGCGGCTATATGGTGATTGATGCGGCCATCTGGTGATGCGGCCATGTGGCGCTTTAGATCCCTGCCGGAGCTGCTCGATCTCGCGTTGATCGCCGCGGGGTTTTCCGCCGCACTGCTCGCTTATGTCTGGCTGGTTCCGGATGCGTTCTCCGACATCACGCGGAGCGAATTGGCGGAAGGGATGGCCGCGTCGGTCGCGGGCGTCTGGATTGGCGCTCGCATACAGCGCCATGGCGGCGCGGACAATGCCTGGCAATTTTTTCTGGAGCAGCTTTGCTTCGCCGCTGGCCTGAATCTGATTGCGCAGGCGCTGCTCGCCTACGTCTTCGTGTTCAGCCTTCCAAGCGCGCTGACGATGTTCGGATGCGTGGCCGCGGTGTTCCTGCTGACGCTGGCGCGATTGTGGACCGAGAGACATCTTGTGGAGTCGGACCGCGGGGTATTGCTGGCCGGCTACGATCCAATCGCGCGCGAAATCGTCACCGCGATGCGGTTGCCGGTTCTCGGATACCTTGGCGACCCGGACGAAGCTGCGGCAGGAGTCCAACGCCTGGGCGGCATAACTCGACTGGATGAAGTGGTCGCCAATCGGCGGCCCGCGCACATTCTGATTTCCGTTACTCAGTGGCTTTCGTCTGTTTCGCCAACGCAGCTCCTGCGATACCGGCAAGACGGCATCGCTGTTGACCACGCGCGGGACCTTTACGAGCATTTGCTGCGCCGCGTTCGCGCCGATCGCCTGGAACCCGCGGACCTGCTGCTTTCCCCCGCCCTCCAGGCCGATAGCCGCGCCATGGCTCTGCAGGCCATCTACACAAACGTAATCGGCCTTATTTTCCTCCTGACAGCGAGCCCGGTCATGATTCTGGTGAGCATCTGCATCGTGATCTTCTCGCGCGGCTGGCCCATTTTTGAGACCGTACCCTGCCTCGGTTTTCAGAAGATTCCTTTCCTGCTTCTGCGTTTCCGAACCACCCGGCGGGATGGCCGCGGTATGAGCGCAATTGGGCGGCTGATCACGTCACTGCGTCTGGTTAACCTGCCACAATTACTGAATGTGGTGAGGGGCGATATGGCGCTGTTCGGCCCACGTCCGGCGCGCCATGCATTCGCCGAGCGGCTCACCCAGCTCATGCCGTTTTATTCGCACCGTTTTTCGGTGAAGCCGGGTATTCTCGGGTGGGCGCAGATGCACGAGCTGTCGGGAGTGGCTATGGAGGAGTGCCGGCGAATCGAATACGACCTCTATTACGTCAAGGAAGGCTCGCCGCTGCTTGATTGCGAGATTTTGCTGAGGACACTTCTCGGTGGCGTCAAACCTGGAGCCTCCGTCCTCGCGCAGCAACCGGGCGAAAACTAACAGCTTCCATGCCCGTTGCCCTGATCCTGCTCATCACGTTCATGGCCTTGGCCGTTTACATTATCGCGGGCTACCCGATTATGCTTGCTGCCGGCTTCCGGCGTGGCGCGCCACCCATCGGGAAGAATCTGTCGCATCAACCCAGCGTCTCATTGATTGTCGCCGTCCACAACGGAGGAGAATTCATTGGCGCCAAATTGCAGTCGATTATCGAGCTTGATTATCCAAGACCACTCATGCAGATCGTCGTCGTTTCCGATGGATCGACGGATGAAACAGAGTCGATTGTGCGGGAATGGAAGGACCACGGGGCCGTTCTTCTAAGCGTGCCGCATGGCGGCAAAGTCGCGGCACTGAATCAAGCCCTCACTATCGCGACCGGCGAAATCCTGTTCTTCACCGACGTCCGGCAGCCGCTTGATCCGCAGGCGCTGCGTCACCTGATGGGGAATTTTGCCGACGCGACGGTTGGCGCGGTTTCCGGTGAATTGCGGCTGCTGCGCGGAGAAACCGGCATCCAGGCCGATATGGAGCTGTATTGGCGCTATGAGGTGTGGGCGCGCAAGCGCCATTCTCAAATCGATTCGGTTTACAATACCACCGGCTGCATCTACGCGATCCGCCGTGAACTGGCGCAGCCGATGCCGCCGGACACGCTCGGCGACGACGCGATTATGCCGCTGCGCGCATTCTTCCGTGGCTACCGCGTCATTCTCGATCCCGAAGCGCTCGCTTTCGATTACCCGACCAGCGCTCGAGCTGAGTTTCGCCGCCGCCTGCGGACACTCGCCGGATTGTGCCAGGCATGCACTCGTGCGCCAGCCTTGTTCACACGCGCGAACCGGATGCGTTTCCACTTCCTTTCACACAAGTTCGCCCGTCTTGTGCTGCCCTGGGCGATCCTCGGCATCATCGGATCGACCCTCGCTCTGCCGGCTTCGCGCTGGCGAACCGGCCTGCTGATTTCCGAGGCGGCGGTCGTGTTTCTCGCGCTCGCCGACCGCCTGGCTCCGGCCGGATTTCCGCTTAAACGAGTAACATC
>JBEKFB010000260.1:0-7863 GCA_050013535.1 Bryobacteraceae bacterium | reverse complement strand
GATCTGATCTGGCCGCGCAGCTACGGCGCGGTGTCGGTGGACATGATCTGTAAAGCCTCCGGCGTGTTCAAGGGCAGTTTCTACCACTTCTTCCCGACGAAAGCCGATTTGATGGCGGCTGCCCTGGAACATTACTGGCTTACCAATCAGCCGCATTTTGACCGAATCTTCTCTCCCACCGCCGAACCGCTGGAGCAGATCCGAAAGTACTTCGAGTACGTGCGCAAGAGACAGATTGAGAGACGCGCCAAGGCGGGGTGCGTGCTAGGCTGCCCTTACGCCAGCATCGGCTGCGAAATTGGCCAGCAGGAGCCGGTTATCAGTGCAAAGATACGCGAGCTGGTAGGCCGTTATTGCGCCTACTTCGAGCGTTCCATACGCGCTGCGAACGACGCTGGCGCGATTCAGGTCGCTGATCCTCAAGCTAAGGCGAAAGAGTTGTTCGCGTTGCTCGAAGGAACGCTCAGCCTGGCGCGAATTCACGATGACCCTTCCCTGCTGAACGGGCTGGCTCATCGGGCAGTGGAAATCTTGAAAATGCCGCGCCAGGCCGCGGCATGATTGTTCTCGTTATTTGCCTAAGTGGTCAAGACAACGGAGGGTAGATGAGCGCTGATCTTTTGCTTCCGAGCCGCGAAGAGCGGATCGCTCTATGGTCTGAACTTGTCAGACAGGCGGAGTCGTACCTCGAAGGGGTCGAATCGCTGCCCGTCGCCCCTGCTCTCATGCAGAGTGAGTTACACAAGCTGCTCGACGGATTTTCTTTCGACGACCCCGGATCACGACTCGACGTGCTCCGCCGCTTCACAGAGGACATGAAGAGGCATCAGGTCCACACTCCTCATCCGTGTTATTTCGGTCTGTTCAATCCGGCTCCTGCGTTCATGGGAATTCTCGGAGAGTCCATTGCGGCGACTCTCAATCCCCAACTCGCCGCCTGGAGTCATAGTCCGCTCGCAGTCGAGACGGAGAGGCGGATGGTTGACGCATTCGCGCGAAAGTTTGGATTCTCCGAAGAGAGCGCCGATGGATGTCTGACGAGTGGCGGCGCGGAGGCCAATCTCACCGCTCTGCTTTGCGCGCTGAACGAGCGTTGGCCGGGCGTCCTCGACAATGGGCTACAAGGTATTTCCGCAAGGCCCACCTTTTACGCCTCGGCGGAAAGCCACCACTCTTTCCTGAAAGCCGCGCGAACGGCCGGGCTGGGCCGCGGAGCCCTTCGAACCGTCCCCGTCACCGACGCGCTGCAGATGGACTGCGACGCCTTGCAGCGCATGATTGCCGAGGATCGCGGACATGGATACGAGCCGTTTCTGGTTGTTGGAACTGCAGGAACAACCGGTGCCGGAATCGTTGACCCGCTTGGCGCAATGCACAACGTGGCGCGCGCGAATGGACTCTGGTTCCATGTCGATGCGGCCTGGGGCGGCGCGGCGGTTCTTGTGCCGGAGCTGCGTCCCGTCCTGTCAGGGATTGAAACCGCTGACTCGATCACTTTCGATCCCCACAAATATCTCTCGATGCCCATGGGAGCGGGCATGTCCCTTCAATGGTCGAGACGATTCATCGGTCTCAAATTGTTCTTGACCCTTGCGACTACCGGGTGGAACGGCTACATACAAGTCCTGCGGCACCAATCCGAAATGGGAGATTTCTTGCGAGAACGGCTGATGGCAAGTGGCTGGCGTATCGTCAATCGGACTAAGCTCCCTGTTATATGCTTCACGCCAGCAAACGAAGAGTGGGACATGGCGACGCATCAATGTGCCGCCGATGCCGTGGTTCAATCCGGAATCGCCTGGATTTCGACGATCCTGCTGGGAGGCAAGACGCCGGCCCTACGAGCGTGCATCACGAACTACAGGACGGGGCCGGAGCATATCGAGACTCTTCTCGCCGTTCTGTCGAAGGTTCACTACGACCTTTCCGCGAGGAACAATCAGGCTCGCGGTGCACCTCTCACCTTGGGCTGAGACAAATAGCCAAGAGTCGATCACGCGTCGTCACTGCAACGTCACGCTCCATGATGATTGAGCGCATAATTTTGATCTGGTGCCTTCCGTTCAAGGAACCATTACTGCATGTCCTGGCATCCGCCCCCGGCGTGACGTTGTAGTGCCGATGCGAGAGAGAGCGTTCGACCGCCCAACGTCGCTTGACTTGTTGAGCGCTTCGGCCGCTGAGATTCGACGAGCTATTTTTCAGCGCGCCCGCAGGCTGCTTGTCGAGCGCCCGTCGGACGGCCTCAGCCGGAACAAGTTGAGCGTGCTCAGCGAACTGTACAACCGCGGTGCGCAGACCGTCTGGGATCTGGCCGCGTCCCATAATTTGCAGCCGCAATCGCTCACAAGCGTGTTTGCGGAACTTGAAACCGCGGGTTTTACGCGCCGCGCGCGCAGCAGGTAAGATGGCCGCCAGGCCGTCATCGAAATCACGCCGGCTGGCCGAGACGCGCTGGTACGGACGTTGCGTTATGCGATGCCTGGCTGGCATAGGGCCTGCATCGACAGCAGCGCGATCGCGATGGGAGATCCGATCTGAGCGGCGGGGAAGCAGCCGAAGCTGCGGGCCGAAACGGCTACCCGCCCCACCGCGTGTCATGGCCGGCCATTTGTTGGAGCAGCAGCTCTCCCGCCCGCAGCCACCGAAACATCCTCGCTCTCCGATGCGGGCGTCAGGATAGGAGCGCGCAGAGGCAGCGGCTCGCGAACCGGAAGGATATCAGTGACGACGCGGCCTGGGATTGTCACGAGAAGCGCGTCGAGCCCGTCGTTGCCGACGTTGGCCAGGTCAATGTTCGCAGCCTCACCAAGCCATCGAACGCCGCCCGCGCTCAGTTCCAAGCTAGAGGCGTGGTCGTTTCCCGTGTTCAAGCGGCCGCTGCCCGTGGTCATCACCAGCAGACTTGGCTCCGGGATGCGGCGATGTCCAGTCGAGCCGCCTGCGACTAGGCGAATACGGTAAACCGTGAGTTCGGAATCGGTGTATTCCAGCGCGAATCCCGATGCGTCGAGTGGCGTGTCGTTGCGACACGCGGGATGGCGGAACACCTCAATGCCCAGCAACTCCATCGGATGGCCGTTCTTGGCGGACGCGCAGATTCGATGGATGATGGGAAAGTCCCGGTGATACTGCATGACCATAGTCGAGGTCGGCAGATCCACTGTGCCGAATAATAATCGTCTCAACAGCCAGACAACCTTGGTGGTAAGCCTCAGGGATCTCGGCAGCCCGATGGAACGCTGCTTTTGCGTTCCCGGTAAATCGTTGTGATGGATGCCCCCTTCGATGGCGATATAGAGCGTGTTCTCGCGGTGTCGATGGTAGAGTGTCTTCGTCCCCGGCGCGATCGTCGCCATGTAAACGCGCACCCAGTCGTTCTTGAACCGTTCGACGTGATTGGGCTCGTCGTTGACTTCGACGTACTCGACGCCGAGCTTGGCATCCGTAAGGGCGTGCGCGCCTTGTACGGGCTCGTTTATCTGCACCGCTGCCACACCCCTCCGCGGCCCCTCGCTAGCAGATCCCTTCCCCACCAACAAGTGCTCGTCGGTGAGCCACCGGATGGTAGCTTCGAGCGTAACTCGCAGCGGTGTGACTTTGAAGCCGAGATCACGCTTGGCCTTATCGAAGTTGCACGAAATATGGGCGACCGCGCGCTTGTACCGCTCGACAGTGAGAGAGGGTTCCTTCCCGTCGACCTTTGATTTCAGTTCGGATGCCGTCATTGCGAGCCAGAGCACGGCCTTGGGCGTGACTCGGGTCGACAAGGGCTTGCCCAGCTGGCGCTCGATCTCGTTGATCACCCCTTTGAACGAAACCTCGTCGCCGCCCAGCAGGTAGTTCTCGCCGGCCGCACCACGATCAACGGCCGCGATGTGCGCGTCTACGGCGTCTTTCACGTAGCACCACATCGCCATTCCCGGCGGGACGATGCCCATCTTCCCCTCGAAAACGGGACGAATCAGCTGCTTGGTCCAATTGTTGACATCGTAGGGGCCCAGGATATTGGCCGGGTTCAGTATCACGGTGGAAAGACCGCGCTGCAGCGCTGCCTTGACGAGCTGCTCCGCCAGATACTTGGTCTTCCCGTAGTTGTAATGACCGCACGTCATCGCATTCGATGGCGTGCCCTCGTCGAGCCGGCAGCCTGGTTGGTAGCCGTACGAGCTGATCGACGACGTGTACACGAAGCGCTTCGCTTTTTTCTGAAGAGCGACATCGAGCATGTGCTCCGTCCCGACGACGTTGTCCTGATACTGCTGCGCGTCGTGTGCGGACCATGAGCTCGTGTTCGCCGCGGCGTGAAATACCGCATCCGGAGAATCTGGCATGGCCTCGACCAACGACTCGCGGTCGGTGATGTTGCCAATGGCTATAGTGGCTCCGAGTCGATTCAACCACTCAGTCTTGTCGGTCGGCAGGCATAGCGCCCTGATGTCCCAGTCTTCACGCACAAGTTGCTCGATGAGATTTCGGCCAAGAAACCCTGTAGCTCCAGTAACGAACGCGCGTCGCTTCATTGGTGCGTACTCGCGTTACATTCGGCTGCAACCGAACCACTGGAATCGATCGGCCCAAGACCAGTCATCCAGTCGATCATGGTGCGGAACGCAAGGCCCATATTGCCCACTTGAACGTGGTTCTGCGCCTGCTCAGCGCGTGTGAACAGGCGCGCGGTCAGTGAGCGTACATGTGTCAGGGTGGCGATCTGATCGGGTAAGTAGTGCACTGGAATGTAGTGATCCTCGGCGCCCGCCAGAAGGAGCACGTCCTGCGTCACCCGGGGCGAAATATCAGCTGTCCCGTATTTTTGATAGTGCTTCAGCATCTCATAGGGCGTCTTCAGACCGGTGTTGTGCAAGGCCAGTTGAATCGCCCATTCCAGCAGGAGGCTTTGGGCCATGGCGCCGGCGACGAATTTGTTGACAGCGTCCTCGTCGCCGGAGCCGAAACATTCGATGAGTTTTTCGCGCCCTGGCGACGGCACGGTGAGCAGCATGCACTCAAGATAATTGGGGCAAACGTCGTAGGCGATGACTCGGCGGACGCGCGGCTCAAAGGCCGCGGCGCGAATGACCAACCCGCCGCCGAGGGAGAAGCCCATCAACGTGACCGCGTCGAAGCGGAAGAAGTCCAGCACCGCTTTGACCGGCTTCTCCCACTCAGGACTCATGGTCAGGTGCGCCAATTCGAGCGCCGCTCCCTGGCCGGGGCCCTCGAACAGGATTGTGTCGTAGCCTGCGTCGCGAAAGACCAGGGCCGCGGGCAACCATTCCTCGATATAGCTGTCGAACCCACCGAAGACAACCAGCGTCCCCTTCGGCTTCTTCGGCGTGAGTCGGTAGGCGGGGAGCCAGCCGGTCTCAAAGGGAATTCTGCTATAGGCCGACGGCGCAATCTGGAGATGATCAAGGAGCAGATCGACAAAGCGCTGGCGTGTGGGCAGCTTGCGCGGATCGCTAAACAGCAAGAAGAATTCGGAGAGACGCAGATAGTAAGCCCCTTTGCGCACCTCGTGCCGGGCAAGCGCCTTTTCTCCCAAGTTGAGAACGATTTTTGTGAACGTCGGATAATCGTTCACGCCGGCCAAACCTTCGCGCATCTCGGTCAGCATGCTGTCGTCGCCGACCCAGCCATAGAAGCGGTTCAGTTGAAAATTGATGCTGATGTTGGGGTGTAAGTCGTAATAGCCGATTGGAAACGGCAACGACGGGGAAGTTGATGGGGTTAATTCCAGGGCCGTCGTCTTGTCGATGACGGCGAGACTTGGATTCGTTTTCACTTCGGTTCTGGTATTCATAGCGTTCTCCTTCATGTGCTCAACGGCACCACACTTGTGCTCTTCTGATCCGCGAGAAGCGCTGAGCCGGTCCCGTCTGCGCGATTCGCAAGATTGGAAGCGTCGCCCCCCGATTGAGGGGTGGCGAGAGCCGCGCCCTTAGAACTCAGTACGCGTCGGACCAAGCCGGGGAACAATACCCTGGCCGCCGCAACGAGCGCGTAGCCGCGCGGCACATAGCGTTCAGCCTTGCGTTTCGTCGCAACTTCGAATATGGCGTCGGCGGCATCGCCGGGGGTTGCCACAGTCCACCGGGTCAAGCGGCGCGCAAGAAGTTCGCGCTGCGGGAATCCTTCCGTGGCCACAAAGCCTGGGAGCACGATACCGACGTGAACGCCGCTTGCAGCCTCCTCCAGAGAAAGAGCGTCCGACCAGGCCGCGATGGCCGCCTTGCTTGCTGCATAGCCCCCGGTCGCTGGACGTGCAACTCGGCCGCCAAGGCTCGATACGTTTACGATCGCGCTCGGCGCAGACTCGCGCAGTATAGGTAGCAATGCCTCCGTCAGCCGGACGGCAGCGTCGAAGTTGATGGCCATTGTCCGCCGCACGTTTTCCCAACCGCCATCGGCAAACCGCGCCGTCCAACGGGCGCCCGCATTGTTTACCAAAAGGTGCAAATGGCCATGCTTCTTAATCACATGGTCTCGGATTCGCGTCGGCGCGTCGGCATCTGTCAGGTCGGCCGCAAGCCAGGTAGACGGTATCGACAACTCACCAGCCAGCTTTTGCAGCAGCGCCTCCTCTCGATCGACTAGGACGAGTTGGCAACCAGGCTCACGCGCCAAACGGCGTGCAGTTGCCTCGCCTATCCCGCGCGCGGCGCCGGTTATCAAAGCGATGAATGGATTCGGCAGGGAATTCATGATTGCAGCCTCCGTATTTTTGCCGGCGGGAATTGGATTCGTTTTCACTTCAATCACGGGCGTCATTTCAGCCTTTCTCCTGCTCTTCTTGAAACCGCGCGTCGATGGGTGGTCGTCAGTCTACCGGCCCATGCCAACGCTGCTGGCCATCGGCCGGTTCCGGCTAACGTTTACGAAGGCACGAGGAGGGCCGATCATAGTTCTTTACGGGAATTGCAACGCGGTTAGTGTGCGGCCCCGCCATTTGCCGATCCCAGGAACGAACAAGGTCAAGCACCTATGACGGACGCTCGGGGTTGGGACCGCCTGAGGACCCACGCGAGCGCGTTTTGGCTCGGTTGCGGGCATGATTCACTCGGCAAAGGCCCATGTCTTTGACAGGCCCGCGAGGCCCGGAGCAAGTTGATAATCTGGCCCTAACTGACCCAACATCGTCACTTGACGCCCGGCGGTCGTCTATTTCCGGGAAAACCTGTAGGAGACAGTCCTGAACTGCGAACACTTGGGCTTCCAGAAATCTAATGTAAGAACCGAGCCATGGCAGCCCGCGTGGTTGGTTTTTCCTGCCTCCCGTCTTCTCTGCGGTTTCGCGGTCGGCCTCGGCTTCGGCATCGCTTGCCTAACGTTTTAGTTAAAGCTACACTGTAGTGATTAGATCACGCCGGGCGAACGGAATCAATCGCCGAAGGCTATGTTTCACGCGACTGATCCCTTCGCGACAAGATGATGGCCATGGGAACTGAAGGTTTTATCCTGGCGGGCAGACACATTCGTCTCGAACCGCTTGACCACCACCATATCGACGGCTTGGTAGCCGCGGCGGCAACTGAACCATGTCTCTACCAGTGGAGTCCCGTACCGCAGGGTAAGGCAGCAGCAGCCAGCTACGTGGATACTGCCGTGGCTTGGCGGGACGCCGGCAGCGCCGTGCCGTTCGCGACCGTCCGCGTGGACGATGGCTTTGTCATTGGGTCTACGCGCTTCTGGAATCTGGAGCGATGGACGTGGCCGCAGGAGCACCCCCGCCACGG
This sequence comes from Bryobacteraceae bacterium, assembly GCA_050013535.1. Classification (GTDB taxonomy): domain Bacteria; phylum Acidobacteriota; class Terriglobia; order Bryobacterales; family Bryobacteraceae; genus CAWACP01. Next base: position 127 of record JBEKFB010000260.1, on the reverse strand, counting down.
CCGCGCGGTTCCCGACGCGTGTGAGATCGGCTACACGTGGCTGACCCGCTCGGCAATCCGGACCGCGGTCAACACCGAAGCCAAACTGCTCATGCTGACCCACGCCTTCGAAACGTGGCAGGTGCTG
>JBEKFB010000259.1:0-9910 GCA_050013535.1 Bryobacteraceae bacterium | reverse complement strand
GAATCCGGCGTGGCGCGCAGCAACAGGAAGAACGCGCATCCAATAAGAATCGAGATCGCCGCCTCGCCCGCTCGCGATGAGCCGAACCCGCCCGGCGCCGCCGATACGAGACGTGGCGTCGGCTGATTCAGTGCAACGACATTCCCGAGCGCAGACACGGCCATCTCTTCCTGAGATCGGCCCTTCCCCTACCAGGCTTTACGAGATAATCCCTTTCCGCACCGCGTATAGGATCAATTCCGGCGCGCTGTGCAGATTGAGCTTTTGCAGGATGTGGCCGCGGTGGGTATCGATGGTGTAAGTGCTGATGTTCAGCACCGCGGCAATCTCTTTGTTGGTCTTGCCCTCGGCGACTAGTTGGAGGATCTCGCGCTCGCGGTCGGTGAGCAGCTCCCAGGTGTCTTCGGCGCCCCGCGCCTCGAGCTCATTCACGTATTCTTCCTTCAGCACCTGGCTGACCTTTGGGCTGAAGAACGATTTGCCGCGCACCGCCGCCCGCACCGCGTCGATAAGATCGGCCTTCAGCGAGTCCTTCAGCAAATACCCGCGCGCGCCAGCCTTCAGCGAACGGAGGATGTAGCTTTCATCGGAGTGCATGCTGAGGATCACCACGGCCGTTCGCGGGCTCCGCGCGATAATGCGCCGCGTAGCCTCGATGCCGTTCAGGCCGGGCATGGCGAGGTCCATGATCACCACGTCGGGATCGTGCTTTTCCGCCATCTCCACGGCTTCGCGTCCGTTTGAGGCATCGCCCACCACCGCGAATTCGTCCTGGCGGTCCAGCAGCACGCGCAATCCTTCGCGCAGGATGCTGTGGTCGTCAGCCAGCAATATGCGAATGGGCGGCAACGGGTTCTTCCTCGGAGAAAACGGCTTTGGGTAGTTCCACGGTCAACACCGCGCCGCGCCCGGGCGACGAATCCACGTCGAATCGCCCGCCCAAGTGAAGCACGCGCTCTTGCATGCCCAGCAGGCCAAGCCCGCGTACGCGCCGCGGATCGAAACCGGCGCCGTCGTCCTGGATGGTCACGTGGATGCGGTCCGGTTCGTCGCGAACCGTCACCTGGACGTTGCGCGCCTGCGCGTGCCGGGCCGCGTTGGTGAGCGCCTCCTGCACAATTCTATAAATGCAGGTGCGGTGTTCTTCGGGCAGATCGTCGCTCACTCCTTCGGCGAAAAGATGGACGCGCATGCCGGTGCGCTTGGCGGTCTCGCGAACCTGCCAGTGCAGCGCGGGAACCAAGCCGAAATCGTCCAGCATGGACGGGCGAAGCAGCAGAGACATGTTGCGCGTGGCGTCAATACCCTGCCCGGCCAGATCGCGGACGGTCTCCAGACGAACGCGAGCGTCACCCGCTGAATGCGGGTTCCATTGCTGATCCAGCAGATTGCCGGCTTCCATGGCGATGGCTGAAAACGACTGTCCCAGCTCATCGTGCAGCTCCCGCGCCAGAGCCCGGCGCTCGTCTTCCTGGGCGCGCACCAGCCCCGCGGAAAGTTCCTTCAGTTCGGCCTCGGCGCGAGTAGCATCGTGGAACCGGCGCAGGGCTTCGCGCTCCAGACGGAAGAGGTAGACGCAGCTCAGGATCGCCACCAGTACTCCGCACGCCAGAGTAACAGTGAGGGTGGTTACAGATTCCAGCCGATAGCGCGAAAAATCCGCGTTAGCCTGCTCCTCGCCACGGCTGAATTCGCGCTGATCGGCTTCAGCAACGCGGTCGGCAATCTGAAGCATGGCCGTGCGGCGCGGCACCAATTGCTCGTAGAAGAAGGCGTATCGCTCGCGGTCGCGCTGCTCCGGAGTCCAGGCGAGAGTTTGATCCAGCACCCGCCAATATCCTTCCACTTCGGCTTGTAACGCGTGCAGAACGGGCCGCTCGCTCGCGTCAACAACGGCGCTGTATTGCGTCAACGCTGCTCGGTTCTCATGTTGCAGGGATTCCAGCCGGCTGCGCTGTTCCTGAGCGCCGCTGGGCGCGGGCGCGAGCAGATAATCGCGCACGTATGTGCCGGAAAGATAGATCTGCGAGCGAATCTGATCCAGAAGCCGCGTGCGTGAGAAGAAGCGCTGCCGTACTTCGACGCTGCTGTCGTGGAGGCGACTTAATGCGACCACAGCATCGAAGCCGGCAGCGGCCATCAGTACGAGGAGCCCGCTGAAGCCGGCCAGCAGGACAAGCCACGGCCGGCGCAGAGGACGTACAGCGGATCTGCTCATGCGGACACGCGGTGCAACTAGCTGAGCATAGAGGCGGCGAGGCCCGCGGAGAATCGCGTCGATCCTGTATCCGTAGTTCACAATCTCCAAAATACCGTGATTACGGGATACCAGCAGGGGGTTTTCCTACCGCATCCTGTAACGGAGGAACATTATGAGAGCTCGTTTATTAACGGCCGTTCTGGCCGTTGCCGCTTTGGCGGCCACGACGGCATGCCAAAAGAAAATGTCCGCCGTGAAACCGCCGCCACCACCCCAGGCCGAGGCAGCCGCCACGACCGCTCCTGCCGCGACGCGTGCGGAAATGCCGGCCCGCACTCCTGTTGTAGCTGAGAACAATAACCGCATGCCCGACGCAGCCACGCGGGCCCAAATCCAGGATTTGCTCAACCGCATTCAGGATGCCTACTTCGATTTCGACAGCCATGATATCCGCGCCGACGCGCAGAAAGCTCTTGCCGCCGACGCCAAAACGCTGGGCGACATCCTGAAGCAGTACCCGAACTACAAGCTGACCATCCAGGGCAACTGCGACGAGCGCGGCTCGGATCAGTTCAACCTGGCGCTTGGCGATGCTCGCGCAAAGGAAGCGAAGGATTATCTGGCGTCGCTCGGCGTGCCGGCCACGCAGCTCAACACCGTGAGCTACGGCAAGGAACATCCGGTGTGCACCGACCATGATGAGGCATGCTGGCAGAAGAATCGCCGCGTGCACATCACCCAAGCACAGCAATCGTAGCCGCGTGAATTGGTCTCTTACTCAATGTGCCCCTGAAGCCGTGGCCGTTCATCCCCCCGTTGACGGCTGCGATTGTCGCAGTGAAAGCCGCATGACCTGCTCCGGTTTGAATCCGGCAGATCATGCGGCTTCTTTTTCGTTAGCTCTCGCCTCGTAACTTTCCAGCGCCAACTCAGTATTACCGGTATCCCCGCGGGGGAACCACATGACCCAACTCTGGAACGATGTTCGATTCGCACTTCGGACGCTGCGAAAATCACCCGTCTTCACCATCGTGGGCGTTCTTTCGCTGGCCTTGGGCATCGGCGCAAATACCGCGATCTTCACGCTGCTCGATCAGGTTCTGTTGCGACTGCTGCCGGTGAAGGACCCGCAGCAACTGGTCGCTCTGAAGATGCTGGGTTCCACTACGGCGGCAACTGGGGCATGAACGCGCTGTCTTACCCAACACTGCTTCTATTGGTAGCGCCGGTTCAGGCCGGAATGAACGTCAGGCAGGACGCATAGGGCGAGCCCTTCTGAAGAAGAACGCTCATATGTTCGTCGAAGGTGGCGACGGCGCCCTCTTTCCGGATCGCCAGATCGATCAGAACGGCGTCAGTGAGTTGCTGCGGGCTTTGAGTGCTCGCTTCGAGGATCTCGACAGCCTCCCGAACGGGCACCAGCAGCTTCGTCACGGCGGGCTGGCTGGAGAGCCGGACGAATCCGGCCTGGGTCATCGGGCATGTCGCCCAACCCTTGGTGTGGTTGCGGCCGAACCATGCGTGGGCTGCTTGATGATTACTGTGGTTGGGCCAGGCCAGCGCCAGCAGGACGTTGACGTCAAGCAGATGAACCATCGGTTCCGCGTCCGGGGAAGAAGCCGCTCAGGTCCTCGTCTTCCTCTTGGAGTGCACGATTCACGTCTTCCAGGCCAAACTTTGGCACCGATGAATCCACATTGAACAGGGCGAAGCCGTTCTTCTGTTTGTGCGGTAAAGAAACCGCAAACCCTCGCATAATCAGGAAGCTGGCGGCATCGCCGAGGGAGATGCGACGGGCCTCGGACAACTCCCGCACCATGTGGATCACTTCGTCATCGATATTGATTGTGGTGCGCATCTATAGTAATGATGCCATATTACAAGAACGATGTCAATCCCCCGTCAGCACGTGCGTGATGAACCGGACCGCCCGGGGATCCTGCGACTGGCCCAACCAGAAGAAGGCCTGTTTGCGAACTTCAGCATTCCTCTGCGTTTGCGCAACCTCAATCAGCTTCGGCACGCCCTCGTCCTGCGGCAATTGCGACAGCGCGAAGACGGCGCGTTTCTTGACTTCGGTGTCGGGGTCATCACGGATGGCGTTGACGATCATGGCGGAGGCCTGCCGGCCGGCTTTCTGCGCCAGCCAGAAAAGCGCCTGGCCGCGCACGTTGCCTGACGGATCGTTCTTCGCCGCGCCTATCAGCAGCGGGAGCGCCTCGGGCTGCTTGCTGACGAAGAGCGCGAAGACCGCTTTATCGCGGATGTGGTCACTTGCATCGTTCCTGAGGAGGTTGCCAAGTATCTCAACACCGCGCGCGCCTCGGTTTACGCCAAGCCAGAAGATCGCCTTCTCGCGCGTCTTCTCGGGCTGGTCAGAACGAGTGAGCCTTTCCATCACCGTGTCTGCTTGCGGATCGTCATGCAGGGAGATGGCGAGGATGGCGCCCTCGAGTGTGTTATCGGACCGCACCAGCTTCTGCAGAAACTCGATACTGGCCCCGGATGGCACACCGGTCAGCCAGACCAGGGGTATGCCATCGGCGTCGATCTGACAGAAGAGCGGATGCGCCTGGACCTTCTGAATTTCGTTGCCGGTGACGCGGAAAAGAACAACCGCCGCCGTGGATGCTTCAAGATGCACCGGCCCGGCATCGCTCTTCTCGCCGTGGTTCTCCCAACCACCCTCAAGCCGAGAGTGGCAATCGCCGCCATCGTCCATCCGTACTGATTTCACGGCGTAGCCAAACCAGGTGGGCGTGCTCGCGTGAAGTTGCGCGGCCAGATTGCCCGCGAATGCCCGCGTCTCCAATCGCGCATTGGTGATGTTCGGCCGCCAGTTTTGAGCAAACGCGCACAATCCGAGCAGCAGTGCAACGGAGGCGGCTCTCATTTAAGAATCTCCATCATGTAGTCGGTGGTCTCTTTCGATGGAATCAACGAGAGGTTCCTGATGATCTCCCGCTTCATCTCGGGATCCTTCTCGGCGCGGGCCAGCTCGATCAGCGCCTTCGCGTTCTGCTGCAGGAAGAGCGATTTCAGAGTCGCTTCGCGCACCTCGCGGTTCTGATCGGACTTGTAGATCGACACCAGAACATCGCCACGGCCATTGCCGCCCATCAGCCCGAGCGACTTGATCGCCGCAATGCGCAGACGCGGATCGGTGTTGCTCTGCGCAATCTCGGCGAGCTTAGACGAGTTGCCGCCAATGAACATGGATTTCAGGATCTCCTCCTTGTCCTCCATGGAACTCGTCGATTGATAGAGCTGCCACAACTCATCCTGAGCGCCGGTGATTGCAAGCTGGCGAATGGCGTCGACGCGCAATTCCGAATCTTTTTCGCCTTTGGCAACCGTCAGCAGAAAACCCCGCGAGCCGGAGATCATGAAGCTTTTCAGGATTGCGTGCTTGATCTCTTTGTCGCCGGTGGATTCATAAATGGACACCAGCTCCTTGCGGAAGTCGTCGTTGCCCATCATGCCCATGTACTGAATCGCTTTGGCCTGCAGTTCCAGATTCGAAGCCCCGCGGGCGATGTCGCTCAGGAGCTTGCGGGCCCGCGGCGACGGGCTCTGGGTAAGGACGAAGAGCGCCTTCTCCTTCACATCTTCCGAATTGTTGCTCTTCAACACCTTTTCGAGAATGGGAAACGCCAGCTCCGGCTCCGATTGCATCAGGCTGTTGAGGGCCATGATCTTCACGTCTTCGTCGGACTCGGAGCCGGGGTTAACATTCGCCCCCATCTCCACTTCCAGCGCCTGCGCATCGTTGATCCAACGGCTCGACGGATACTCTTTTCGCAGGGTCGCGATGGTGGTGAGCGCATCCTCGCGGCGTCCGGCGCGGTTCTGCGCGTAAGCCTTCCAGTAAAGGGCGCCATCGGTGCCAGGCCCTTTTCGAGAAGCTGAAGCGTCGAACGCACGGATGGCTTTCTGCCAATCACCGGCGTCCAAAGCACGGCGGCCCGCCTGGTAATCGGCGTCTTCGTGCGAGCCTTGCTGCGCCTGAAGACTCAGACTGTATGGCCCGGACGGACTCTGCGCCGTCAGCGCAGCGGCCGAAACAAGAAAGAAGAAAATGTAGCGAATCATAATTGCTGTCCCTTCTGACGAACGTTGGTTGACACAATGCGCACTTTGAACAACAGTCCTTCTCTTTCGACGCGATGCTGGAGAGACTCAAGATCCGCGGGCGATGGATTGGCCGGCCCGTTAGCGATATCCAGCAGCGTGCGTTCCAGTTCATCTAGCAGCGCCGCGTCGGAGACATCACCCGTGCGCAGGGCGGTTTGGCGAAGCAGCCTGTTCTCAGTCACCAGCTCGCGCGCGCGTCCGCGTTCGTCTCCGAAGTCCGCCTCTCCCGGTGTGGCATTCACCAGCTCAGCGAGAACCATCTGCGACCGGTCGAGATGATCGCCCATGGCGATGAGCAGCACCCGTTCGCGGGCTTTTGCCGGGATCCCCGCAATGGGGTGTCGCTGTTGAACGAGGATTCCCGCAATAAATGCGGCGGCGGCGACGGTGGCCATCGCTGGCGCCATCGTCCACCAGCGCACCCACGAGCGCCGAGGCTTCTCGACGGGCATTTGCGGCAGCAGCCGAGTCCACACTTCGCCCCCATATGAAGCTGCGCGTTCGGGAACCGAAATGTCCCGCAGCTTATCGAGCATTCGCTTCAACCGGTCGAACTCGGCGCGGCATTCCGGGCAATCGTTCAGATGCGACCGCAGCGCGGGTTCCAGCTCCTCGTAATAGGCAAGCGTGATTTGTTCCTCGTTGAGGTGTGTCATCGTGGCATCCCCCAAGCCGGTTCCAGCGCGCGCCGGAGTTTCTGCACGGCGCGAAAGACCGACTGTTTTGCGGCGTTCGTCTGGACGCCCAGTGCGCGGGCGATCTCGTCCGTCCCGCATCCTTCGTAATGGCGCAGCAGAAACGCCGTCCGCTCCGTTTCGCTGAGCTCTTCCAGAGCCGCGCCGAGCATCCGCGCGATCTGGCCGCTCCCCATCAGGCGTTCCGGGGACGCGTCGCCTGCCGCAAGGTGATCGAACGTTCCCGGCTGGTTTTCATCGCCCGAAATGGGTTGCTGTTCGCCGTGTACTTTACGCGCGCGGATCAGATCGAGCGAGCAGTTCGAAGCGATGCGGTAAATCCAGGTGCTGAATGCCGCGCGGCCATCGTAGCGATGCATCTGCTTCCAGGCGCGCAGGAAGGTCTCCTGCACCATGTCTTCGGCGTCCTGTTCATTTCCAGTCATACGAAAAGCGAGACGGAAGATGGACCTGCTATGGCGTTCGACAAGGACACGAAAGGCGCGCTGGTCGCCCTTGCGCGCCTCTTCGGCCGCCGCGCTGTCGCTCCATTCCATCCGGCTGTCCTTTAGACTATGCCGGAAGCGTGCGGTTAGGTGGGATGTATGGGCGGTGGGAACTCAGTGATTAGTCAGAGTCGCGGCGCGATTCGCTCGCGAGCTTCCGCGGACGTGATTACCGGACGAACCTCGAAGTCCATAATGTCGTCCCAGTTGGCCATCCATTGATCGAGCAGCCGTCGGTCGGTGGTTTGCATCACCTGATAGCAGCGCTCAAGACTCTCGTCGATCCAACTCGAAACGTACTCGAGGCCATCCGGCATCATGCGGCCCTTGTCGCGAAAACGGCGATATACGGGTGCAGCGTCGCCATTCCGGAAATGCTCCACCACCATGTACAACATGGCCTCAGATTAACAATTGGCCGTCAGGACGGCAGCCTCTTCACCGCGACACCGCCATTCGTGGTGCTGACGCGAATCAGCTTGCCGCCGGAGCCGAGATCGGTCTCGAAATGATTACCGAGACGGCCGTGCACCGTCACCGGGAATCCGATATCGACGCCGCCGTGCGTGGTCTCAGCTTCGAGATGAGCCGAGTAATTGGCCGGGACGAGGATGGCCACGCCGCCGTTCGTCGTCTCAACATCGCACCGTTCTCCATCCCAGTGGTCGCCGCTTAGCTCGATGTGAACGCCGCCGTTCGTGGTGTGCCCGTCCACGTCGCCGGCCACGCGCTTCAACGAGACGCCGCCGTTGGTAGTTTCAAAATCCATGCGGCCATGCACGTCTTCGAGGTCGATGCCGCCGTTGGTGGTGTGCAGGTTCAGATCGATGCGCCTCGGCACAAAGATTTCGAGGCTCACGTTCCATCCGCCATCGTGCCAGCTATTTCTGGGACCGTCGGGATGAATATGGCCGCCTTCGATTTCAAGCTTCACGTGAGCGGCAATATCCTTCGCGGCGGCGGGGTCGCGATCCCACACGCTGACCTGGCTGCGCACCAGGATTTCATTGCGATCCCAGCCCTTCACGGAGATGCCGCCATTCGTCATACCGTCGACGGTGATGTCCCCCCGCGCGGGTATCGTTGTCTCGCGCATTTCGCAGTACGAACGGCTGTTTCCCCAGTTGTGGTCGTCGCAGTTGAGCGCCTGTTCGTGGGCCAGCGCCAGCGGTGCGACGGAAAGCAGAATGGCAAACAGAGTTTTCATAGATGGACCTCGCAACTCATTACGAACCAGCATGGGAATAGTTACATCGCGATATGATGCTCCTGATGAAGCACGTGATTTACAGCATGCAGTTCAAGGGCACCGCGGTGCCGAGCAGCGAAGGCGTCCTGAAGGCCACCACCAGCGCCACCAGTTGTTCCATTCAGTCCGTAATCGGGCCGGACGGCGTTGAGGGGACGTTTCATCCCGCAGACGGTGGACTAGCGTGGTTCGAATCCGAAGTGCGCCTTTCGGGCCAACACTCCTTCACCGAAACCGGCGAAATCAGTTTCGGCGAAGAAGACCATTCGCTGCGGTTCAGCACCGTGGGCGAAGGACACATGGGGCCAACCGCCGATCCCCACTATTCGGCTGGCGCCGTGACATGGAAGGTGGAGGGCGGCGAGGGCCAGTTCGAGGAGGCATCCGGTTACATCACGTCTAACTTCATCATCACCGAGGCAGGTGAAGTAACGGATTATCAGTTCGGGGTTATTTTCCTGAAATAAATAGACTTGATTGATGACGACACGCCCCGCGCGGCCAGCTCCAGTTCGCTGACTCGCAACAAACGGCAAGTCAGGTAAAACACGACGGCCCCGAGCGGCATGGAGATCAGCAGATTGCTGACATCGCCGATTCTGCCGGTGCCGATGTGGCCGGAGATCAAGGCATCAGCTCCCCAGACTACAGCTCCCATCACTGCGGACGCGGCAACGATCCTCAGAATACTGGAGGCGAGGTCGCGCCCATAGACGCCATGGATGCGATTCCGCAAAATCGCGAACAGGGCCAGCGATCCGAACAGCGCCACTACCGAAGTGGACAGCGCGAGCCCGGCAAAGCCGAGCCGGGCCGACATCCAGGACGCCGCGAAGTAGTTCACCAGAATCGACGCGAGACTCACCAGCATGGGCGTGCGTGCGTCGTTTAGCGCGTAGAATGCCGGGCCGATCACCTTCAGGGCCGAGTAGCCGGTTAGGCCGACGGCGTAGCACGAGAGCGCCGCAGCGGTCTGGCCTGTGTCGTACGAACTGAATCGCCCACCTTCGTAAATTGCGCCGATCATCGATTTGCCCAGCAGCGCGAGTCCAATGGAGCTCGGCAGGGTCAACAGAAAAACCATGCCAAGCGAACGCGAGAGGGTTCGGCGATATTCGTCCATGTTCCCGACTGCGGCGCTGCGCGA
>JBEKFB010000258.1:0-6366 GCA_050013535.1 Bryobacteraceae bacterium | reverse complement strand
CTGATCGATAAGAACCTGAGCCTGTCGAACGGAGACGGCCGTGCCTGACGTGGCCATTCTCGACGCAGCCCGCTTTCGCGCCGAGCTGGAGACGAACATCCTGCCGTTCTGGATGCGGCACGCGGTTGATCGCGAGAACGGCGGCTTCCACGGGACGATCCATTCCGACCTCACCGTGGACGCGAAGGCTCCTCGCGCCGCAGTGATCAACGCACGCATCCTCTGGACTTTTTCGGCGGCGACGCGCGTGCTCGGAAAGCCGGAATATCGCGAGATGGCCGACCGCGCCTGGGACTACATCAACCAGAAATTCTGGGACAAGCAAAACGGTGGCGTTTACTGGATGCTCGATTACAAGGGCAATCCCATCTCCGACCGCAAGCAGATCTACGCGCAGGCATTCACGGTGTATGCGATGGCCGAGTATTATCGCGCCACTGGCCGGCCGGAGAGTCTGGAGCGCGCGCGGCTGTTGTTCCGGCTGATCGAGAAATACAGCCGCGATTCGGTGTTCAAGGGGTACATCGAAGCGTGCAGCCGAAACTGGGGCACTCTCGAAGATATGCGCCTCAGCGAGAAGGACCTGAACAGTCCGAAATCGATGAACACGCACCTGCACATCATGGAGGCCTACACATCGCTCCTGCGTGTGTGGCGCGATTCGGAACTCGCGGCCCGCCAGAACGATTTGCTCGAAGTCACGATGGACCGCATCGTTGATAGCTCCACGGGTCATTTCAAGCTCTTCTTCGATAAGCAATGGAATTCCCTGTCAGATCATGTTTCGTTCGGACATGACATAGAAGGCAGTTGGTTGCTGATGGAAGCGGCTGAGGTGCTGGGCGATCCGGTGCTGCAGGCTTATGCGCAGAAGGTGGGGTCGCGCATGGCCGAGGTTGTCTACGACGAAGGGCTCGACCAGGACGGCAGTATTTTCTACGAACGGAATTCCAAAGGCGAGTTTGTCGATCCCAACAAGCACTGGTGGGCGCAGGCAGAGGCGGTGGTCGGGTTTTATAACGCGTGGACGCTCACCGGCCAGGACCGATTCCGCAAGGCCGCGGAACGCGCGTGGAGCTACATCGAATCCAGGATTATCGACAAGCAGCACGGTGAGTGGCTGGCGAAACTGCGTCCCGACGGAACTCCGTGGGAAGAGTCGGAAGACGCCGACGCCTGTCTGGTTGGCCCGTGGAAGTGCCCGTACCACAACAGTCGAATGTGCTTCGAGATGATGGAGCGGCTGCAGTCCAAGCCACGCGGGATGGGATAATTCAGGAAGGTTTGCTGTGTCCGTTTTTGTCAATACCTTCTTTGAGAATCGCGTGAACCAGCTATTTGATCTCGCGGACCGGATCGAGCAGGCTTTTTCCTCGGCCGGAATTGAGTATCGGATTGTAGGTGGCTTGGCGGCATATCTCTACGTCGAAGAAGTGGAGCCGGACGCCGGGCGGCTTACCAAAGACATCGATATCGCGGTGCGCAGGAAGGACTTGGAGAAGATCGCCAGCACTGTCGAACCGTTCGGTCTCACCTTGCGCCACGTGGCCGGTCTGGACATGCTTGTACAGGCTGAACAGTCTTCGGCACGCAGAGCTGTCCATCTGGTTTTCGCGGGAGAGAAAGTGCGGCCCGAATACGTCGAGGCAGTGCCGGCACTCGGTACGGCATGTCGACTTCGTGGAGTTCCGTTGATCCCGCTCGCAGACCTGGTTCGCATGAAACTCACTAGTTTTCGTGCCCGTGATGAAGCGCATCTGAAGGACCTCGACGAGGCCGGCCTCATCACACCCGAAGTGGAAGCGAGCCTCTCGCTGGCGTTGCTGGAGCGGTTGGGGCGCGTCCGCTCGCGCGAATAGCCGCAACTAAGCTCGTCCGAAATCGATGAACCCGCGCTCCGGGTTGGTCGAGAGCAGCGTCACACGGAGCCGGTCGCCCACATCCAGACCCTGTTCGCCGCGCATCAGACGGCCTTCCACTGGCGGATTGAAAACGCGAACGAAGACGCCTTTCGGGGTGTCGCCGGTAACCACTCCGTCAAAGCTTTGACCAATACGGTTGGCGAGAGCCACCGCGGCCACGCGCTTCTGCATGGTTCGCTCCACTTTGCGCGCGGCATCCTCCTTCAGCGTGCAGTTGCTGGCGATGGCATCGAGTTCGCCGGGCGCGTATGGCGCGGCTTTCTTCGCCAGCCAGGCCTTAATAAGACGCTGCGTCACCAGATCGGCAAAGCGCCGGTTGGGGGCGGTGGAATGCGTGTAGTCGTGCGCCGCGAGGCCGAAATGGCCGGGTGACGGTTCGCCCGGCCGCAGCACCACGTATTCGCCCGGTCCCATGAGTTTAATCACCGCAAGCGAGAGATCTTCGTAGTGGATGGGATCGGCGGTCTTCTGCTTCGTGAGAAACGCCGCAAGAGCGCCGGGATCGGGGTCGGGAGGCAAGGTGGTTCCGTGCTGCGCCGCCAGATCAACGATACGCGGCCAGCGTTCCGGCTCTTTCACCACACGGCGAATTGAGGCCACTCCGGCAGCCGTGAGCGCGCGCGCCATCACCCCATTGGCTGCCACCATGAAATCTTCGATGATGGCCGTGGCGCGGTTCTTGCGGCGTGCGGCGATTCCGGTTATCACGCCGTTGCTCATGACCGGCTCCGCCTCAGTACGGTCGAAATCGAGCGCGCCCAATTCGTGCCGTTTCTGGCGCAGAGTTTCTGCAACGGAGTCCTGGAGTCGCAGCTGCGCCTGCAATTCAGGAGAGGCGGCAACCTTAGCGGGAGCGGGCGCGGTACCCTCCAGCCACGAACCGACGCCGTTGTAGGCCAACTGAGCTTTGTTGCGCACCAGAGCATGGCCAATTCTCGATGCGGCGATGGAACCGTCGACGGCAACCGTGAAATCCACCACTATCGCGAGACGGTCGGCATTTTCGTTGAGCGAGGTCAATCCGGTGGACAGCTCTTCCGGGAGCATCGGAAACGTGCTCACTTCCGTATAGACCGTGGTGGTCTGATCGCTGGCGTGTTGATCGATAGGCGTCTTGATGGCAACATCGGATTCCACATCGGCAACGCCGACCAACACCCGAATGCCGCCCGCTACTCGCTCGGCGTACTCAATTTGATCGAGGTCGCGTGACGTGTCGTTGTCGATGGAGGACCACAGCAGAGACCTGAGATCCTCGATGTCGCCGCCTGCTACAGGAGCGGGACGTACGCGCAACCCCGCAAGTTGTTCCTCGGTGCCAGCCGGGAAATCCGGATGAAAGCCTTCGTGCAACATCTCCGCGCGAGCGCTCGCGGCGAGATCGAAACCGGTATGGGGCATCGTAATTACACTATCAGCATGCAATCGCCGTAAGAATAGAAGCGGTAACCGGTCGCCACCGCGTGGCGGTAAGCTGCGAGCACCAAATCGGTTCCCGCGAAGGCGCAGACCAGCATCAGCAGGCTCGATTGCGGCAGATGGAAGTTCGTGAGCATCGCGCCGGTGGCGTGGAAAGCAAAGCCGGGATAGATGAAGATGTCGGTTTCGTCTCGCTGTCCGCGCCACGCGCTCTCGAGCGAGCGAACGCTGGTGGTCCCCACACAGAGACGCCGGCTCGCCGCGCGGAGCTTTGCGTCATTTTCAGCCGATATCGTGAAGTCTTCCGTATGCAGTTTCGCCTTTTCAACGATCTCGGTGTGCAGCGGCTGAAATGTTCCCAAGCCAACATGCAGCGTGACGTAAGCGATCTCGGCTCCCGCCGCGCGGCACGCATCGAGAACATGTGGCGTGAAGTGCAGTCCCGCTGTCGGCGCGGCAACGGACCCGGCCTGGCGCGCGAAGACAGTCTGATAGCGCTCGCGGTCTGCGGGACAATCGGGCCTCTTGATATACGGCGGCAACGGCACGTGACCCACTTTGTTCAGCGCTTCATAGATGTCGCCCTCATAGAGGAAACGAACCGTTCGCTCGCCGAGTTCACCGCGCCCGGTAATTTCCGCTTCCAAGTCTCCGAACCTGATCCGTTCGCCGGTCCTCATCTTTCGGCCCGGACGGACCAAAGCGGTCCAGGTCCTGGCGTCGTCCGAGACGGGCCGCAACAGGAACACCTCCACCTTTCCGCTGAGGTTTTCGAATCGCTTCGGATTGTTCCTGCCGACGCGCATTGAGTGCACGCCCACACGATGCCCCAGCAGGCGCGCGGGGAGAACGCGGGAATCGTTCAACACCAGGCAGTCGCACGGATGCAGAAACTGTGGCAGCTCTCGGAATGCACGATCCTCCCACCGGCCGCTGTCGCGATAGAGCACCAGCATCCGGGAACCCGCGCGATCGGCCAGCGGCTCCTGCGCGATGGACGACTCGGGTAAATGGTAATTGAACTCGGAGACGCGCACTCGATCCTTACAATAACAATGTGAGGATTCTGGGCATCGAATCGTCCTGCGACGAGACGGCGGCTGCAGTAGTGGAATACGGCGCAAGGGTGCTGTCGTCCATCGTCGCCTCGCAGATCGACACCCACGGCAAATATGGCGGCGTGGTACCCGAGTTGGCATCACGCGAACATCTTCGCGCCATTGTGCCGGTGGTGCGTGAGGCGCTGGAGACTTCCGGCACGAAGCTTGAGGATCTTGCCGCTATTGCCGTTACGCAGGGGCCAGGGCTGGTGGGCTCCCTGTTAGTGGGCTTGACCTACGCCAAGTCGCTTTCATTCGCCACGGGCGTGCCCATCATCGCAGTAAACCACATCGAGGGACACATTCACGCGGTGGTTCTCGAACACGGCGGCGCGATCGCATACCCGGCGCTGGCGCTTGTCGTAAGCGGCGGGCACACCCATCTATTTGAAGTTCGTTCGGGATTCGCCTATCGTCTTCTCGGAAAAACTCGCGACGACGCGGCGGGCGAGGCGTACGACAAAGTGGCCAAGTTGCTCGGCTTCGGTTACCCCGGCGGGCCCCTTATCGACAAGCTCGCGCCATTCGGCGATCCGGAGGCCGTGCGCTTCACGTCGCCGAAAATGAAAGGCAACGCGCTCGACTTCAGTTTCAGCGGCCTGAAGACAGCGGTGTTGCGCTGGGTGGAGCAGCATGACATGGCCGATGAAATCGCGGCGCGCCGAGGAATGGTCCACGCTGGATTTGATGAATTGCGAAGCGCGACACCGCAGCACACACTGGACCTGCTGGCGTCATTTCAGCACGCGGTGGTGCGGGAGCTGTTGCGGCATGTGGCCGTGTCCGCCGAGGAGATTGGGGCGCAAAGCGCGATCATTGCCGGTGGCGTGGCCTGCAACGCGGGATTGCGGGAAGCCGCGCGAACAGCTTCCCTTCCCTACCGTGTGTTCTTCCCCGCGCCCGGTCTCTCCACCGACAACGCCGCGATGATCGCCGCCGCGGCATTCCCAAAGCTCGCGCGACGCGAGTTTGCCGATTTTACGCTCAAAGCCAAAGCGAGCATGTCACTCGCGTGAACGCGGTTGCCGTAGCATGTCCGTGGACGCCGATGTTCTACCATCGAAAGGATGGCTGCAAATCCCGGCGCGGCAGAGCTTCCGAAGCCGCCCATTCCTGGTGTTCAGAACCTGATTGCGATTGGCTCCGGCAAAGGCGGCGTCGGCAAGACCACGGTCTCGGTGAATCTGGCCATCGGCCTCACACAGCTCGGCCACAAGGTCGGTCTGCTCGACGCCGACGTGTACGGTCCCAACGTGCCGTTGATGATGGGGCTTCGCGCCACGCCGCACGCGCTCGGCGAACGCATCCAGCCACTCGAGAAATACGGCATTCGCGTCATGTCCATGGGATTTTTGAATCCCGGCGACAAGCCGCTGATCTGGCGCGGTCCCATGCTGCACAGCGTGATTCAGCAGTTCCTGCGCAACGTCGACTGGGGCGAACTCGATTACCTGCTCATCGATCTTCCGCCCGGCACAGGTGACGTGCAGCTTTCACTCATCCAGACCGCACCGCTCACCGGCGCCGTTGTTGTGACCACGCCGTCCGACGTTTCGCTGGAAGACGCCCGCAAGGCCGTTCATATGTTCCACCAGGTACGAGTCCCTATTATCGGGATGGTAGAGAACATGAGCTATCTGAAGTGCCCGCATTGCGGAGAGCAGATCGACGTGTTCAGCACTGGCGGCGGACAGCGCACCGCGCAGGAAATGGAGATCTTCTTCCTGGGCGGCCTCCCTCTGGATCCCGAAGTGCGCGCGGGCGGCGACAGCGGAAATCCCGTGGCCCTGGCCGGTGAGGACAATCCCCACGCGCGCGATTTCCTCGCTCTGGCCCGCGAGGTGGAGGCGCGCGTCGAGCAGGTGAACGGCGAGCGCAAGCCAACCATTGAAGTTGCGGACTGACCAGGTCTACTTCGCGCGATT
>JBEKFB010000257.1:0-6370 GCA_050013535.1 Bryobacteraceae bacterium | reverse complement strand
CGCGTCTCAGCATTGCCCGGCTGAAATAGAGCCTCAATTCTAACACCCGTCTTTTTATAAGGGTTTTGGAGGGCCGCCCGGTAAAATGCGAGAATCGTGAGTAACTGGCACCAGACGGCTCAAGAACGGCTCATGGACGGCTCAAGGAATGGGAACTCGCCTTCTTCTGCGGCCTCGCAGCATGGTGAAGAAGTCCAGTTGGCTTCCGCTCCGTCACCGTGGCGGCTCGGTGGGTATGTGCAGACACGCGGCGTTGCGGAGCCGCGCGCGTGAGCAAGTGGTTCTCAGGCGTTTTCAGCAGCCGGCTGGGCCTTATCCGCGCACCGTCGCGCGGGACGCGCTGGTATCGCCCGTTGCTCCGTACGAGGCTGTGTGAGCTCAGACCCCGCTCCGCACCATCACCGCCTCGACGCACAATTTGCGGGCGGTCTCGCGTGGACCGCGGGCGCCAAGTGGATGACCCAGTTCGTCACCTGGCTTTCCGTGCTGATCGCCGCAAGACTGCTCTCGCCATCCGATTTCGGCACCGTGGAAATGGCCGGTTTTGTCGGTAGTGTTGCTAACGTGCTGGCCGAATTCGGCATCGGAGCGGCTGCTCTGCAGATGCGTGAGCTCAGCCGGCGGTCACTCGCGCAACTTAACACTGTCGCATTCCTGTTTAGTACGCTCGCGTTCGCTGTTTGCGCGGTTAGCGCTCCGCTCGTAGCCGCCTTCTTTCGCTCGCCCCAGCTCCGTCTGCTGATCGTGGTGAACAGCGTCGGCTTTTTCATAACGGGGTTTCAATCCGTCCCGCTGGGACTCCTTCAACGCGATCTCGATTACCGCCGGTTGTCTATAGCGGAAGCAGTGCAGGCCATCGGTCAGGCCGTAATCCTCGTCTGCGGGGCTGCGGCTGGGTTGGGCTACTGGTCATTGGTCGCGGCGCCTTTGTCGGGGAAAGCGATGGCGGCGGCACTCGCCGTTTTTTGGAGGCCCGTCTCCTATGCGATGCCCCGATGGAAAGAGGTCGCTGCGCCGATGCGCTTCGGCCTTGAAGTCTCCGGCAGCAGAGCCGCCTGGGTCTTGTATTCGCAATCGGACGGCATCGTCGTCGGACGTCTTCTGGGACGTTCCGCGCTGGGCACCTATCGTCTGGCCATCGATCTTGCGAGCGCCCCCGCCGAAAAAATCGGTATGCTCATCATGCGCGTCACCGGTCCTTTGTTCGCGCGTGTGCAAAACGACCTTGCGCTCGTGCGCCGCTACTTCCTGTTTATCAGCGACGCGTTAGCCCTTGCGATCTTTCCGTTGGTATTCGGCCTCGCCATTGTGGCTCCGCAAGCGGTGCCCGCGCTCCTGGGACAAAAATGGACGGCGGCCATCGTGCCCCTGCAATTCCTGGCTCTGTACACGGTGCTTCGCTCACTGAGCACGCTCGTGACCCAGGTGCTTACCTCGCTTCGCTACACCACCTTCCTGCTCTGGGTTTCGCTGTTTACCATCACGTTGATGCCCGCGTCATTCTTCGTTGCCGCTCACTGGGGCATCGGAGCCGTGGCCGCCGCATGGATCGTTATGTCACCGCTTACCGTCCTCCCTCCGGCGATAAAACTTTTCCGCGCGATTCACTGCAGTCTGCGCGAATACGTGGCTATCCTGACTCCCGCGCTTGCCGGCACGGCGGCGATGGTCTGCGCCGTCTTTCTTGTGCGCTGGATACTGCCCGCGGGTTGGACGCCCGCGTCGATTCTTGCGATCGAGGTTGCCGCCGGTGGCGCTGCGTATGCGGGGATCCTCCTCGGCTTCTATCGTCCCCTCGTCCTGCGCTACGTCGATTTCATCAAGCGGGTTCGAAATGATCGCAACGCCGCGATCATCGCTGAGATTTGACCCCGGCATGCGCTTTGCGCGGGCCAGCCCTCGTCGGGAGTATGCGGTGTTGATCCGTGGCGTCCCCTATCATGAGTAAATGGGCCGGATGTTATCCCCTAACTGGCGTTCCGCCCTCGCCCGCCCGGCTGGGTCCGATGGACCGCCCATTTCTTCCGCTGTAGTGGCGAGTTCGCCGTCCGCGACCACTGCGTCAGGATCTCCCGGTGCAGCCCGCATCAGTGCTCTCGACCACAATCCGCTTCGTCGCGTCGCATTTTGGTTCGGTATTGCACTGTTTTTCACCGAGCTGACCGTATTACAAGAGCTCGCCGAGCAAATTCTGGGCTTCAGCCCATACATTCTCTACATTCTCGTTCCTCCGGCCGTGCTGTGTGGTCTTTTCACCGGAAGCGTGCAACGCACTTTCCGGCATCGCGCGCCATGGTACTGGTTGGGCTTTTACGCATGGATGATTGTTGCCACTCCTTTTAGTCAATGGCGGGGTGGCTCAATCGGACGAGTCATCGATGGCCGGGTCAACCTGATTATCCTCGTCGTCGTGGGCGGATTGATCGTGAACTGGAAAGAAGTTCGCATCGTCCTCTATACAATCGGCGCGGCAGCCATCGTCAATCTCCTCACTGCCAGGTTCTTCATGGGCACCTCCAGTGGACGCTTCTCTATCGCGCTGAACGGCTTTTCGATTGCCAATTCGAACGATCTGGCCGCTCAATTACTGCTGGTTCTTCCCTTCTTGTTGTTTGTAACGCTGGACCGCCGCCGCAACCTGGCCGTTCGTTGCCTGCCTTTTGCGGCAATCGCGTACGGCTTGTGGGTGATCCTGGGTACAGCATCCCGCGGCGCATTGATCGGACTTATCGCTGCATCCCTTGTCTTGTTCGCGTATGGAACCGCGCGCCAGCGGATCGCCGATGTCTTCGCCATTCTGCTTGCTGTGACGTTATTCATGACGTTACCCGGGATCACGCGATCCCGTCTGGAGACGTTGGTCGGCGAGCACCACAAAGAAGCAATCGAATCGCAGGCTGCTCGAGATTACCTGTTCAGGAAAAGCCTTTCATTCACGGTCGAACATCCCTTCTTTGGTGTCGGTCCCGGTCAGTTCGCCAACTATGAGGGCGGGACCAGCGTGGCGGAGGGCCGCGTCGGGTCCTGGCACGACACTCACTGTTCATGGACTCAAATCTCCAGCGAGTGCGGCATTCCCGCTCTGGTCTTTTATCTGGCAGGCCTGGGATCTGCACTGCTGCTGGTGATGCGCACCTTCCGGGCGGCTCGCCGGTATGGTCACACGGAGATCGCCAACGCCTGCTTCTGTTACTTGCTGGCGATGGCCGGTTTTCTTGTCGCCATTACTTTTCTGTCGAACGCGTACCGCTATTATGCGCCGGCGATGATTAGTCTGGCTGTCGGCATGTGCTTCGCCGCGAGGCGGCAGATGGAACCTGCCGCGTAACTGCCGCGGCGCGTCCTCAAGACATGCATTACCGGCCGGGATCGTATTGATAGATCTGCAAGGTATCGATCGTAATCACAGGTTGCCAGCAGGACGGCCAACGTGTCAGGGCTTCCTGCATCTGCCGCTCATCCGGACGTTGCAAGGCGGCCGGAGCATTGTGCCAGATTACCAGGTCGACTGGGTCGGTGCGCAAATCGGCCATAAGTGCCTCGGCCGAGGAGAACTTTGCTTCATAGTGATGGCCGAACCAGTCGAGCTTCGCGAACCGCTTGCTGGGCCGTTCCAGCCAGTAACCGGGACGATGCGCGTCGCGCGCGGCAAACTCGGCGATCATCGGACCCTCCATATCGGGCGCCACCAGAATCTGCTTTCCCATCCATTTCGGCTGACCGGCAATGTAGCGCACAACGGAGCGCGCGTTCGCATCTGGTGCGCGACGAAAGCGGAGAACCTGCAGGCTGGACGTCGCCAACACCACCAGAGCAACTGCGGCGAGGGCAACTCTGGCCCAGCCTGTTCCTCTTCTTCCGGCGGTTTCAATTAGCGTCCACCAACCTATGAACGACAACACGAGCAGCGCCGCCGCAACGGACTGCAGGTAGCGGCGTTCAGGATCAACTGGCGATGCCGCAAGAAAACCGATGTTCGCGGCAATGGAGAGCGCGATGATTTTCGTGTCCACCCGCCAGGACTGCTTTCGTGCCATCAGAATCATTACCCCCGCCAGCACAAAGATAAGTGTGGCAGGCGGAAATGAAAGCAGGGATTCGCATGAAAACGAAAGAACGCGCCCAACTGCCGGACCGCGCCCTTGTTCCGGAAGGCCAACCGACGCCAGGTGTGCTGTCCACAAAAGCCATGGCGCCACAAGGCAGCAGATTATAACCGGTTGCGCCCAGAAACTGCGTTCCCGCAGCAGCCCGAAGCGGCGGAGGGCCAGAATGGCCACGATGGGAATCGCGCAAATGTACAAGCCGCTGTACTTGGTGAGCACGGCCGCAGCGGCGAGAATAGCGAAGCCGATCGCGCTTCGCCAGGACGGCCGCTCGAAATATCGAATTGCGAACCAGATTGCAACGAGCGAAAAAAGTACGACTGCCTGGTCTACCATCACCGCGCAGAACCATGTCTGCACCTCAGGCAGCGTCAGGAACAACAGGCCGGCGCAGAAGCCGGCAAATTGCCCCGCGCGCCGGCGGACCAGAATACAAATCATGCCAGCGCACCCGGAAGCGATTGCCGCCACCAGCAATAACGCCTGCAAGCGTCCCACCCCCACGGCCAGAAACCAGAGGCCCATGAGGATGTAATACAAAGGCGGCCAGTAACCGATCGCGAAAAATGGATAATGCTTGTAGTACTCCGTCGCAAAGCTGAGTGGGTTTTGATCCAGCCCGTGAACGAGATAATCGTGCACCATCACGCTGCTTACGAAGTGCGACGGCTCGTCTGGATAGGCAGTGAAAGAGGCATTCCAGGAGCCGCTGGCCCATTGAATGCCAATACACAGAGACAGGTATACAACCAGTGGCCACAGCCGCAACGGCATGAAGGATTGTCCGAAACAAGCGCTATTTTTATAATATGCCGGAGCCGGTAAGAATCGAGCGCGGATCAGCCGTGCGCGCCCGGCTGACTGGAAGTGCCTTCGGAGACGGCAAAGTGAACGGCGAATCCCGCCTCGCGCAGTCGCCTGAGGAATTCAGGTACCTCGTGTTGCCCTGACAATACACGCGCCCTCGGTGCGGAAGCCAGGGAGGGCTACTGAACGGTCATCACAAGAGGATCGCTCTGCGCGAGAATCTGCCCTCCCGCGCCCAGATACCGCCATTGCACAACAGGCGACCCCTGCCGGGCATCGGCGCTGACTGAACACGGCGAAGTGGAACAGGTTGCGGTGCTCTGGGCGCCGCTGGGAAGCGTGACCACGGCCGCAAAGCTGGTCGCATGCGCAACGCTTCCCAGATTGAAGCTTGCACTCACCGTACGGTTCACCGGCGAGGACACTCCGCCCAGCCGCATCGCCGGCCATTGGTGCGCCATGCCCATTCCAAAGAAGAAGCCCGTCCACTTTCCCGCGTGTATGCTCGTGTCATTCAGATTTCCGTTGCTCGAATCGCATGTGTTGCCGTCAGACGCCGCGTATAGGCCGCCGGTCGTGTAAGCCGGATTCCCAAAGCAGGACCCGTAAACA
This sequence comes from Bryobacteraceae bacterium, assembly GCA_050013535.1. Taxonomy (GTDB): domain Bacteria; phylum Acidobacteriota; class Terriglobia; order Bryobacterales; family Bryobacteraceae; genus CAWACP01. The sequence continues at coordinate 845 of JBEKFB010000257.1, read as the reverse complement.
AGGTCGCCCCATGAAACAGACGCTGGCGATCCATTCTGAGCTTCATAGAACGAACGCAGGCTGTGGCTGTTCTCTATCGAAAGCACGCGCTCCGCGGTGATGTTGTAGGCCGTGTAAGGATCCCAGTCCGAGTAACACGAACCGTTTCCGCTCCCGCCCATGCTGGCCGGCGTAATGGGTTCGCACATGTTCATCCCCCGCAGATAGTAAAACCCACTCGTGATTGGATCGAAACCGGTGTTGTGCTCCCAATTCCCGGCAAGGTGTACGAGGTTCAGAAAGTTGGTCGAAAGAACCGAATTGCCGTCCATGGAGGCCGCTTGTGATCCCCACCGCATCGCTGCCTGTTTGATTCCCAGCATGTAGGGTTGAGTGCCATATCCGGCCCCGTTCGATTGATAGCTGGAATAGGTTCCACTGGGCCCGTTCCAGGGCCGCTGGAGAGTGATCTGGCTCGATGAGTTCCAGATGCAGGACCAGTTCTTGTGTAACATCGGGTCATTATTGTTTTGGCCGAACGTAAGCATTTGTGGATTCGCGTTCAGGTTGTCGATCATCCACGTGATATTGCCGCTATCGCCTTGCCAGGCGGCCGAGTTGAACAACGTGATTTGACTACCCGCGTTGAGCGTGTAGGTCGCCCACTGCGTGAAAGGCTGCCCACCTTTCATCCCGCTGATCGCGATTCGCCAGTTAGTCGTAGTGGAAAAAACGTCGCCACCGGAGAACCCGAATCCGGTAACCACCCCGGAGCCGTTGGTTGCCACTCCGGTCCCGGAGCTAACACCGCCACACAGGCTCGCCGGAAGATTAGTGCCGGTCCCAACCGCGCTCCCGTTAGTGAA
>JBEKFB010000256.1:0-9231 GCA_050013535.1 Bryobacteraceae bacterium | reverse complement strand
ATCTGTACGTGGGCGATTGCATCGATGCGATCGTCACCGCGACCGAGCGGGCACAGGAGAAGGTAAACATCTTCAACCTGGGGACCGATGAATGCTGCGAAGTGAACGACTCGATCGGCTGGATTTGCCGGCATTTGGGCCTGGAGCCGAGGCTGGAATACTCGGGTGGGGAACGCGGGTGGATCGGCGACAATCCATTTATCCTGCTTGATTGCAGAAAGATACGTTCCCTTGAGTGGTGTCCCACTTTAACTATTCAGCAGGCCATTGTTCGGACTGTCGATTTCCTGCGGGAAAGCCCGTGGTTGTTTGAAGCATGAGCGGTTTCAACGGGAATAAGAAGAACGCCGCAGGCTCGCCTCGGGTCACGGTGCTGATGCTGACCTGCAACCGGCCGCAGTTTCTGGGGCGCGCGATCCAGAGCGTGATCGATCAAACGCTGGAGGATTGGGAGCTGATCGTGGTCCATGACGGGCCGAATCGGCAGACGATTGCGGACATGGCGAAATGGGTGGAGCGCGATCCGCGCATTCGCTATTTCCATCGTGACCGCGGCGGCAACATCGCCAACGCCTGCAATTACGGACTCGCGCACGCACGCGGCGAGTACGTCGCGATTCTCGACGACGACGATTACTGGGTGGCCAAAGACAAGCTGGCAAAGCAGGTGGCGTTCCTCGAAGCCAATCCCGAGTACGCCGGGTGCGGCGGCGGAATGGCGGTGATCGACGAGAGCGAGAACGTGCAGATGTCGTACCTCAAGCCGGAGCAGGACGGCGAGATCCGCGAGCGAGCGCTGTGCGCGAACCCAATGACCCACTCGACCACTATCTTCCGGCGGGTGCTGGGTGAACGGATTGGGTTCTATGACGAGTCGCTGGCGGGCTACCAGGACTGGGACCTCTGGCTGCGGTTCGGCCGTCAGGGAAAGCTCTATAATTTTCCCGAGGTTTTCACCCGATATACCATCTGGAGCGGGGGAGGATCCTTCCAACAGCAGCGCAAGAACGTGTTGTCCGCGTTGAAGATAGTGTTTCGCCATCGCACGGGGTATAAGGGCTTTACCGGAGCGCTGGCGCTGGTGCTGATGCACTTGGCGTATGCGCACCTGCCGGCGCGTGTGAGAAAATCGTCTTTCTCCTTCCTTTCGCGGCGGAAGAAGGCGATTTTTGCCGGGAAACAAACGGTCGCCGCGGCAGCGGAGGTCGGCGAAGCTGGCAAAGTGGCCGGCCAGGTAGCCGGCGAAATCGGCAAGGCCGGATGACCCTGGGCATCGCCTGGCGGTAGTTTTCAGAGGCAAAACAATCCCTGGAGGAATTTGATGCAGTCGGAGAATGTTGGCGGAGTTTGTGTCGTTGGCACCGGATACTGGGGAAAGAACCTGGTCCGCAATTTCGATCAGCTCGGCCGTCTGACCGGGATCTTCGACAGCAACACCGGCGCGGCGGAGGAAGTGGCGAAGAAGCACCCGCAGGCCCGCGTGTACGAGAGCTTCGAGCAGGTGCTCGCCGACCCGGCAGTTAGCGGCCTGGTGATTGCGACGCCCGCGGCACAGCATGCCCAGGTGGCCATTAAGGCACTGCGCGCCGGCAAGGACTGCTTCGTTGAAAAGCCGCTCGCGCTGACCGCCGACGAAGGACAGGAAATGGTTGAAGTGGCTCACGAGGCCAAGCGCATTCTGATGGTGGGGCACCTGCTCCGCTATCACCCGGCGATCCGCGTGATCCGTCAACTGGTGGAATCGGGTGAGCTGGGGCGGCTCGAGTACATCTATTCAAACCGGCTGAGCATGGGCAAGATCCGCAAGGAAGAGAACGCGCTGTGGAGTTTCGCGCCGCACGATGTCTCGCTGATCCTGATGCTCACCGGCCAGTTGCCGCTGGAAGTGAGCGCGGTGGGCGGGGCGTATCTGCAGCCGAATATCGCCGACGTTACCGTATCGAATCTGCTGTTCGAACGAGGCACGCGCGCGCACATTTTCGTGAGCTGGTTACACCCCTATAAGGAGCAGCGCCTGGTGGTGATCGGGAGCCGCAAGGTGGTGGTTTTTGAGGACTCCCGACCAACCGACAAGCTGCAGATCTTCGACAAGGAGATCGCGTGGAAAAACGGCAATCTCGAAGCGACCAGCCACACCGGGGTGCCACTCCCTTATGAGCCAGTGGAGCCGCTGAAAGAAGAATGCGCGCACTTCCTGAAATGCATGGACAGCCGCGAGACTCCGACAACGCCGGGCGAAGAGGGGGTGCAGGTTCTTGAAGTGCTGCAGGCCTGCCAGCGGTCGCTGGAGTTGCAGGGCGATCCGGTGAAGCTGCACACAATGTCGCGGCAGAGGGCGCTCGTTACCTAGACGGCAATGGAAAAACCCGATTATTTCGTTCACGAGTCGGCGTACGTCGATGAGCCCTGCCAGATTGGTGCGGGAACGAAGATATGGCATTTCAGCCATATTATGAAGAACTGCACCATCGGCGAGGGAACCAACATTGGGCAGAACGTGTGCGTTTCTCCCGATGTAACCGTCGGCAATAACGTCAAGATCCAGAACAACGTGTCGCTGTACACGGGCCTGGTTCTGGAGGACGACGTATTCTGCGGGCCATCGTGCGTCTTCACCAACGTCACGAACCCACGATCGCAGATTAACCGGCGCGCCATGTACGAGAAGACGCTGGTGCGTCGGGGCGCGACGATCGGCGCAAATGCGACGATCGTCTGCGGCACCACCCTCGGCCGCTACGCGTTCGTCGCGGCGGGGGCGGTGGTGGCCAGCGACGTTCCCGACTACGCGCTGATGATGGGAGTGCCCGCGCGCCAGAAAGGCTGGATGAGCCGGCACGGGCATCGTCTGACCGAGAAGGACAAGGATGGTAATTTCATCTGTCCGGAAAGCCGGTGGAAGTACCGGGAAGTTTCTCCTGGCGTGCTGCGTTGTCTCGACTGGGACGAGGACGCGCCGCTGAAGGCCGCCGGCAATTCATAATTTTGCAAGCTTCACAGAGGAAAGAAAAGTGACTGCACAAACGACCGTTGAGAGAAAAGTTCCGCTGTTGGATCTTCGCGCGCTGCACCGCCCCATCCGGGACGAAGTGCTCGCCGAGATGACCCGCGTTGTCGATGCGAACGCATTCATCATGGGCTCGGACGTGAAAGAGCTCGAGAAATCCATCGCGGAGTACTGCAAGGTTCCGTATGCTATCGGCTGCGCGTCGGGCTCCGACGCGTTGGTTCTGGCCCTGATGGCCGCGGGCGTGAAGCCTGGCGATCGCGTCGCGACTACGCCGTTCACGTTCTTCGCTACCGCGGGAGCGATTGTGCGGGTCGGCGCCACGCCGGTGTTTGTCGACATTCAGGCGGATACGTATAACATCGATCCAAAGAAGCTCTCAGAGACGCTGCAAAAGCACGGGAAGATCAAGGCGATCATCCCGGTTCACCTGTTCGGCGGCTATGCCGACATGGACCCGATCATGGCCCTCGCGCGCGAGCACAACTGCGTGGTGATCGAAGATTCGGCGCAATCGATTGGCGCGGAATACAAGGGGCAACGTGTACTGTTCGGCGAAGTAGGTTGCATCAGCTTTTTCCCGAGCAAGAATCTGGGATGTTTCGGCGATGGCGGCATGGTGGTCGCGAAGGATGAGGCCCTCGCGAAAAAGCTCGCTGCTTTGCGGGTCCACGGCGCGGCGCGCAAGTACTATCACGATTACGTTGGCATCAACTCGCGGCTGGACACGCTGCAGGCGGCGATTCTGCGGGTGAAGCTCAAACACCTGGATGAAGAGACTGCCGGGCGCGTGAAGAATGCCGATCTTTACCGCAGCCTGCTCGGTGGGGCTGGTTTGCCGATTACGTTGCCGCAACTGGCCGAATACCAGACCCGATACATTTACAACCAGTTTGTGATCCGCTCGCAACGCCGCGACGAGCTGAAGACCTGGCTCAATGAGAACGGAATTGGCAGCGAGATTTACTACCCGCTGTCGCTGCATCAACAGGTTTGCTTCAAGGATCTGGGCTATCGCGACGGCGATTTCCCGGAGAGCGAGAAGGCCGCGGCCGAAGTTCTGGCGGTACCCGTTCACTCGGCGTTGTCCAATGACGACATAGAGTACGTCTGCCGCAAGGTGAAGGCGTTCTACAGCTAGCGTGGCGTTGGCTTCGGCGGGGCGGGGAAGTGGGGCATCGCGGCCGATCAGCCTGTATGCGAATCGTACAGCTAGTCGAGACTCTCGAAACAGGCGGGCTGGAGCGGATTGCCGTCGATCTGGCGCTCGCGCAGCAGAAGGCCGGCCACATGCCGATCCTCTACTGCATGTTCTCCGGCGGTCCGCTCGCGGATGAAGCGCGGGCCGCGGGAATTCCGGTAATCGAGTTTCACAAAAAGCCGGGGTTCTCCGTGAAGATGATGTTTACGCTCGCGCGGCAACTGCGACGGGACGCAGCGGACGTGTTGCACACCCACAACCCCGGCGTTCATCACTATGGAGCGGTGTCGGCGTGGATGGCGCATGTGCCGGTGGTGGTGAACACCCGACATGGTCCTGCGACATCGTTTGGACGGGCGTATCAGGAGCGCTATTTTCGCGCGGTGATGCCGCTCACGGATCGCGTGATCTTCGTGTGTGAAGATTCGCGCCGATATCTTATCGAGAAGCGTGGGCTGCCCAGCGCGAAGTCGGCGGTAATCATCAATGGCATCGAACTGGAGCCGTTTCTGGAACGGCCCGCTTCGCCAAGGAGCGGTTTGCCGCGCATCCGCTTTGGCGCGGTGGGGCGGATGGTGCCGGTGAAAGCGCACGCGATTCTGATCGATGCATTTGCGAAAATCGCTGACAGATTGCCCGAAGCAGAGCTGCGCATTGTCGGCGGCGGCCCCCTGGAAGATGATCTAAGAGCGCGCGCACGGCAAACCGGCCTGAACGGCCGCATTCACATCGAAGGCCTCAATCATCGGATCGCCGATGTGCTGCGGGAGCTCGATGTGTTCGTGATGTCTTCGACCAGCGAAGGGCTGCCGCTGGTGATTTTGGAAGCGATGGCGGCGGGCCTCCCTGTGGTCTCGACGCGCATTGGCGGAGTGCCCGAAGTAGCACCGGAAGGATCTGTCTCTGTCTTGTGCCCTCCCGGAAGTGCCGATGAGCTGGCCGAAGCGATGTACCGCGCCGCAACCACCTGCGATCTCGCGTGCATGGGGAAAACCGCCCGCGAGCTGGCCATCGCGAAATTCAGCCTGGACCAAATGTGGCGCAGCTATGAGGCTGTTTATAGCGAAGCGCGCGAACGGAATTAGCCGTGCCGCGCCTCGCTGTCGTCACCTCGTACTTTCCCACTCGCGCACAACCTCACCGCGGCCAGTCCGCGTATCAGACGCTGCGGGAGATGACCTCCTGGATGGATATTCAGGTGTTCTGCACACAGGCGGCGTATCCCTCCTTCCTGCGGCCGCGCAATTTCTCCTACGTACCGGCCGACCCCACCTTCTCCCCGCCTGACGTTCCCGCCCAATACATCGAGTACCCCGCGCTGCCGCTGTTGAGCCGCCCATTCAACGGACCGGTTTACGCGCGATACGTCCTGCCGCATCTCCGGCGCTTACAGCCCGACCTGATTCTCAGCTACTACGTCTATCCGGACGGTTACGCGGCGCTCTCAGCCGGCAAGCGGTTGGGCGTTCCCGTAATTCTGGGCGCCATCGGATCCGACATCAACCGCATGCCGGACAGGATCAGCGCGTTCCTCACAAGAAAGGCATTGCGCGGCGCTGACTTCGTTTTGACGGTTAGCGAGCATCTGCGGCAGCAGGCGATCAGGTTGGGGGCTTCGCCCGAACGATCGAGGACGGTTCGAAACGGCTGCGACACGTCGGTATTTCATATTGCTGATCGTGCGGCAGCGCGGGCGGAGCTGGGAGTGGATGAGCAAGCCGAGGTCGTGGTCTTTGTCGGCTGGGTCGCGCACACGAAGGGTCTGAGGGAGCTGATCGAGGCGGTTATTCGGCTGCGCCCCTCGCTCCCGCGGCTGAAGTTGTACTGTATCGGCGAAGGACCGCCACGGGGCGAACTGGAAGCTAGTGCGGCTGAGGCCGGCGCAACGGATCAGGTTCAATTCCTTGGGCGGCGTAGTTCGGCAGAAGTCGCCAGATGGCTGACGGCCGCGAATATCTTTTGTCTTCCCAGCTATGCCGAAGGGTGCCCCAATTCGGTTGTGGAAGCGCTGAACTCCGGCATTCTCATCGAGCCCCGTGATCCGGCCGCGCTTGCTGACGCTCTGGCTTGTGCGTTGTCGCGGCAGTGGGATGAGGCGGCAATCTCTCAGCGATCGCGCCGAGGGTGGGACCAGGTAGCGAGGGAGACCTTCGAGATCTGCACCGAGTGCCTCAGGGCTGGCGACAGGCGTGAGGGTAATCGTGGCATATCGTGATCACATGGTGCCGGTCTCGGCCTCCTCGGTCAGGCCGTCCGCGTGGCCCCTCAGATGCTTGAATCAAGTGATTTGCTGCTAATCTTTTGTCTGCCGGCGGCCGAATCCTGCAAGAGAGGGACATGAGTACGGGTTTGCTTGTATCAACGAAATGGTGGCCTTCAACGGCCCCGTGTGCCGCGGGGCACGCCGCTGCGAAGGACGAACAGGTGCATGCATAGCTCTGAATTTCGCGCGGAATTGCGCAGGAGGCTGGAGAACAACGGTGAACGGGTGCTGTTGCGGATTGCCGACGCCGCAGATCCTTTGAATCCGCTGGAGCTGACCGGGAGTGAGATCCTGACGCGGAGCGAGCTCCTGGCCCGGCGCTGCGTATTGCCGGATTCCGGCGTGATTCTGCTGCTGCTTCCCCACTCGGTCGAGCTGTTCCTGCTGCACCTCGGGCTGCTCCTGGAAGGCAAGGTGCCGGCAATTCTGGCCTGGCCGACCAGCCGGATCGACCCGGAGAAATACCAGCGTAATCTTCTGCACCAGTTGCGCAACCTGCCAGCCAGCCAGCTGATCACGCTCCCCCTGCTGGCACACAACCTCGGCGACGCACTCCCTTATCCGGCAAGCGGCCTGGCCATCGCCGGAGCAGACCAGTTCGAGAAGAGCTTCATCGTCCCGCTACCTCTCGCGGTGGAAGGCGAAGCGGTTGAGCCGAAGAAGGGAACCGTCCCGGACGATGCCCTGTTCCTGCAGTTCTCCGGCGGCACGACCGGGGCCCAGAAGGCAGTGGTGATCACTGCCGCCATGCTGGTTCCGCAACTGGAGCTCCTGGCCGGTTACCTCGGCTTCGGCGGATCCGACGGTGTGGTGTCCTGGCTTCCCATGTATCACGACATGGGCCTTATTGCCTGCCTCTGGCTTCCGCTCTGGCACGGCGCGCCTTCTTTGCAGTTTGCCGCGAGTGAGTGGCTGCTGAAGCCCGACCTCCTGTTCTACTACGCCCAACGGTATCAGGCCACATTTTGTTGGCTCCCCAACTTCGCTTTCTCCTACCTTGCCGGTCAGCGCGAGCGGATGAGAGGCCCATACGCTCTGGAGCGCATGAGGGCATGGATCAATTGTTCTGAGCCGGTTCGCTTGCGCTCGATGCAATCGTTTGCGGATGCTTTCGCCGATTGGGGGGTACGGAGAGAAACGCTGCAGGCATCCTATGCCATGGCGGAGAATGTCTTCGCGGCGACGCAGACCGTGCCGGGAGAGTTTCCCGTCGTGACCTCCCGTTCGGAGGTCCGGCAGCGCAGCGCGGCCTATCAGGAACTCGCGTTCAACCTGATTGACGATGTCTATGTTTCGAGTGGCAGGGCGCTGGAAGGGATGGAGATCCGCATTACGGATGCCGACGGCAACCTGTGCGATGAGGCGCAGGCGGGGGAGATCCAGCTTCGCACTTCGTGCCTTTTCTCGGGTTACTGGGGCAGCGACGGGTTCGTGCGCACGGCCATTTCCGGGGAGGGATGGTACGCAACCGCTGACTACGGCTTCCTTTCGAAGGGCGACCTTTTCGTGATTGGTCGAATGAAGGACATCATCATCGTCGGCGGACAGAACGTTTTTCCCGAGGACGTGGAGATGGTGGTCAACACGGTTCCCGAGGTATATCCGGGTCGCGTGGTGGCGTTCGGTATGATGGACGAGCAATACGGCACGGAGAACCTGGTGGTGGTGGCCGAGATGCGAGGCGATCATGACCAGGAAATTGCGACCCGGGTGGAACGGGCGATTCACAAGCTCGTACTGGCCACCATCGGGATAGCGCCCCGGCACGTAGCGGCGGTGCCGGAACGCTGGATTGTTAAAAGCACAGCGGGGAAGATTTCGAGGAAAGAGACGCGGGAACGGTTTCTGCGGGAGCGTGCGGCGTCAAAGACTCCGGTAGTGGCCGAGACGGCTCGTCCCGGGAGCGGGGGAAAGTAAAACACTATGCCCGATGAGAATGAGCTGCGGACGGCGGTCCGGGCAGTGGTTAGTGACATGGTCGGCGTCCCCGTGAAGGACGACGACCCTCTGATCTCCTCCGGTTTGATCGACTCGCTTTCGATTCTGAAGCTGATGTCCCGTCTGGAAACCAGGCTTGGCGTCCGCATACCCGCCGACAATCTCCAGCCGGACGACTTCGACAGCGTCGACTCAATTATCGACATCGTCCTGAGACATGGTTGAGAAGAAAACCGCAGCCGGCGCAGGCCTCGTGGTCTTTATCACGCTGGCGCTTCTGGTATTGCTCTTCTGGCTGCAACCGTTCGACCTGATCAACGAGGTTCTCGACCGCGCCTTTGGCGCAACCCCGAAATGGACCGACGTCAGCAATCTGTTCACGGATCCGCAGACGCAGGAGCTCACCCACGGGGAGCGCCCCGAGGAAAGTCTCGACCGGCTGGCCGCCTACTGGAGCGGCCGAACCGGCGACCGTGTCGTGTTTATCGGCAACTCTCAGATGCATGCCATGAGCCTCGCGCCAGGGGAACCGCCTCCGGCCGCGCCCGAGAGGACCTATACGGACCTCATTCCACGCAAGCCGGAGAATGGCCCGGATTACCTGATCTATCGGCTTTCCGCCGGTGGAATGAGCTACACAGAAGCGCTGTGGTACGCGGCTTACCTGATGAGCCGTCGGGAACTCAAGCCAGATGTCATCGTCCTGCAGATCAACTACCAGGCCTTCTGGCAGGCGGGAATTCGAGACGGGATGCTGGGAATGCTTCAGGTACCCGCCTTCCGGCAGCGCGTGGAGGAAATGGCTCACAATAACCAGCCGTT
>JBEKFB010000255.1:0-6430 GCA_050013535.1 Bryobacteraceae bacterium | reverse complement strand
GTGCGCCAGCGAGGCCCACACAAACATCACTATGCCGCCCGCCAATCCCCCGAGCAAAACCCGCTTTCCCATCGTCCGCCTCCAGAGTGAAATGGTGCGTCGTTTAGTGTATCCGAAGTTTGCCGCGCGGTAGAATCACAATCTATGTCCCTTTCCACGGGTGCGCTGCGCGTCGCCGTAGTCTGCTTTCTGGCTTCCGTTGACTTGCTGTGCGCCGCGAGAAAGCCCGTCACCATCGACGACATCGTCGAAGCGCGTTTCGACGGCGGCATCCAGCCGATCTGGGCGCCTGATGGCAAACGGTTCGTGTATCCCCGGGGTGACAGCATTTGCATCTATGATGTGCCAGCACGCTCCGGCAAAGAGCTGCTTTCTTTAGCGCCCCTGGAGAAGCTCGCGGTGGAAGCGCCGCCCGCGCCTGTCTTTGGATGGCAGAATCGCCGCATTCGCGATGAGCCAATTCAGTGGTCGCCGTCGGGAGAGGAATTGCTGTTGGCAGTCAGGGGCGATTTATTTCTCTGGCGCTTCAGCACACGACAGGCCGAGCAACTCACCGCGACGGCGGAAACCGAGGCCGATCCGAAACTCTCGCCCGATGGGACTCGCGTGGCCTTTCGACGAGGGCATGATCTGTACTCCCTCGAAATCGCCACAAAGAGCGTCACACAGCTCACTCGCGACGGATCGCCCACGCTGCTGAACGGCGAGCTCGACTGGGTATACCCGGAGGAACTGGATCTGGGAACCGCGTATTGGTGGTCGCCCGACAGCCACAAGATCGCGTACATGCAGTTCGACGTGTCGCACGAGTTCGTGTATCCGCAAACGCAACTCACCGATTTGCGCGCGCTGTATGAGCCCCAGCGTTATCCGCAGGCGGGCACGCCGAATGCAACCGTCCGGGTGGGCATCGTAGGCGTAGAGAGTACCGAGCCGCAAACCGTGTGGCTCGATCTACTTGACCCGGCCGACTCGCTCATCGCCCGTGTCGATTGGCTGCGCGATTCCCAACGCATCGCCGTGCAGCGCGCCGATCGTGTTCAGAACCGTCTTGATCTGCTGATCGGCGATGTGGCTTCCGGCATCACCCATGCGGTGCTGACTGAATCCGACAAATATTGGATCAACATCGGCGATGTCTACCGGTTTCTTCGGAACTCCGACGAGTTCCTGTGGTCAAGCGAACGCGATGGACATCGCCACCTTTGGTTGTATTCAATGGATGGCCAGCCCAAAGCGCGGTTGACGCAGGGCGATTGGGAAGTGGAGAGCATCTCCGGTGTCGACGAAGCGCGGAAGCTGGTCTACTATGTTTCGAACGAAGGCACGCCGCTCGAGAATCAACTTTGTCGAGTCAGTTTCGATGGCTCGAGCAAGACGCGTCTGTCGACGGGCGATGGCGTTCGTTCCATCGACATGTCGCCAACCGCCGAATACTACACCGAATCGTTCTCCAACGTCACGACGCCTATGTCTACGACGATCCATTCGGCCGATGGAAAGCAGATCGCCGTTCTCCGCCAGCCGGACCGCGGCGCAGAAGATGAATTCGACTTACTGCCTACGGAGTTTGTCCAGGTAAAAGCCGCCGATGGAGCTACGCTATACGGCCGCCTGATTCGCCCCGCTGGCTTCCGCAAGCACCGCAAATATCCGGCCATCGTGATGGTATATGGAGGACCGGGCGTTGAATCGGTCCGCAATGTGTGGTCCGGCGCGAGCTGGGAACAAGCGATGGCGCAGAGCGGTTACGTCATCTGGGAACTCGATAACCGCGGCACCATCGGACGCGGCCACGCGTTCGAGACACCGCTGTTTCGACAGTTCGGAAAAGTTGAGCTGGAAGACCAGGTGACCGGCGTGCGATATCTGCTCTCCATGGGCTTCGTCGACGCTTCCAGGATTGGCGTCACCGGCTGGAGCTACGGCGGCTATATGACGCTAAACTGCATGCTCAACGCGCCCGATATCTTCCGCGCCGGATTCGCGGGTGCGCCGGTTACGAACTGGCATAACTACGACACGATCTACACGGAACGGTATCTTGGCTTGCCGGCGGAAAATGAAAATGGTTACCGGGAAGGTTCTGCGGTTACGTGGGCCCGCACGCTGAAGGGCCGGCTCATGATCGTGCACGACATCGAGGACGATAACGTACTATTCCAGAACACCCTGCAGATGTCAGTTGCGCTGGAGAATGCCGGCAAGCAGTTCTCCATAGTTCCGTATCCGCAAAAGACTCATGGAGTCTACGGGCCGGTGCGCCGGCAGTTGTATGAATCAATGACCGACTTCTTCGATCAATCCCTGAAGAAGTAGTCAGTCCGCGGCAGGCTAGCGGCCGCGGCCACCTGCGCGCGCAAGGCCTGTACTGAATCCACCGCCGCTGGCCGGAAGGCCTCCTAAGCTGGACACGCGACTGGAAGTCACCGGAGTCGCGCTGGCGCTGGTTCCACTCGATGAGCTGACCAGCCGGCTATTCGAACCTTGCTTCGCGGCATTGCCACCGTTGCCGTAATAATAAGGCGCGTAGTCGACGGTTCCCGGGCTGAAGTACCCATAGCCGAAAGGACTGTAGAGCATGCCGTCCGTCGGAACCATGGTGAACATGCCAAACGCGGGATTCCACATCCATCCGCCCGCCATGTAACCAAATCCGCTGCCCAATCCGGCATAACTACCGTAGTCGTCACCGGCTGTCCGAGCGGAGGACACATTGGCAAGAGCCAGATAACCCGATCGCCGCGAACTCCAGTTGTAAAGATCGTCGGTCCCGTTGTCGTCAAACTTCTGCGCGGCGACGGCATCGCCGGCCAGCAATTCATGGCCGCGTTTGACCATGGTCAGTTGCCCGTCGTTGAGCAGCGTGGCCTCGCCCTTGTAAACCTGAACTGCGGCGGGCTTGGCCTTTGCCTCGTAAATGCCATTCTGCAACAGGGAAACAGGCTTGCCACCCACCATCAGGGTTACCGCATCGCCCTTAATGATCTCGTCGCACTCCACAACTGCCTTGCCCGACTGTAGTTCGACGCGTGTGTCCGTCAGGGAATTCGACACCATGCGAATGGAGCTGCTCTCGCCAAGACGCAGGATCGCCCCGGGAACCAGCAGCACTTCCACGCGCCCCTCGGCCGTGGTCTTGAGCACCGCGCCATTATCCATGGCCGGAAACTCGCCGAACCGGGGAGAGACTTCCTGATCGTTCAGCAGGACCTTCCCTTCCACGTAGTGAATGGTGCCCGAATGGGCCGAGATAACGGACTGTGCCTGAACTGCCACCGCGAGTGTCACGGCGGCAAGGCATACAAAGCGGGCAATACGGTGCATGGCGCCCCCTTTTGGTATGATCGTCCGCTTCCGAGACGTATGTCAATGAGTTTCGGTTTCAGGGGACCCGGGGACACGGCGGCGGAGCCCCGTGGGTGCCTTGACGCTGCCCCAGCCCCGTACCTCAATCCAGTATCCTGAAAGGAAGGCTCAATTCACACTTCATGCCGCGCTAACGCGCGCTCGGCCTTTTATACCCTGAGATCCTATGCCGGAGAAGCAGTACGACCCGCAATCGTTGGAACTGAAGTGGCACCAGCGCTGGAATAACGATCCCTCGCTCTACCAGCCCGAGGAAAACACTTCCCGCCCCAAGTACTACGTGCTGGAGATGTTGCCGTATCCCAGCGGCGAACTGCACATCGGCCATGTCCGCAATTACGCCATCGGCGACGCCTTGGCCCGCTATAAATGGATGCGCGGCTTCAACGTCCTGCACCCCATGGGCTGGGACGCCTTTGGCCTTCCCGCCGAGAACGCGGCCATCAAGAACAACCGGCACCCGCGCGAGTGGACCCAGGCGAACATCGTTGCCATGAAGCGCCAGTTCCGCCGGATGGGCTTCAGCTATGACTGGTCCCGCGAAATCGCCACCTGTGAGCCCGAATACTATCGCTGGAATCAGTGGTTCTTCCTGCGCATGCTGGAGCGCGGCCTCGCTTACCGCAAGGAAGCGCTGCTGAACTGGTGCCCCGAGTGCGGCACCGTGCTGGCTAACGAGCAGGTGGTGGACGGCTGCTGCTGGCGCCACGAATCCACGCCGGTGGAACAGCGCGCACTGACCCAGTGGTTCCTGCGCATCACCGAATACGCCGCCGAATTGCTGGAAGACCTCAAGCAGCTGGAAGGCTGTTGGCCTGAACGTGTCCTCACCATGCAGCGCAACTGGATCGGACGGTCCGAAGGCGCGGAGATCGATTTCCAGCTCGAAGGCGCCGATCGCAAGCTGCGCGTGTTCACCACGCGGGTGGACACCATCTATGGCGCGACGTGCCTCATCCTTGCACCAGAGCATCCCGCGCTGGCCGATCTCATCGACGACGGGCAGCGAGTCCGCGTGAAGCAGATGATCGACGATGCCGCGCGTCAGGACCCCGGCGACCTGAAGAAAGAAGGCCTTTTCACCGGCCACTACGCCATCAATCCGTACAACCATGAGCGCATCCCGGTGTGGATCGCCAATTTCGTGCTGCTCTGCTATGGTACGGGCGCGATCATGGCGGTGCCCGCTCACGATCAGCGCGATTTCGAATTCTGCAAGGAGTACGGCATTGCCATTCGGCCCGTGATTCGACCAGAGGACGGCGAGCTGGTTGACGCCGCCACGATGACCGAAGCGTTTCCCGATTACGGAGTTGTTGAAGAATCGGGCCAGTGGTCCGGCAGCACCAGCGAGCATGCGCGCTACGCCATGGCCGATTATGCGCGCCTGAGCGGCTTCGGCCAGCCGGCGGTCACGTTTCGCATCAAGGACTGGGGCATCTCTCGCCAACGTTACTGGGGCACGCCGATTCCGGTGATTCACTGTCCCAATGACGGCGTGGTCCCGGTGCCCGACGATCAGCTCCCCGTGCTCCTGCCACTCGATGTCAAAATCACAGGCAAGGGGCGTTCGCCGCTGGCCGACGATCCCGACTTCATCAACGTCACTTGTCCCTTGTGCGGCGGACCGGCGCGGCGCGAGAGCGATACCATGGACACCTTCATCGATTCGTCCTGGTATTTCTACCGCTATTGCGATCCGCACAACAGCATGGAACCGTTCGACCGTGAGAAAATCGCCTACTGGTTCCCCATCGATCAATACATTGGCGGCGTGGAGCACGCCATTTTGCACCTGATTTATTCGCGTTTCTGGACGAAGATGATGCGCGATCTCGATCTGGTGCCCAACAACGAGCCTGCCGCGCGCCTGTTCACGCAGGGCATGGTGATTCGCGACGGCGCGAAGATGTCGAAATCGAAAGGCAACGTGGTGAGCGCCGACGAAATGATCAATCGTTTTGGCGCGGATACCGGCCGTTTATTCGAGTTATTCGCCGCGCCGCCGGAAAAAGAGATGGACTGGACCGACGCGGGCGCCGACGGAGCTTACCGTTTCCTCGGCCGCGTCTACCGTTTTGTCACCCGCAATGCCGATCGTCAACTGCCGCCCGGCCCCTGCCCCGGGGATGCACAGGCGCTGCGCAAGCTCCACCAGACCATCCGAAAAATCACCGACGACTTCGAAACGCGCTGGCACTTCAACACGTGCGTCGCCGCCATCATGGAGCTCATGAATGAGCTGTACGCGGTGGAGCATGATGTCTCAGAGCCGGTAATGCGCGATTGCCTCCGCAGTCTGGTGCTCATCCTGCACCCGTTCGCGCCTTACGTGACCCAGGAACTGTGGGAAGAACTCGGCCATAGCGGCCCTGTGTTCAAGCAGCGCTGGCCATCATTCGACGCCGAACTGGCCAAGGATCAGGAAGCCGAGATCGTTGTGCAGGTGAACGGGAAAAAGCGCGCGACGTTCTCGACAGCTTTCGGTACACCCGATTCTCACCTTCAGTCCCAGGCGCTGGCCGTCGCAAAATCCTGGACCGACGGCAAACAGATCGTGAAGATCATCGTGGTGCCGGACAAGCTTGTGAATATCGTCGTGAAGTAGGCTGGACGCGCGGCGCCAGCCGCTTCGATCACTTTGTTTGTACGTCGAATTGCCGTACAATTAAGTCAAGGAATATATGTCCAATGGAGCCAGCCGGACCTCGCGAATCGAAGCCCGCATCGCACCCGAGGTCCTCGCCATTGTCCGGCGGGCTGCCGAAATCCAGGGCCGCTCACTCAGCGACTTTGTTGTTGCGGCCGCTCAGGATGCCGCATATAAGACGGTTGCTGAGCGCGAAGTCATTCGGCTCTCGCGAAAAGCCCAGGAACAGTTCGCGTCCCTGTTGTTGAAGCCGCCGAAGCCCCGGCCAGCCCTCATGCGGGCGTTCCGTCGCCACCGTTCCCTGATCGTGGAGTAATCGTGCAGGAGGAGTAGTCGTGCATGATCCGTTTCGGATCGAGCCGCTCTCGCGCACTCACGACCGATCCCGCTTTCAAAGCGGATCGGTGCCAC
>JBEKFB010000254.1:0-8967 GCA_050013535.1 Bryobacteraceae bacterium | reverse complement strand
CCATGTAACACTCTCCCCTTGATCCTACTCCAGGCTCAATGTTGGTTTTAAGTCCGGCTTTTCTCGCCACCCGCCACGATTCTATCGGAACGCCGGTTCTTCATAAGTCCCGAAGACCTTGCGCAGCACATCGCACATTTCGCCCACGGTCGCGTACGCGCGGACGCAGTCCAGGATGAAGGGCATCAAGTTTGCATCAGTAGCGGCGGCGCTTCCCAGCGACTCCAGCGTCTGCTGAACAGCAGTATTATCCCGCTTTTGCCGGACTTCCTCCAGCTTTTTGACCTGGTGACGCGCCACGCTATCGTCAATTACCAGCAACTTGATCGGGCGATCCTCTTCCGTCACGTATTCATTGACGCCCACAATGATCTTTTCCTTGCGCTCAATGGCTTGTTGGTAAGCGTAGGCGGCGTCGTGAATCTCTTTTTGCGGGTATCCGCACTCGAGGGCGGGCACCATGCCTCCCATGGCGTCAATCTTCTGGAAGTAATCGTAGCAAGCGCGCTCGGTTTCCAGCGTCAACTTCTCGATGAAATAGGAACCCGCCAGGGGATCGACGGTTTGGGTAATCCCGCTTTCATGGGCCAAAACCTGCTGGGTGCGTAGGGCGAGGGTAGCGGCGTCTTCGGTTGGTAACGCCCACGCTTCATCGAGGGAATTGGTGTGTAGTGATTGCGTTCCGCCCAGCACCGCGGCCAGCGCCTGGAGGGTGGTGCGAACCACATTGTTGTAAGGCTGCTGCGCCGTAAGCGAGCAGCCCGCCGTCTGGGTATGAAATCGGCAGAGCCAGGAACGTGGACTGGTTGAGCCAAACCGCTCGCGCAACACCCGCGCCCAGATTTTGCGCGCCGCTCGGTATTTCGCCACTTCCTCAAACAGATCGCCCTGGGCATTGAAGAAAAAGCTCAGGCGCGGGGCGAATTCATCCACCGGCATACCCGCGCGTTGAACCCACTCCACGTACTCGATTCCGTCGCGAAGGGTGAAGGCCAACTCCTGCACGGCCGTCGAACCCGCTTCGCGAATGTGGTAGCCGCTGATGGAGATGGGATTCCAGCGGGGAACATGGCGCGCCCCGAAAGTGATGGTATCGACGACGAGGCGCATGGAAGGGGCGGGCGGGTAAATGTACTCCTTCTGCGCGATGTACTCTTTCAGGATGTCGTTCTGCAGCGTGCCGGAGAGGCTGGTCCACGGGACGCCCTGTCATCGAGACGGTGACATCGCCGAGCGGAATGCCGCGGAAAACCGTTTCCATATCGGCCAGCGAGCACACCGACACCCCGCACTTGCCCACTTCACCGGCTGAGTTGGGATGATCGGCATCGTAGCCCATCAAAGTGGGCAAATCGAAGGCGACCGAGAGACCGTTCTGGCCCTGCGCGAGCAAGTAAAGATAGCGGCGGTTGGTCTCCTCCGGCGTGGCGAAGCCGGAGAACTGGCGCATAGTCCAGAGGCGGCCGCGATACATGTCAGCGTGAATGCCGCGCGTCCAGGGGAATTGGCCGGGAGGTGGGATGTCGGCCGCAGCGTCGGCAGGCCCGTACACTTCCTTCAACGGGATGCCGCCAAGCGTCTCGCGCAGTGCGGAATCCGCGGGCGGCTTCGAAGCCATCGAGGCCATTGTAGCGTTTAAGAGATGAGTCGGAGCGGCGAGCGGCTTAATCGGAGACTACGGATGTGCCGGGAGAGTTTCAGGTAGTCACTCGGCGGGCGGCCATCTTCTTTTCAAGAGCGGTCATCAGCCGGTCATGAACGTCCTGCGGGATGACCTGCGGCTGAACGCCTTTATAGACCTGAAGAGTCTTCTTCGTGGTGTCAAAAATTACCCAGCAGTTGGGGCATTGCGTCACGTGGGCTTCGAGGTGCGCCTTCAGTTCCGCGTCTACTGACTCATCCAGGTACTCACTTAGTTCCTGGAGAAAATCCTTACAAGTAAGCAAAAACGTCGTCTCCCTTCCGCTTGAAGAAACGTGTCAGCTTCTCACGAAGCTGCAACCGCGCTCGAAGCAGGCGGCTCTTCACAGCGGGAACGGAAATGCCCAAAGCCTCAGCGGTCTCTTCTGTACTCAGTTCTTCGATGTCCCTTAAAACAAAAACGGTGCGAAAAGGTGTACGCAGTCCGTCGACGGCCTCACTGAGGATCGTTGACAGCTCCTCGCGGGAATAGCGCTGTTCCGGGTTCTCTTCCCAAACGGCGATCTCCCGGATCACCGTGTCCTCCCCGGTGTCTACCGGCTCGTCGAGCGGCACGGTGCGGTCGCTTTTCCGCTTGCGAAGCTTCATCAGAGCTTCGTTGACGGCTATTCGTACAATCCAAGTATAAAACTTCGACTGTCCCTGAAAACCGGAAAGGTGCTCGAAAGCCTTCATGAAGGTTTCCTGGAGCACGTCCTCGGCATCGTCGTCGCTTTGGGTAATGTTCTTGGCGAGGCGAAAAATCCTGCGCTCGTAGCGTGTTACGAGTTCGTTGAAGGCCTGGGCATCGCCCTCGCGTATAGTAGCGCATGAGTGCAAATTTCCCGGACTAATTACCGGTGAGTGGCGACTTAGCGCCGCTCAAACGCGCGCCGCGGACGCCGATGCCGCCACGTGGTAAATCACCTCAAGCGCCTGCGCGCAATCGGATCGATCCACGTCGCAGTGGGTGAGGGCGCGCATCATGCGAGGATTGAAGGAATTCAACAAGATCCCCTCGGCCTTGAGGCGCACGCTGAACTCGGGACCGGTGAGACCGGTGCCGCTGACGTCGAAGATGACGATGTTGGTCTGGACCATGGTGGGATCGAGGGCGATCCCGGGTATTCCCGCCAATTCGTTCGCCAGGAACCGGGCATTGGCGTGATCCTCGGCCAGACGCGCAGGCATCTGTTCGAGTGCGATCAAGCCTGCGGCCGCGAGAACTCCTGCCTGGCGCATTCCACCTCCCAGACGCTTGCGGTAGAGCCGAGCCTGGGCGATATCCGCCGCACGTCCCACGAGCATGGAACCGGCGGGCGCTCCAAGTCCCTTGGAGAAGCAGAACATCACGGTGTCGGCGTCGCCAGTGGCTTCGATCACGGACACGTTTTGGTAAGCCGCGGCGTTGAAGATGCGCGCGCCATCCATGTGAACCTTCAGGCCGAGCGTGTGCGCTTCATGGCAGATTTCGCGAACGTCATCCACCGGAGTGACGCGTCCACCGGCGATGTTATGAGTATTCTCGATCTCCACCAGCGCCGTCGGCGCGTGGTTGCGGCTGAAGGAGCGGACGGCCTCGCGGATTTGCGCCCAGCGCAGAATGCCGTCGTCGGCACGAACGCTGCGCACCAGACAGCCCGCAAACCACGCGGTCATGGACAGTTCGTAATCGAGAATATGCGCGCGCGATTCGCAAATGACCTCTTCGCCATGGTGCGTGTGCAGCTTTATGGCGATGGTGTTGCCCATGGTGCCGGTGGGCACAAACAGCCCGGCCTCGCGGCCGAAGATCTCGGCGGCACGGTGCTCCAGTTTGTTGATGGTGGGGTCTTCACCGTAAACGTCGTCGCCCACTTCGGCCTCGAACATGGCCTGACGCATGGCGGCGGAGGGCCGGGTGACGGTGTCACTTCGCAGGTCGATGAATCGGGCTACGGGCAATGAACGAACTCCTCAAAAACTTCGTTGGATAGAAGCACGCCGCGATCGGTCAAGCGTAAACGCGCTCCATTGCGTTCGAGCAGGCGATCGCGAAGGAAGCGTGAGATGGGCGCCTCATGAAGCTCCCATTCCGCCTGGCTAGGCTGAATCCCTTCCAGCAGGCGCAGGCCAACGAAGAACCGCTCTTCATCGGGATTGGCCGGCAAGCGGGGTTCCGCGGGCGTTGGCCGCTCGACGTATTCGCTCGCCGATTCCACATTCTGCCACCGCCACACGCCGTCAAAGGAATGCGCATCCGCGCCGAAGCCGAAATACGGCTCCAACCGCCAGTATTTCAGGTTGTGCAGCGATTCGAAGCCAGGCTTAGCGAAGTTAGAGATCTCATAGCGGGCCACACCGCGCGCGCCCAGGCGTTCAACGGCCGTTTCATACATACCGGCGACGGCGTCGTCATCGGGCATGTCGAGCGCGCCGTAACGCACACC
This sequence comes from Bryobacteraceae bacterium, assembly GCA_050013535.1. Taxonomy (GTDB): domain Bacteria; phylum Acidobacteriota; class Terriglobia; order Bryobacterales; family Bryobacteraceae; genus CAWACP01. Next base: position 4,858 of record JBEKFB010000254.1, on the reverse strand, counting down.
CTGAAACAGAACCTCGCGGCCAAGGCGGCTGTCCTCATCCACCTCGAACATATAGACCGAGACGTGAGGCGCATCGAGGCGCTCAACCCAATTGAGAGAAGCAGACCAACTATCGGAAGTTTGCCCGGGAAGACCGGCGATCAGATCGATATTGAAGTTGTCCAGGCCAGCACGGCGTAACATTTCCACATCGCCGGCGACCACTTCCGCAGAGTGCCGACGCCCGGTTCGGGCCAGCTCCGCGTCAACGAACGATTGCACGCCGAGGCTAACCCGGGTGATCCCAACGTCGCGCCAGCCAGCCACCATTTCCTGCGTGATGGTCCCCGGCGCGGCCTCGATAGTCGCTTCGCGCCACGGACATCCCGGAATCGCCGTCATAATACGCTGAAGATCGGCCAAAGACATCCGGCTGGGCGTGCCGCCGCCGAGATATGCGGTATCGGGCGGCTCGGTCCAGACATGTGCTTCCATTTCCCGTACCAGCGCGTCAATGTAGGCATGCTCCAGCGAGCGCGAGAACACGCCCGAAGCGAAGTTGCAATAGGTGCATTTCTGCGCGCAAAAAGGATACGAAATGTAAGCGCCCGCCGCCATTACAAACTGACTTCTTCCCCGGTCTGCTGGCCAATAGCCGAAGCGATCAGCTCAGCCAGGGTCTGGCCGGTATCGCGCAACACGAACGCGGCGCGGGCGTCGTCCCAATCAAGCTTGAAACTGCGCGAATGGGCGGAAACCCACACCTGCCGCACCGGGCTGTTGGGACTGACCACAAAACGCGCCGGCGGATCGTCGAACTCGATGGAAAGGGCGCCCGCCTGGAACTCCGGCTCGAACTCGGCCTCGTCGGAGGCCTTCACGAGCGCGGAGTAAAGTTGAGTGAGAGCTTCGTCGGCGCGCTTCTGGAATTCGCGGTCGTCCATGACTATCCTATTCTCACAGTTTCGCAGCAAGCAGTTGGTGGACCGAAGACCGCCCGCCGGTGGCGAGGACAGCGGCCAGGCTTCGCAGTTTCGCGGATCGCCGCGCGTGCGCGGAACATCTTGTAATCTGGACCCTGCATGACCGAGAGCGCCTGTATAGCCCACGTCGAGCTACCCGGTACTACTCCCCTTTTCTCCGACTTCCAGCATTGTTTCCATAAGCTTGCCCGGTTCTACGAGCACTCGCCGTGGAATCCGGCCTCGTACGAGGCGGCGGCGCGGGAGATCCGCTATCCAGCCGATCGCCGCGAACGGCTGGTGCGCGCGCTGGCCCGGTATAACGGCGATTCGGAATTGCTGGACAGGTTCGCACAGCCGGGAACGGTCGCGGTGGTCACCGGGCAGCAGGTGGGGCTGTTCGGCGGACCGGCGTTTTCCATTTACAAAGCGCTGACGGCGGTGAAACTGGCCGAGACGCTCACGGCCCGCGGTATTGAAGCGGTGCCCGTCTTCTGGCTGGCCACGGAAGATCACGATTTCGCCGAAGTGAATCAGGCCTGGGTATTTAACGCGGCGCGAACGCCCATCGAGTTGAAGGCGGTGGAGGCGAACGGTTACAGGCCGGTTGGCGCCATCCCGCTGGAGCAGGTTCCTGTAGCAGGCCTGGAACAGGCGCTGGCCGGTTTTCCATTCGCGGACGAAGTGCTCGCGATGGTGCGCGCGACATATGTTGAAGGCCGAAGCTGGGGTGAGGCGTTCCGTCTGCTGATCGAACGGGTGCTGGGGCGCCATTCCGTTTTGTTTCTGGATCCGTTGGACGAGGATTTGCGCGAGGTGCGTGCGCCACTGCTGGCTGAGGCCGTGCGAGGGTCGGAAGCACTCACCGGGGCCCTGCTGGAGCGCAATCGTGAACTCGAACAAGCCGGTTACCACGCGCAGGTGCACGTGGAAGCGGAAACATCGCTGGTGTTCCTGCTGGATGGCGGAAAGCGGACCGCACTGCGCCGGCACAATGGCGCGTTCACATCGAAGGACCGAAGTTACAGCGAGGACGAGCTGGCAGGCATGGGCGCGCAGCTCTCACCGAATGCGTTGCTGCGGCCTGTGATGCAGGATTATCTGCTGCCCACTGTCGCATATGTGGGCGGTCCCGCGGAACTGGCGTATCTTGCCCAATCGCAGGTGATCTACGATCGGCTATTGGGGCGCATGCCGGTGGCGTTGGCGCGCGCGACTTTCACGATTCTGGACGCTCACGCGAAAAAGGCGATGGACCGGTTCGCTCTCACCGTCGCCGACCTCGCCCATGGCGAGCAGGTGGTGCGCGAGTACATAGCCGCACGGCTGATTCCGCGGTCGCTGCACGATGAGTTCGCAGCCACGCGCGGCACAGTGCAGCGGGCATTGGCGGAATTGGGCCGCGAAACGGCGGCGTTCGATTCATCGCTCGGGCCGGCCCTCGATAAGAGCAGCGCGAAAATGCTGTACCAGCTCGCCAAGATGGAGGGCAAGGTGCAGCGCGAGGCTTTACGCCGCGACGAACGCGCCCGGGCCGAGGCGGCATATCTGAGCGGCCTCATCTTCCCGCACAAGCACCTGCAGGAGCGGCTCTACGGGATTCTTCCGTTTCTCGCCCAATCCGGCGCAGGCTTCGTGGACACGCTGTACGACCGCATCGAGCTGGCCAACCCGGATCATCAGTTGGTAGTGGCGTAACGGCACTGTGGTTCCCTTATCTCCTTTCGCCCTCCTGAAATCGCTCCTGAAATTTGCTTTCCGCACGGGAATGAGAGAAGCTGAAAGGTTTCCTTCGTCTAATACGGGTTTTTCATGCGAGTGCGAATCCTCTATCACGACCATTGTTTCGATGGCGCGGCCTCAGCCGCTTTCTTTAGCCGTTTCCTGCAGGCGCGGCTCGATGACCCCACGTTCTCGTACACCGGTCTCGCGCATACTGCCACGCAGTTATTTGAAGACGCCATGTTCGACGGCGACGTCAATGCGATCGTCGATTTCAAGTACTCAACAGACCCGCGGCTCACTTGGTGGTTCGATCATCATCAGAGCGCCTTCCTCAGTCCCCAGGACGCGGAGCACTGGAAGAAAGACACCAGCGGCCAGAAGCTCTACGACCCGAGCTTTCATTCCTGCACCAAGTTCATCGCGACGGTCACGCGCGAGCGTTTCGGCTTTAATGGATCTGACCTCGACGAACTGGTGAAGTGGGCCGACATCGTCGATGGCGCGCAATACGCCAGTGCCGAGGAAGCCGTGGAACTCCGCAGTGCGGCGGCAAAGCTCACGCTGGTGATCGAGAGCGCGAAAGGATCGGAGCTGGTCCAGCGGATCATCCGGATGATGATGGAGCAGAGTCTGGAGCAGATCATCGGCGACGCGGAAATCCAAAAGGTCTACGCGCCGCTGTATGAGCGCCACCTGGGCTCCATCGACATCATCCGCGAACGCGCGGAATACTGCCACAAAGTGGTCTCGTTCGATTTGACTGACCTCGGGATCGAGGGCTACAACAAGTTCATCCCGTACTACCTGTATCCGGATTCGATCTACACGGTGTCAGTCAGCACGTCCAGCTTTAGGACGAAGGTCTCGGTGGGGTCGAATCCATGGGCGCGCGAAGAGCCTGTACACAACCTGGCATCCATCTGCGAGCGCTACGGCGGCGGTGGACATCCGCGTGTCGGCGCTATCAGCTTCCCGATCGGCGCAATCGACGATGCGCGGCGCGCGGCGGCTGAGATTCGTGAGATCCTGGGCGCGGGCCAACCCTGAGCAGTCCCATGTTCACCGGCATTATCGAAGAAGTGGGTGAAGTGCGGCGCCTGACGCGGCACGACGCGGGAGCCCGCCTCGAGATAGGTTGCCGTGCGGTGCTGTCCGACGCCACGCCCGGCGTCAGCATCGCGGTGAACGGTGTCTGCCTGACTGCGGTGGAGGTGGACGAAGCGCACTTCAGCGCCGACCTCGCGCCGGAAACGCTGAAGCGCAGCAATCTCGGCGCGCTGCAGACTGGCTCACTCGTGAATCTGGAACGGCCCCTCTCGCTTTCCACGCGCCTGAGCGGCCACATGGTGCAAGGACACGTCGATGGTACCGGAGAGGTCCGGCAACTCGAACAACTCGGCGATGGAAACTGGTGGCTGCGCGTGACCGTGCCTGCCGATCTGAATCGCTACGTGATTGAAAAAGGATCGATCACCCTCGACGGAATCAGTCTCACCATCGCCGGTCTGGGCGAAGACGCGGTTTCGATCGCGATCATTCCTCACACCTATGCTGCCACGAACCTGCGAACCCGTAAGCGCGGCGACTGGATCAACATTGAGATCGACCTCATCGCCAAGTACGTCGAGAAGCTTCTGCGCCACGAGGCGTAATCGGGAAAACACAACTCCTCGAAAGTGGCTACAGCAAACACCCTAGGAGGCCCTGGGGTGGTAGTACTGAACAAATACAAGGTCTACGGAATTTAGAAGAGTGTGCCAGTCCTCCCATAATTGGGATGTCATCAATGCATACCTCTTCCAGCACCTTCGACGCCACCCCCGCGAGTTGCCGCGAGCTGGTGAGCAGAATCGAGAAAAGGAACCCGGCCGCTCTCGAAGAGCTGTACGGTATGGTGAAGAATTTCACGTACTTCCTGATGCGCCAGCTCGGCCCTGACGATCTGCTGGACAGCGTGCACGACGTCTACATCACCGTTGCCGAGGCCATCACCGCCGGGAAGCTGCGCGACCCCGAACGCCTGCGGGCGTTTCTTACTACTGTCACCCGGTTTTACACGTACTCCCAGATCGAACGGCGCGTACAGGGCCGGAACCGTTTCACCGGGCTGGATGGAATGGCCGTGGATGTCCCGGACGGCACGAACCTCGAGAAAGGTCTGTATCACCGGCAGCGAGCCACGTTCGTCCGCG
>JBEKFB010000253.1:0-6474 GCA_050013535.1 Bryobacteraceae bacterium | reverse complement strand
TAACCGATGGTCACCTGGGCGATATCTTTTATGTAGACGGGAATCCCGTTCTTCTCCTGCACCACGATGTTTCCGATGTCCGCCATATCGCGCACCAGTCCGAGACCGCGGATGTAATAAAACTGCCCGCCCTGTGAATAAAAGCCGCCGCCCGCGTTGGCGTTGTTGCTGCTCAGTTGGTTGGTGACCTGGGGAACGGTGACGCCATACGAAAACAGTTTGTTGGGATTCAGCAGCACCTGATACTGCATGGTGGTGCCGCCGAAACCGGAATCGTCGGCGACACCCTCAATGGAGCGATAGTGGCGCTCCAGCACCCAGTCCTCGATGGTCTTAAGCTCCTGCGGCGAACGGTCTGAACTCTGCACTACATAGCGGTAAATCAGACCGCTGGGGCTGAACAGCGGCGAGATGCTGGGCTGCAGACCATCCGGCATGGACGCGTTGGCGATGCGTTCAAAGGCCTGCTCGCGCACGAAGTAAGGGTCCGCGCCGTACTGGAAATTCATCTCGAGGGCGGAAAGGCCATAAAGCGAAATGGATCGAAGGTCCTGCAACCGCGGAATGCCGTTCATTTCGATTTCCAGCGGTATGGTGACCAGACGTTCCACTTCCTCGGCTGCGTGACCCGGCCACTGCGTAATGATTTCCACGTTGGGCGGCGAAAGATCCGGGTATGCGTCAATGGGCAGGTTCAGGAAGGAGAGCGCGCCCCAGACCATGACGGCCAGGGAGGCGACCACGATGAGGAAGCGCTGCCGCAGGGCGAAGGATACGAGTTTCTCGATCATGCCGTTTGCATCCTCATCGGATGGCGTTGGCGAACTGCAGGAACAGACTGCCGTCGGAAACAACGGGCTCGCCTTCCTGTAATCCGCCGGTGATCTGGACCAGTCCGTCCTGCTGCGGCCCGATGGTTACAGGACGCTGCGCGAACTTGCCTGGCTCCACCTGGACGTAGGCCATCGGTTCATTCTTGTCGTCGCGCAGCACCGCGGAAACCGGAACCACCAGAATATTGTTCTGACGGCTGGTCCGGATTACGGCGTCGACGAACATGTCCTTCTTGAGCAGCCCGCCGGGGTTGGCGGTGACGATGCGCACGGAGGTGGTGCGAGTGTTTGGATCGACGAAGGAACCGATGTAGGAGACGGTGCCGTGAAAGCTCCGGTTGAAGGACGGGTTGGATTCCTCCACGCTGTCGCCATTGTGTACCGAAGGCAGGTCGCGATCGAAGATGTGCCCCTGCACCCATACGGTGGAAACGTCGCTGATTTGGAAACAGACCGTTTGGCCCGCCTGAATCAGCATCCCGGGCGAGATGAGCTTTTGCACGATCACACCGGCAATGGGTGACCGGACGGCCAGCTCAGTGCTGATGGCGGTGCCCTGTTTTTCGGCCTGGTCGATTTCGGCCGCGGTTATGCCGAAGATACGCAGAGGCTGAAGGCTGTTCTGGACGTCCGTGAGGGCGTCGTTGTAGTCCGCTTCGGCGCTCTCCAGGTCTTTCACGGCGGATGCGCCGCGGTCCACCATTTCCTTCGTACGATCGACAATTCGTTTATTGAAGAGCTCGCGGTTTCGGGCCTTGCGATAGGTGGCGATGGCATTGGCCACATCGGGGCTGGAGACGTAGAGCAGGGGCTCATCCTTCTTCACGGGCGTGCCGACGTCCACAAGGATGCGCGTGATCGGCCCGTTCACCTGGGTGATGGCCTGAGTGGTGTGATCCTGATCCCAATCCACCGTGCCGGTGGTGTGGATGGCAACTCCCCAGGATGCCCTGGCCACGGGCGTTATTTTCAAGTGCGCCAGTTGATCTGAGGGGACTGTGAAGAGGCCAGGCTGCACGCCGGCTTCATCGGCGGGCTTGCTTTCGGTTGTCTTTAGCTGCCCGCAACCTAGTTGGGATAACCACGGCGCTGTCAAGAGAATTGCGGATATACACGCGGTCCGTAACTGCCGCATGCCGCTGCGCGACGATCCTGCCTGCATGGCGATACTCTCTCCTGATTCTGTTCGAGAAACATAACGACCCCGCGCCGCTTACCGTGTGGGGCCGCTAAAAGGAACCGCGTCGAGTTACGCGATGGGAGGAGCTCGGCAGGAGCCGGCGGCTACCAAGGCCTCGTGAGCACGGCCGGAATCCGGCGTGGCAGCGAGCCAGGCTAGCAGAAAGATCGGGTTTACCGAGGACGTAACGCCGGGCTGCAGGGCGAGCGGCCCCGCCTGACACAGGAGGCAGCAGTGACCCGACTCGTGATGGTGTTCCGTTGTCAGCGCGGAAGACTGCGCCCAGGCGGTCAAACAGAGTATCAGAAGAACAAGCGCGGTTCTCATGGCGCCGGGACCAAACGGTACGGACCCGGCCGGATGGCCGCCACGAGTGATGGCTTCACGGATACTGTTACGACGTCCCCTTATGTGTCCAAGTTACCAAGAAACCCCGCGTTGGGGGCTCGTTAGCAAGGGATGGCACCTTCGGCCTGCCCCGCGCAACTCAATGTGTGGCACGCGCAGCACCCATTCGGACCTGCCCTTCGCCGAAATGCAAACCATTGACGAGCTCGTGGAACAACAAACCAACGGTGAACGTTTCACCACGGTGGTGCTGTCTGCGTTTGCGATCGCGGGGTTGGTGCTCGCCCCCGTGATCTGATTGTATGGCGAACGGCAGGGGTGTTCTCGTGCGACACCACTAGCGAGGCTGGCGTCGCGTGTTCGTTACGGCTCGGTCACCAGGCGGCCTGAGAGGCCGCTACAGGCCGAGGGCCTGCCCCACACTATGGATGAAATGTCTCGATGCTGAAAGATCGGCGGACGATCGACCGGGCTTCGATGGCGCACGCGATCTGGCCGGCGCCCATGGCTTGCACCAGGACATTACCGGCGGCTGTCGCCTCGGTTGGTCCGGCTATCACGGTTCGGCCGGTGGCCGTCGCCGCTAACTGATTGAGCAGCGCGTTACGCGATCCGCCGCCGACGATGTGGATGGTGCGGATCGTACGGCCGGTGAGGTTTTCCAAACCATCCAGCACCTCGCGATAGCGGCGGGCGAGGCTTTCGAGAATTACGCGGCAGATCTCGCCCTTCGTGCTTGCTCCGCAGGCGGCGGCGATGCGAGCGGGCATGTCGCCGGGCTGCGAGAAATCGTCGGGATCAATCAGCTTCGCCGCGGGACCGGCTGCTTCGGCCATACGGATGAGTTCATCGTAAGAATGCGCTTCGCCCTCGGCGGCCCATGCGCGCCGGCATTCCTGCAACAGCCACAGCCCGGCAATGTTCTTCAGCAGACGAATGGTCCCATTCGCGCCGGCTTCGTTGGTGAAGTTGAGCGAAAGCGATGCATCGTTGATAATAGGCGCGGGCAACTCGACGCCCATCAGGGACCAGGTGCCGGAGCTGATGTAGCACCAGTCGTCACCGGAAGCGGGTACGGCGGCCACGGCGGCGGCGGTGTCGTGAGCGGCAGTCGCGTAGACGGGCACCGGACCGAGCCCGGTGGATTCGGCGAGAGCTGGAAGCAGAGTGCCGAGCCGTTGGCCGGGTTCAATTAGCTTCGGCAGAAGGCGCGCGGGAAGGCCGAGCTTTTCGAGAAGTGCCGTGGCGAAACAATGCGACGCCGAATCGTAGAACTGCGACGTGCTCGCGATGGTGACTTCGGCGCGCTGCATACCGGTGAGCCAGTAGTTGAACAGATCCGGCATGAACAGCAGCCGCTCAGCCGCGGCAAGGGCGGGCGAACCCGCCAGATGCATGGCATACAACTGGTACAGCGTGTTGAGAGCCATAATTTGAATGCCTGTGGCGTTGAAAACTTCTTCGCGGGGCACAATTTCGAAAAGACGCTCGGGGATGCCGACGGTGCGCGCGTCGCGATAATGGCGAGGGCATTCGATCAGGCCGCCGTCAGAGCCCAGCAGAGCGAAGTCCACACCCCAGGTGTCGATACCGATGCCGTCGATAGGAAGCTTACGCTCGCGCCCGGCGATGGTGAGGCCGTGGACGATCTCGTAATGAAGACGAAAGCTGTCCCAGTAGAGGCCGGTGGGCAACTGAACGGGCTGGTTGGGAAAGCGGTGTAGTTCTTCAAGAGCTAAGCGCCCGCCGGACAGCGTGCCCAGCATCACCCGGCCGCTCTCCGCGCCGAGATCAACCGCGAGATAGTTCGACATGGCGAACTCGGGAGCCCACGAACGAATACCACGCTATGAAGACGTAACAGGCCAGCGGCACCAGCATCGCGAGCGCCATGCTACCGTTCTTCGAGATGAGTCCCATAAGGGGCGTAAATACGCCACCGCCCGCCACGCCCATTACCAGGAGCGAGCCGCCGATTTTGGTGTTCACGCCGAGCCCCTTGATCCCCAGCGCGAAAATGGTTGGGAACATCAGCGACATGAAAAAGCTGGTGAGAAAGATGGCCCACATTCCGATCCACCCCGGCAGCAGAACCGCGACGGCCAGCAGCGCAACGTTGGCGACACTGTAGAAGCCCATCAGCGCGTTCGGTCGAATGTAGCGCATCAGCACAGTGGATGAGAAGCGGCCCACACAGAACGCCGCGAGCGTTCCTGTGAGCAGGTACCCAGCGGGTTTTTCGGGCAGGCGCGTGTAGTCCTGAATGTACTGAATGAAGTAACTCCAGGTGCCCACCTGCGCACCCACATAGAGGAATTGCGCGATTACCGCCTGAACGTAGTGCGGGAATTGGAAAAGATCGCGGAAGTGGCCGTGATCGGCGGATTCGGAAGCGTCTTCACCGGCCATTTGCGGAAACTTCGTGCGGGCGATCAACACCGCGATCACGAACACGACGCAGCAGAGCACGAGGTACGGCGCGATCACACGCATGGTCTCGGCCCGCAGATAGCCGTTGTACGTGCCGGCCGTCTTCATCGCATTGATTTGCGCCGGGCTCAGCTCCACGCCGGAGAAGATGAAGACGGTGCCGATCAGCGCGCCGCTAATCGCGCCAAAGGGATTGAACGCCTGGGAAAAGTTGAGGCGCCGCTCGGAGGTGTCCGGGTCGCCCAACTGCGCGATGAACGGATTCGCGCCGGTTTCGAGGAAACCGAGTCCTGAGGCGATGACGAACAACGCCAGGAGAAAGAACCAATAGCGGCCCACCAGTGCCGCGGGCCAGAAGAGCAGCGTGCCGAAGCAATAGAGGGCGAGGCCGGTGAGCAGGCCGAACTTGTACCCGCGCCTACGCATGAGCAGTGCCGCGGGCATGGCCATGATGAAATACCCGAGATAAAACGCCGACTGAATCAGGCCCGCGCGGACGCGGTTCATCTCGAATGACTTCATGAACTGGCGAATCAGAATGTCATTCAGATTGTGAGGAATGCCCCACAGGAAGAACAACGTCGTGACCAGGATGAACGGGACGATGTAATGGCGGGGAAACAGCGGGTGTCCTTCCGCTGGAGTCACGTTCGACACAGTGGCCACTTAGAGGCCGTGCTCCGTGCCACAGATATTCACTTCGAGTCCGAGATTCGCGAACATGGCAGCCTTCACGGCAAGCGCGTGGTTGGCGGCTTCGGCGCTTGGGGCATAGGCCACCTGCACGTGATTCGATTTGTGCTGGGCCATCATCTGATCGCGGGTGACGCCACAGGTGACCGCATGCATGATGGGCCACTGCGGCGTGGTGATGCTCCAGCGTCGCTGCGTTTCTTCTTGCGGCAGTTCTACTACTTTGCCTCGGCCGATGTCCACCTTGAGAGCGTAGGCTTCCAGATAGACGCGGCTCCAGACGATTTCGCCGGGTTTGCTCACGCCCTTCACGGTGCCTCCGCCGAGGCGGAAATACATAGGCGGCTGGCGCTCGCTCACGGTTCCCGCATATCCACCGATGAGGTGCGCGGGGGGGACCGCGCCGGAAATCTCGAAGACCCAGATGAACTGGCCGTTGTAATCTTCGCCGAAACGGACGTCGTGCAGCGTCGTTTCGGGGGCAATACCGAGATGCGTCCAGATGCGATTCGTGACCAAAGCATCAAGACCGGCGCATTCATCTACTTCGTTGAAGTGGGGAAGAGGGCGCCCCTCGTAGAGCACTCGTCCATTGCCGCGAGCGTGGACGGGTGGGCGATCCGTATTGTTGAGGATGCCTTCAGCGAGATCGGACGCCGGTGCGAGATCCTTCAAGCCCTGCTGATACTGAATCCCGATGGCGTCGCAGCCGAAATCGTCGGCGATGCGCAAGGCAGCGATGTACATCTTGCACTGATCGAGGATCTGGCCATCGGTGAGGTCGGTTTCAGGATTGGGGCCAGTGGCGAAGCGCATGCCTTTGGCGTCCAGCCAGGCGCGCACAGCGCGAGCTTCGGAATCGGGCGTTGCCAGCATCTCCGCATACAGCGCGGACTGGCTCAGGCGTTCCTTGCCGATGCCGAGCGGAAGAAGGAAGAGGTCCTCGACGATGGCGTTGTACATGCCCATGCAGCCCTCGTCGAACACGCC
>JBEKFB010000252.1:0-8688 GCA_050013535.1 Bryobacteraceae bacterium | reverse complement strand
CGGAGCGGGCAATACTGGGGGCTCGCGCATTACTCGCGGGCGATCCAGCGAGGGGCGAGACGATTCGATTCGCGCGGTGCATTCGAGGATGGCACGCACGTGGCGTTCGCGAATCCCGATGGCAGCAAGGCGATGGTGCTGACGAACGCGGGAGCATCGGAGAAAAAGGTGCGGCTGCTGCTGGCAGGCAAGGTGGCGGAGGTTAGTCTGCCTGGCGATTCGGTGGCCACGCTGATGTGGCGCTGAGAGGAATAGCGATGCGCGTTCGAAGGATGGCATCCACCTTCGGGATTGCGGTCTCATCGGCCACGCGAAAACTGGATCTCCGAAGCCACGGCAGCGCGCTTTGACGATCTATAAGAACGGTATTCGTCGACGTGTCCCAACGGTACGATTTCAGGCGGAGCCACGGGACAAGGCGGCCCTCCGTGAGGATGCCGTTCTCGCGGATCTGAAGCCGTCCGGAAGACAGAATCAGAACGAAAATCGCCATTTCAGCGTAAAACAGCGTTGACCATATGGGCTTGGCGCGATGCCCAAGCCATTTGACAAACGCCGCCGAGGCTACCAGAAAAAACACAATGGTGCACGCAACCCAAAGAGCTCGATTCCGCGCTCCGAGATCAAGTATTACCGAGCCTGCTCGCGCTCGATGCCATAAAAGCGAGGCAAGCAGGAACACGTAGAGAATGCAACCGGCAATCCACAGGACGGTCGTGTCCATCACCGCCATCTTATGACATGGCGAGTGTGCCTGTACGACACTGAAACTTGACCCGCCCCATTCTCGCCCGTCTCCTCTTATTCGTCGCCCTCTATTGTCTCTACTTCTTTGGCCTGAGCCGTTGCGGAATGCTGGGGCCGGACGAGCCTCGCTATGCCGCGATCGGTCTGCAAATGGCGCGCTCCGGCGATTACGTCATGCCCGTGCTCTGGGGCAAGTCGTGGTTTGAAAAGCCTCCACTGCTTTACTGGATGACGGCGGCTGGCTCGCGTATGGGTCTCGACAGCGACCTTGCTCCTCGTCTGCCCGTGGCCCTGCTGAGCGTGGCATTTCTGATCTTCTTCTTTGCCGTGCTGCGGCGGGAATTTGGCGCACGGGCAGCGCTGTTCGCGGCGGCGATTCTCGCGACCTCGGCGGGATGGCTCGGATACAGCCACATCGCGGTGACGGACTTGCCGCTTTCGGTGACATTCGCGGCGGGGATGCTGTTGCTGTTGCGGCCTGACGTTTCGTGGCGACGCGCGGCGTTGAGCGGTGTGCTCTTTGGATTGGCAGTTCTGGCCAAGGGTCTTGTGCCGCTCGTATTGATGCTGCCGGCGTTGTGGTTCCTGCGGCGCAACCTTCGCGCAGTTGCGGTGATGCTCGGTGTTGTGATTGCGATCGCGTTGCCATGGTATGTAGCTATGTACGCGCGAGCAGGCCGCGTTTTCATCGACGACTTTATCTGGAAGCACCACTTCGAGCGATTTACCAGCGACGCTCTGCAGCACGTGCAGCCCTGGTGGTACTACGTGCCCGTGCCGGGCTTGTACCTTGGACGCCACTGGCCGCGCTGTTGCGGCGGCAGACCTTCGTCGATTCGCGCGCGCGTTTTCTCCTCGCCTGGTTTCTGTGGGGACTGGTTTTCTTCTCGATCTCGCGAAACAAACTCCCGGGATATGTTCTGCCGCTGTTGCCCGCCGCCGCGGCACTGTTCGGCATCGCGCTCAATGCAACGCGCCGGGCATGGACCGCTTTGGCCAGTTGCGCGCTGCTCGTCTACTTGTCTGCCGGTAATCGCCCTTGTGATCGCGGTTGCTGTGTTGGAATTACGGAACCACCGCGTCGCCGCCACAATGTTGGTTAGCGCGGGCGTGGTGATTGCGGCCGCGCACTTCATTTTGACGTCATTTCCAGTGCTGGATCGAACGGTATCGGTGCGAGAAGTCTGGCACAAGGCCGCCGGTAAGTCGGGCTCGCCCTGCGTCGCGTCCAGCGGGCTTACTTTTCGTTACGGCGTGAACTACTACTTCGGGTTCGAGGTTCCGGATTGCGCCGGGGCTTCGGGCGAACTGCCGCTGCGGGCGGGCGGCGCGGATTTCTTCAGCAGCGCCTGGATCTCCGGCGGCGGGGCGAAGGTGGAATCGGGAACATCGGCGTTGTACTTCATGTCAGCGAGATCAACTTCGACTTCCTGGCCGGCTGCTTTCTCGGTGGTCTTGTATGGTTCCAGCACGCCGTCAACAGGGCGGTAGTCCGCGAACGTATTGTCGTAAGGAATGTCGCCCATCGCTGTCGCGCGGGTACCGGTCTGTTTCACCAGCAGGCCGGATTTGCGGCTGAAGTACGCGGTTTCGGAATGACCTCCGTCGTTTGGCGTCATCAGCACCTTGATGCAATCTTCGTCACCCACGCGCTCGATCCCCAGCGTTTCCACTTTTGAATACTGCTCGCGCCAATGGATCGGGGCGTTGAAGCGAGCCTCCCGCACGGTGTCGGCCTTTTCCGGGCCGTCCACAACGCGCGGACCCTGCAGCGGCGAAACCTCCCAGGCGATGTCGTCATCCACGCCTGTCTGCATGGTCCCGATCGCTCCGATTTCGACACGCATGAGGGTTTTCGAAGGCTCGGCTCCGTAGAGCGTCATCGCGCCGGTGATCCCCTGCGCGGGTAGCGACAGAGTGCCGTGCGCGAGTTGGGTGCGATGCTTTTCGTACGCCGCTTTGCCGCCGGTTGCTTCAATGAAATGGTCCAGAACTGCTGCGGCCGGAGGAAGATTTTCCTGAGCGGCTAAGGCGGCACAGACGCCGATAAGGATGACTGCAAGTTTGTTCATTTTGCTGCCTGATGCTGAATCCAATCTATCGCAGCATCGAGCCCGGTGTCCTGGTGACGCAGCAGCGTTTCGCGGGACGGCTCGGAGATAGTGTCCGGAATGACGCCGTGTCCTTCGAGAGTCTTGCCGCCTTCCGAGACGTAGTTGGCGATGGGGTACTGAAAGCCATCGCCGTTCGGCAGCATCTCGATTACCGACGGCAGCGCCGCGCCAGCGGTTCGCGACCCAAAGATGCGAGCGCGGCCCAGATCCTGGAGACCGCCCGCGAAGATCTCCGATGTGGAAGCCGAATCGCCGTCCACGAGAATCGCCAGCGGTCCTGTGAACGGTTCGGCACGTGGATAGATGACGAAGTTTAGTGTGCTGTCGCGCAGGTAAAGCGTGCCCAGACGCTCGCCGGACTTGCTCACGAACCAACCAGCCAGCCCCATGGCCATCGCGCCAATTCCGCCCGGATTGCCGCGAACATCCACAACGAACCCCCGGCAGTTTGCGCAGGATTGCACGGCGTTGGTGAACGCGTCCATCACGCGCGCAGGCTCCAGGAAGACGTTCAAGGCGAAATAGCCGATGTCCGGGCGCACGCGCTTCGCGTCGATGGAAACATACATGGGAGGCAGGTAACCGAACTGCGTCAGCGTACCCGGAGGTTCCGCGAAGGCGAGTTTCCTTTCCACTTTGCGGTCCGCGCCATCGACGAACGTAACGGGTGTGCGCTGACCGATCTCCCCATGCAGGCGTTGATCGATGGCGCGCGACAGCATCAGCTCACGCAGCGTGGAACCAGCGTACGTTTTGTCGATGGTCGCGATCACCGGTGCGATCGGGGTAGACCCGGTCTTCACTACCTCCCAGCCCGTCTGGATGCCCGCTTGGGCGGCCGGCGAATCAGCCGCGACCGAGGTGACCAGCGCGTGATCGCCGATGACGCGAACGTCAATGCCCAGCGTGCCCGGGCCACCTCCGCCACGAACGCTGAGAGCTGTCTCAGTTGGAAGGATCGCGCAATGGCTCACCTTGAGGAGCGCCAGCATGCGATTGAGGATCGCGCGAGCCTCGTCCGGGGTGCGGGCCTTTTCCATTTCGGGACGCATGCGGTCGCGAACGGCATTCCAGTCGAGCCCGCCGAGCTTCGGGTCCCAGTGCTTGTCGCGAATCGTCTTCCACACGTAATCGAAGCTTTCCAGATTGCTGCGGCGCAGCTCGTCCGTCTGCGGCCAGGCCGTCAGCGCGAGTGCGCAACACGCCAGCGTGATTCGCCACTTCATCGGCTCGCCTTCTCTTTGGCAAGCAGGCGCTCGAAGTTGGCCTGGCTTTCATCCACGAACCGGCGATAGCCCTCGGGATCGATGAACGGGTTCTGGGCGGCGCCAGCTTTCATCCGCGCGAACTTGTCGAGCATGCCGTAATAATTGCCATGCGCGCCGAGGAACACATCGCAAGGCAGCGCGCGGAGCACTCTGAATGTATGGGCGTAATCATCGGCGATGGCAGGATAGCGTGGGTTGCCGATCAGCTTCACGCCGGGATTCACGCTGACGCCGCCGACGATCACGACGTTTAATGCTTGGCCGTTCTCCGTCACGGTGGTGGTCCACGTGGTGCAGCCCTTGGTGTGGCCGGGCGTGAGGTGTGCTACGAGAGCTGTCCCGCCGAGCGAGACTGTGTCGCCATCGTGCAGAACACGGTCTACCGGGCAACCGCGCCAACTGATCTCGCCGTCGAAGCGGAAATCCCCGCGGCCGCCGTGCTCAATGATGTCGTCATCGCCCTGCATCGCCAGCACCTTTGCTCCACTGATCTCGCGCGCCACCGCAAATCCGGCGACGTGATCGTCATGCGCCTGTCCGGTTAGCAGGTAGCGAATGTCGGTGAATTGAAAACCGAGCTTCTTCACGTTCGCGCGCAACAGCGGCGCCATACGTTCATAGCCGGTGTTGATGAGAATGTGGCCCCGCGGAGTGGCGATGAGAAAACAGGCCAGATCGTTGGAGCCCACATAGTAGATATTGCCGGCAATGCGATACGGTTCCTGCGGCTGAGCCCATTTCGCAGTGTATGATTCGGCGCGTACGGCCAACGCGCACGCCAGCAAGAGCGCGAAGCGCCGCATCAGTTCACGAGTCCTTCTCAAGCACCTTGGCGCAGATAGCGCCACCCAGCATGGGAAGAATGGTGTAGAGAACGAACAGAAGCAGCAAGCCGGACAGAAGCGCGCTTACCATGTAACTCTGGTCTTCCATCATATGGATGAGCCGATCAACGTTGGGGTCCTTGCCCAGGACTTCCTGCCGGAACGTCGACAGCAAGAGCAAACCGACCCCTAACAAAACCGTGGCGATCGTAAACGAGAATATTCCGGTCATCCAGCCGAGGCGAGCACCCGCGCGAATGGTCACCGCTTGTCCTGTGCGCCGCTTGTACACATAAACAGCAATAAACCCCGCGGCCACAAAACACACCAGAAGGCGAACCACCGTGATAAACGGCGGCAGCGGAAACGCAGTGAGCAGGAACGCGACAAGCGCCGCGAGAAAGCTCACGCGGACCGCAGTGCGGTTATGAAAACTGATTTCCGTATCGGCAGGGCGACTAGAGATTTGCGCAGGCGCGGCCACGGGCGCCGGTTCGGGCTCAGTCTCGGGATAGTCGTATTGAGGCTTTCCGCACTTGTGGCAGAACCGCGCGTCCTCTGGAAGCTGCGCTCCGCAAGTGCAGTAATCGGGCACGCTCCCAGTGTAGCTGACGGTCACTTTCGGGCCGGTACTGCTTCGATAAGCTCGCGCACGCCGGGCGCAATCATGACGAGCAACTCCGCGTGAGGTTTAGCGGCTTCTTCGATCGCCGCAAGCTGCCGCGCCTTCGTGTGAGCGGTGAACCTGCGCCGCGCGTCGATCATGTTCAGGGCTTCGAGGCCTGCGCCGGCAAGCACGGTCAGATTCTGCGAGACGGGAATCAACTCCCGCAATAGAAACGACTGCCCCAGCAGCGGATGAAGCTCTGCGTCGTTGCCGTGCCACTCGGTAAGCCAGCGGCGCAGTTGGGCACGCGCGGCGGAATCTGTCTTTGCTCGCGCTGCCAGTAAGTTGAACTCCCGCGCCAAATCGCTTTCCGGCGAAACTGCGTCTACCAGGCGATTCAGCGGCGTCTGCTGCATGTACCGGTTGGTTTCCTCACGCTTGTATCCCTTCACCGGCTCGACAACCGATGCGAGCATCGCCAGTGGCGCCACGGGTCCGTCGCCCGCGAGCCTCTGCACCATGAGACGCGAGTTCTCGCGATGCCGCAGGCCGAGCCATTGGAGGTCGCGGCTCAACACATCGAGACGCCGATACATCGCGGCCATATCCCGCACATCACGCGGAGACCACAGCCGTTCCGCAATCGCGCCCATGCGCGGCCAGATGCGGTTATCCAGATTCTCCGGTGTCGCGTACTCGGCCCATTCCGCGGCCTCTCCGCCGAGGATGTGCTTCGCGTCATCAGGGCTTAGGCCTGCGCTTTCCTTATCGAGCGGATCGACGGTGTAGTGTGTCGCCGCCGATTGCATCAGATCCAGATACCATCCGGAAGAGAGCAGCCCGTCGTAGCCCAGGCGCGCCGCTTCAGCCAGCGATTTCTGTCCGCGCCACGACTGGATCAGGATGTCTTTCGGCAATGACGGGTCCAGAATCTCGTCCCAGCCCTCCATGCGCTTCCCGTGCTTCGCGACGATGGCCTGCACGCGTTGATTGAAATACGCCTGCAGAGCGTGGTTGTCCCGGATGTTGTGCTCGCGCATCCACGTCTGAATGCTGGTGCTGGCATTCCACTGGTCGCCATTTACCTCATCGCCTCCGATATGAAAGAACGCATCGGGGAATAAGCCAGTCATTTCGCCGATAAAGCCGTCGAGGAATTCGTAGGTGGAATCCAGCGCAGGGTTCATGCACGGAGCATGGATGCTCCACTCGCGTTCAATCTGGTAAGGGCCGGGCGCGCTCGCCAGTTCCGGATAGCCCACCAGCCAGCTTGTCGAATGCCCGGGCATGTCGAACTCGGGCACGATGCGAATGCCGCGGTCACGCGCGTAGGCGATGAGATCGCGAATCTGCTCCTGTGTGTAGAACAACCCATCCGAGCCCATCTGCTGCAACTTCGGGTAACGCAGGCTCTCCGCCCGAAAGCCCTGGTCGTCGGAAAGATGGAGATGCAGCACGTTCAGCTTCACGGCTTCCATGCCGTCGATGTTGCGGCGGATCGCATCGAGCGGCATAAAGTGGCGCGAAACGTCGATCATCAATCCGCGCCATGGAAAGCGCGGCCGGTCTTCAATGGATACCGCGGGAATGATCCAACCCTGCTGCCCCGCCTGCACCAATTGCAGGAGGGTCTTCAGGCCGTGGAGAATGCCCAGGGGATTCGGAGCGCTGAGCCGAGCCTGATGCTCGTCGACGGTGAGCGTGTAGGTTTCGTCCTCGCCGAGTTGTTGAACCGCGGCGCCGGATCCGGTGCAGAAGATGTCGATCTGGCCGGATTCGGAAGGGAAGCCAACGGCAAATGGCGTGCCAGCCTGGCGGCGGAGTTGATCGATGAACCGGCCGACTCCGTGCGCCACCCGCGTATCGCCGCCCCGCGCGGAGATAGTCAGTGAGTTGGACAACGCGAGCGCGCCCTTTCCCGGCGTCACGTGCGCGGGCCAGGGCATAAGATTCAGATTGGCGGTCAGACACGGCATTGTTGTCGCCAGCGCGATGAGCACGGCTTTTCGGATCGTCATTTGTGCGCGAGATTTTCCGGATCGAAGAACGAGACGGGATCGATAGAGGTCACTCGCCAATACTTGCCGTGTTTCTCCACGCGGCAATGAATCACCTCGCGGCGGCGGATCACCGGAGCGGCCGCATCGGGATTGTGGATTTCCATGTACCAGTCGAGATCGACAGTGCGTTTCGTTTCGTCGCCGTCGTCCCGCAGCGGTTCCACCGACGATGTGATTTCGCCCTGATCGAGGAGCGCGGGAATTGCCTCGTGCAGATGATCGTAGCCGGGCATCGACTTGTCGAACGCTTCCATAAAGCCTGGCGCGTTGTTCTCGCTAAGGGCGGATGCCATGGAGCCTGCCAGATCGAGGATGTCGGAGTGCGTGTCGGCGTGGGCCAACGGGATTGCCAGGAACACCGCGACCGCCAGGCCCGCCATCCCGCTCGACACCTTACGTCCGGTAGCTCGCATTGATCTCAATGTACTTCTCCGTGAGGTCGCAGGTGAGGAATCGTGCCTCTCCGCGCCCCGGGCCGCCGATGACGAATCGAGTTTGCGTTTCAATTCTTCTTCGGAGAAATCGGCCGCGCAACCTTCGCGGCAGACCGCGGTTCCCTGAATCCATATGGCGACTCGCGACGGATCGAACTCCACACCGGAATTGCCGGCGGCTGAAAGAATCCTGCCCCAGTTGGGATCGGAGCCCGCGATGGCTGTCTTGAAAAGTGGCGAATTGGCGATGGACCGGGCGATGCGCACGGCCGATTCTTCATCCGCCGCACCGGCGACCTCAATGCGAATCAGTTTCCGTGCGCCTTCGCCATCGCGGACAACCTGCTCCGCAAGACTCTCGGCGACGGAGTTCAGCGCGTGCTGAAGACATGCATGGGAATCGTTATCGAGCTGGCCTCCGGAAGCACCGTTCGCCATAAGCAAAAGCGTGTCGTTTGTGGATGTGTCGCCATCCACGGAAATGCGGTTGTAGCTGCGCTCCACGGCCTCGGTCAGCATGGCCCGGAGATCCGCCCGCGCCGCCGCCGCATCGGTGACGACGAACCCCAGAGTTGTCGCCATGTTCGGGTGAATCATTCCCGAACCTTTGGTCATGCCCGCAATCGAGACGACT
>JBEKFB010000251.1:0-8513 GCA_050013535.1 Bryobacteraceae bacterium | reverse complement strand
TCTACGCTGACGCCGGAATCGCGAATGCACTCGCGGCAGGGGCCCAGCGTGCGCTCCACAATGGGTGCGATCAATCGATCGTATAGTTCGCGATCTATCGCGCGCGCGTAATGACGGCCGTGATAATCGAGCTCGATGACTGTCTCGGGCACGAAGGACAGCGATTCCTTGGCGTGAATCACCGCGCGCCGCAACCGCTGTACCAGTTCGTTATCGGCGGCCGGATCGACGTTCCATTCGCTGGCCACGTCTTCGAGCGCGATGCGCAGCAGGAGGTTATCGATGTCGTCCCCGCCCAGATGCGTGTCACCGTTGGTCGCCAGCACCTCGAAGATGCCGTCGTGCAGCCTAAGGATGGAAATGTCGAAAGTGCCGCCGCCGAAGTCGTACACCGCGACAATGCCGTTCTTCCGCTTGTCGAGTCCATAGGAGAGCGACGCGGCCGTCGGTTCGTTCACCAGCCGCAGCACTTCGAGTCCCGCGATGCGGCCCGCATCTTTGGTGGCTTGGCGCTGCGCGTCGTTGAAATATGCGGGAACAGTGATCACCGCTTTCGACACCGGCTCGCCCAGGAACGCTTCCGCATTCTTTTTCAATTGGCGAAGAACAAACGCCGAGATCTCAGGCGGCGTGTACGTCTTCTCGCCGAGCGCGAGCTGAATCACCGATTCGCTGCCCGCCGCGATGCGAAACGGAAACAGCTTCAGTTCCTGTTGGACGTCGTCCACGCCACGCCCCATCAGCCGCTTCACCGAATAAACCGTGCGTTCCGGATGCGTCATCAACAGCTCGCGCGCGGGATTGCCCACCACCACGTGGCCTTCCGGCGTGATGGAAACGACGCTGGGAACCAGCTTGTCGCCGTCTTCGCCCGGAATGATCTTCGGGCCGGTGAAATCCATGAACGCGACAAGGCTGTTGGTGGTGCCAAGGTCAATGCCTACCACGCGGTCGCGTTTGCCGAAGTCGATTTGAAATGTCCCCATGTTTGTTGTGACGTTCACGCGGCGGGCGCGAGCAGCGCGTCCACCTCACTTACCAGATTCTGAATGTACTTGCGCCGATTCAGCAGAGCGCGAATGGCGGCCAGATCGTCGCGGCTTTGCGTTTCATCCCACTTGCGAAACAGTGTTTCCAGTTGGCCATCCACGTCACCCAGCATGTTGCCGAAATTCGCGCGCGCCAAATCGAGTTGCGGGCGAGCCCCTTCATCGCCGCCGCGTACTTCCTCGATCGCCATATTCAGCTCGAAGACTTCTTCCAACAATTCTGGAGGCACGTTCTTGGAGCGCTGCTCGCCGATATCGAAGCCGTTCTGCTTGAGAACGTATTCGCCGCGAGCAACCGGATTTCGCAGCGTTCGCCAGGCATCATTCAGAACCGAGGAAGCCTCCAGCGAGTACTCCCGCTCCCGTTCCGGTTTGCGTACGAACCGGTCGGGATGCAAGGCGCGGCTTAGCTCGTAAAACGTTTTCTGCAACTCATCCGGAGAAATCGCCAGACGCGGCTTGAGTCCGAATAGCGCGAAATAATCGGAAGGCGGCGGTTGAAGGGATTTGCAGGAAGGACAAAACAGCGGCGCGCCACCTTGGTCGGTTTCAGTGGCGCGGCCGCAATTCCAACAGGTCTTCACGCGGAGAAAGAAGTGCCGCAACCACAACTCTTCGTTGCGTGCGGATTATGGAACGCAAATCCGGACTGCATCAGCGAATCCTGCCAGTCCAGCGTCATCCCATCGAGAAACACCATGCTCTTGGGATCGACAAACACCTTCACATCGCCAAACTCAAATACTTTGTCGGTGGGCCGCGGCTTCGCTTCGAACCGGAACAGATAGCTCAACCCCGAGCATCCTCCGCCCAGCACGCCGAGCCGCAATCCACCCGCGCCCGCGACGCCCTCGCGCTCGAACGCCTGACGGATCTTCTCGGCCGCTTTGTCGGTGACGTGCACCACGGGCTCGTGCTTCTCCTGCACAGGAGCGCCCAGCACCGATAGCGTCGCTGCTTCCGCCATTGCCATTTCAGCTCACCCTCACCTACGCCCGCGCTTCGGCCACGCTCTGCGGAGTCGCCTTCTTACGATAATCCGCGATGGCTGCCTTGATCGCGTCCTCAGCCAGCACCGAACAGTGAATCTTAACCGGGGGCAGGCTGAGCTCGTTCACGATGTCTGTGTTCTTGATGGCCAGCGCTTCGTCCACCGTCTTCCCATGCAGCCACTCGGTGGCCAGAGATGAGCTGGCGATGGCGCTGCCGCAGCCGAACGTCTTGAACTTCGCCTCTTCAATGACGCCGGTCTCCGGGTTCACCTTCACCTGCAGCTTCATGACGTCGCCGCATTCCGGCGCGCCCACCATTCCGGTGCCAACGTTGGGATCGCTCTTGTCCAGCGAGCCGACGTTTCGCGGATTGTTGTAATGATCGAGAACTTTGTCTGAATACGCCATTTCTTAACTCCTCGTGTTCATTCGTGGCCCTAGTGGGCGGCCCACTGCACCTTTGTCAAATCGATGCCTTCTTTCGCCATCTCATAAAGGGGCGAAAGCTCGCGCAACTTCCTCACCACGTCCACCACTTTGTCGCCGACGTAATCCACTTCGTCTTCCGTGTTGAAACGGCCCAGGCCGAAACGAATGGACGAGTGCGCCAGATCGTCGCCAGCGCCCAGCGCCTTCAGTACGTAGCTGGGTTCGAGCGTCGCCGACGTGCAGGCCGAACCGCTGGACACCGCGACATCGTTGATGCCCATCAGCAGCGATTCACCTTCCACGTAGGCGAAGCTGATATTCAGATTGTGCGGCAGCCGGTGGTCGAGCGACCCGTTGATATAAACGGCATCCAGCTCGGTCATGAGCTTGTTCATGAGCTTGTCGCGCAGTCCGCGCAACCGCGCTGATTCCTGCGGCATATCCGCCTGGCACATGGCGCACGCCGCGCCAAGCCCAACAATACCGGTCACATTCAGCGTCCCCGATCGCATTCCGCGCTCATGCCCGCCGCCATCCATCTGCGCGGTCAGTTGCACGCGCGGGGACTTGCGCCGAACGTACAGCGCCCCCACGCCCTTCGGCCCGTAAATCTTGTGACCGGAAAGCGACATCAGATGAATGCCGTCGCGGGTCACATCTACGGGAATCTTGCCCACGGCCTGCACGCCGTCGGTGTGGAACAGCACGCCCTTTTCTTTCGCGATCTTCGCTATTTCCTGCACCGGCTGAATCACGCCAATTTCGTTGTTGGCGTACATGATGGTGATCAGGATCGTCTTATCCGTGATCGCCTCGCGCAACATGTCCAGATCGATCAGGCCGTCCTGGCCCACCGGCAGATAGGTCACGCGGCAACCCTGCTTCTCCAGATGCTTGCAGGTATCGAGCGTGGCTTTGTGTTCGGTGGCGGCAGTGATGATGTGATTGCCCTTCTCGGCGTACATCTCGGCGACGCCCTTGATGGCCAGGTTGTTCGATTCCGTCGCGCCGCTGGTGAAGACGATTTCCTTCGCCGTGGCGCCAATCAAATCGGCCACCTGTTTGCGCGCTTTTTCCACGCCCTCTTCCGCTTCCCAGCCGAAGCTGTGATTGCGGCTGGCGGCATTACCGAATACGTCGGTGAAGTACGGCCGCATCGCTTCGAACACCCGCGGATCCACCGCGGTGGTGGCGTGATTGTCCATGTAAATAGGCAGCTTCATAAGTCCTTTTATCTCAACCCAATCAGGGATGCGGCTGGCTCCAGACCGTACAAGCGGGCCGATGCTCGAGCGTGCGCTTCCGGCTCGCCCTGGCCCTCTTCGCTCGATATGTCTGAGATGGTGATGTTACTCAAAAGTCGCAAAATCCCCTCGTGCACTTTGCGCAGTGGCTCGCGAACGATGCACTTCTCCGTATGATGACAATCGTGGCCGCCGTGTTCGGTGAAACAGGCGGTAAGAATGATGGGCCCGTCGATCACGCGGATTATTTCCAGAGCGCTGATCAGCTGCGGGTCGCGCGCAAGACGGTAGCCGCCATTCGTGCCATGCTCGGACCGCAGAAACCCGGCGCGCGCCAGCTTCTGCAGAATCTTCGAAAGCAGCGGCAGTGGAATTCCGTACGTGTCCGCGATGTCCTTCGCGCTGGCGCTTCCCCACGCCGACCCGTCGGGGTGCGGACGCATCGCCAGATGCTTCAATGCGATCAACCCGTAGTCGGCCTTCTTGGTGAGTTTCAGCATGCGCCGATAATCCAGACCAGTTTGGTCCTGAATCTATTATGGACCCGGCTGGACGATGGAGTCAACGGGGCTTCGGTCCTTGGACCGAATCGCGCGAAACAGAAGCTTTGCTATGATGGCTACGCTCGGCTGTTACGGAAGGCGCGGGAGTAACTCAATGGTAGAGTCACAGCCTTCCAAGCTGTTGGTTGCGGGTTCGATTCCCGTCTCCCGCTCCAGTTTCCCCTTGTGACGTTCCCGTTGCTCGCTGCTCCCTGGACAAGTGCGCGCGGCCCAGCGCAGAATATAAGTCAGGCCACCGTAGCTCAGTCGGCAGAGCGGCAGTTTTGTAAACTGCGGGTCGGGGGTTCGATTCCCTCCGGTGGCTCCACAAGATCAATTGTCCGGACCGGACACATAGGTAACACTTCGTACCTAAGACATAGGTAACACTTTTGGGCTGAAGGGATTGGGCAGGGGCTGCAGAGTTACCGGTGCCGGGTGCCGCCGACGCAATTCCCTGGCATATCGATGACGGGCCAGTTCGGTTTTCTGCCAGGCGCTGCCGGATGAGGAGTACTATTGGAACGTGCCGAACACCACCTGTCGTCAGTGCCTGGGTCTCCTGGCTGATTTACGCGCCGCGCAAGTGGAAGCCGGGGTGCTTTGCCGGGAGGTGGTCGCGCGCGCCAAGGCCGGTGGAACCACGCTCCTCGCTGAGAGGCGTGCGGATACAGCCCACAAGCATTGGGGCATTGCTGTGAACGTGCTGCAGGCGCACATCATCCTGCACCCGCCGATACTGAGCTAAGACACCACCCACGAGGATTCCCTTGTGCTCCCGCTGCTCATCGCCGCGTCCAAACCTGCGCGACATTAAGTTAATGAGACGGTCGGGGGACGCCCCGGTCGATTAGCGAACCCGGTACACCACTGGCATTTGAGTACAAAATACGAGGAGATCAGGGTCGCCGCCCAATCCCGCCGATAACGAGGAGCGGAGCATCTGCGCGTCCGTCATCATATAGCCCGCGACTGGGGTGAACGCCCGAGCGAGTCCCAGGCAAACTGGCTTGTGAAAACAATAGCCTGGGATGACGCACCGCGAACTAACGTACCAGAACCCGGGATTCAGGTCGTTTCATGGGAAATCGAGCTGCCGGAACGCTAGCGGGTGTAACAAAAATGTCATCGTGTCGCTCCAATCTTCCAACCGCCTCAACACGAAAACCTGCCGCCAATTCAGGCGCGCGAATCGCGCGGATTCACGTCAACGCTGCCTGATCGCATCCCTTCGAACAACGATGGGAGTTTCCTGCCGCGGCCGTCGTGCACTGGACCTCCATGGACCATCGGGCTGGGTGGGTCGATTGCCCAAAATGGTACGGGCAAACCATTTCATCGGCAAACGGCTACCCGATAATACAAGTCCTATGACCCAGATCACCCTTCTCCCCCTCTTAGTCCGGTTGTGGCGGGATCGCCGCGGCCAGGATCTCGTTGAATACGCTTTGATGGCCGGCTTTGTCGCGGTTGCGGCCGGAGCGATTATGCCCAACGTGTCAACCAGCATCAGCACCATCTTCTCGGAGATTGGCAGCGTGATGACCGTCGCGGCGAACCAGGGCAGCTAACCGGTCCGATTTCCAGCCGGCTGGGCGAATTGCATCAGGACGCCTTTGGGGAGACGGAGCCCCGCGACGTTCCCGCCGATTCGCCACTGGGCTTCCCCCAGCCGCCCGAATCGCCGCAGGCCGGCCCCACGGAATCGCGCACGATGAACTCCGGTTCGATAACGATGTTCCGTCCCGCCATCCTCGGCTCATCGCGATCACCCCGGAGATGCTCAAAGGCCGTGACTCCGATCTGACCGCGTGGAATGTGCACGGTGGTCAGCGCCGGAGAACAGAACTGCGATAGCCGAATGTTATCGAATCCTGTCACCGATACATCCGCGGGCACGCGCAAGCCTTGCTCACGCAATTCGCGCAATACGCCAACCGCCATGAAATCGTTCACACACACGATAGCCGTCGGGCGGAAGCCCGATTCGAGTAGTTCGCGCGCGGCATCCTGCCCTCCCTCCATGCTGTCCGGCCCAACTGAGCGCGGCGTGGTGGCCGACAAAGGCCAGGCGATGATGACGCAGGGTGTGAAGGTAATCGAGTACCTTCTCCATCCCTTTGCGGTAGTCCACAGCGATGTTGGTGATCTTTCCCACTGCCGGTCCGACGTCATAGAACACGGTGGGGACGGAGGCATCGTTCAGCAACTGAATCAGCCTGCTGTCCATCTCCGAGACGATCGCGGCCAGCCCGGCTACCCGGCGGCCAATCATGAGCCGGATGCTCATCACCAACCGCTCTGGGTCGTAGCCGGTATTGGCCAGCATTACGTCGTAGCCATCGGCGAGCGCCGCTGCTTCCAGGCTCTCGAAAACGTCAAAGAAAAACGGATTTGCGAGATTGGAGACAATCACTCCCAGCGTGCGGCTTCTTCCGCCCGCCAGCGTCCGCGCGTGAAGATTCGGATGATACTTCAACTCGGCTACGGCCTTTATTACGCGCGCGCGAGTGGTCTTCTTTACGGGGCCAACATTGTTGAGAACGCGCGAAACCGTCGACGTAGAGACCTTCGCCAGTTTGGCAACTTCCTCAAGACTCATGGCGCTACCAGGTGCACGCGCACCTACTCATGCCGGTAAACGGGCCAGCCGAGATAATTGGTGGCGGCTTCTTCCAGAACCGCGGCTGTACTGGACAGGTTGGCGGCCACGTGGTGCTCGAAGCCGTTTTCGCAAATATATCGCAGCAGGCGCTGTAGCCGGGGGATGCGCACCACTCCGGCGCCGCCAAACGTCTCCAGAGGATCGCTGGTGAATTCGCCCTCGCCCAGATATCCCGCGATAACGCCTTCGTCGTCGATGGTGGAGAAGCGCGCGTAGGTCATCGGTCCCGCCTTCACGCGGCCGACGCAGGTGCCATAGGTATTCTCTCGGCCTACGGTGCCCGCGATGATGAGCTGGAAGTCCATCTTCACATCGGCGAAGAAATGTTTTGGCAGATTGCTGCAGTGGAAGCAGACTGCCTTGTCGGGATCGCCGCCGTAGTTGTTGTTCCAGTCCAGCAGGGCGCTGGGCGTCCCCGAAGCCAGACGCAGCGCGTGCATGCCCAGGACCCCGCAGATGTCCACTTCACAGGCGCTGGACATCAGGTTGTTGCTCATCATGCTCATCACCGTGCAGGGGACCACGCCGAAATACTCTTCCATGGAGGTCCAGCACTGCACGGCGCTTATGGAAACCTGGGTTTGCCGCATCCACTCGTCCACCACCGCGCCAAATTTCGCCATCTTGAGGAGAGCCGGTTTGGGGATGCCTTCCGTCGAAACATACGCCTCAATGGCCGCGATCTTGTCCAGTGCCGCCGGATCGTCGTCTTTCATCTTCGCGATGCGCCCGAAGATTTCGGAGAGATCGATCGGCTCCACTGAAATGCCCGCCTGCTCGAGGAGCTTCTCGCTGTACCGAACCGTGTTGAATGCCGCAGGCCGCGCGCCGATGGAGCCGACGCGCAGATTCTTCATACCCTTCACCACCCGGCAGACGGCCTTGAACCAATCCAGATCCTTCGCGAACTCCGGCGAATCGGGCGCCTCGGTGTGCAGCGTGGTCAGCGAATACGGGATGCCGTACTGTTTGAGATTGTTGCAGCAGGACATCTTGCCACAGAAGCTGTCGCGGCGGTCGGCGATGGTCATGCGGCCGGGCGCGTCCGGAGTAGCCTGCACGAGCACCGGCACTTTCAGTCCCGACCAGCGCAACGCGTCGGCGATGCCTCGCTCCTCGCCGAAATTCGGCAGGGTCACGACGATGCCGTCGATCTCGTGACGATGACGGTCGAACAAATCCGCGCAAACCCGCGATTCGGTGCGCGTCTCCACCGCGCCGTACTTGGTTTCTTCCGGGCCGGGTGCGACGACCCGCACGCCCGATTTTTCCAGGATCGCGATCATCTCCTCGCGGCCGGACTTTGCCAGATGGTCCGGGAAGAAACCGCGGTTTCCGACGATGAGGCCAAGGGTGATATCTGGACGAATGCTCATGGGCGTTTTCTCTGCAAGCGCTTCCACTCGCAATACTACATGCTTCGCGTTACAGGCGTCAATGCGTCGAGGGTTATCAGCCGATAGTAAGGTAGAGAGCCGTTACCGACGCGGGCGGGAAGCGATGAATTACACGCCCTTCGTCGACGGTCACGCTTACCGGTTTGGGGTGCACCACATCGGGATTCTGAAAATCGTTGTGCGCATGCAGATCGG
>JBEKFB010000250.1:0-6883 GCA_050013535.1 Bryobacteraceae bacterium | reverse complement strand
TGGGAAGTCACGGGATATGTTCACAACGTGGTGTTCACCTGCGGCGCGGTCCCTGAACCGGATGGAACTGTAAAGATCTATTGGGGCGGCGCCGATACGGTGATGTGCGTGGGCGAAGCGAACATTGCCGAGTTGACCGCATTGTGTTTGGATCACGGCCGGCCGGCGAAATAAGCGCGTGCGTCTTTGACTTCGGCCTGAATCTTGGATCAGATTAGATTTGAGGACAACGGTGAGTCGATTAAGCGCCTTTCGACCGGCTACCCGATGCCGAACTGCCCGGCTTATGGCCAGGTGCCTGATCCCCTTAATCTACATCGCGCCGGTTTTCGCCGGGCAATCCCTGGTCCTGACGAATCAGGCCCAGGCCACGATTGTCCCCGGCGTGGCCATGGGCCCGGCCAGCTTTCGCATCGAGGCTTTTATTCATGATTGGGGGGAGACATTACCCTTTATCGTTTTCCGATCATGGAGCTACAGCGGTGGTTTTTATCTCCAGGGCTATCATGGCGGCCCCGGAGACGACCGTGTTTTCTGGACCGACTCAGGGGTGACGGGCTACTCCGGATCGAGCTGCCAGATCTCGTTGCCGAAACTCGATTACCAGCAGCTCATTGTTCGCTTCCAGCGGGACGCCGCTAATCGCATTGGAACCTGCGAAGCATGGGGACCCGTTGGCGGCAGATGGATCTCCATCTATTCGCAAATCTACTCGTTCACATCGGCGTCGGCCGGGAGTGGCGATTTCTTAATCGACGGCCCGCTGGATGTCGCCTTTTTCCGCGTGCAGTCGACAATCCTGCCGCTCAACAGCGTAATCCCGCTGATCGCAGACAACACGAACACGATTCTCAACTTCAAGTTCGATGGCAATTTCACGGATTCGAGCTCAAATGGAGGCTTCTGCACGGTAGCAGGCGGCTCGTCTTTCGTCACCACTCCGGCGCTCCCCACCGTGGCCCGGATCAAGGCCGGTGCGACGCTCTGGTCGGACTCCACCAGCATCCGCGCCGGGTTTCCGGCCACCCTTGATGGGTCGGCGTCCTATTCACAGGCCGACGCGAGCAGCGCGGTGACGTATCAATGGTCACAGGCATCGCCGGGCGGTCCGACCACGTTGCTGTGGAACAATCCCGCTCTGGCCCAGCCAACGATCACCGGCGCCGTTTTCGGAGATTATACGATCAACCTGGTCGTCACCGATGTCAATGGCAATCACGCAGAGACGAGTGTTGACGTAGGTGCGGTGGCGATGGATAACAACGGAGTAGTCATTAACTCAAACCCCGCCGTCGATCAGATCTTCGGGCCCATGATCGCCTACGGCAGGAATCCGTGGGGATTTGAAGACTACCTTGCGATGCAGGCTACCAGTGCACGGTATAACGACTACCAGACCTTGTACGGACTTTCGCCGACGTGGCCCCACGCGGTCTGGGAAACGCCATTGCCCGGAACGGTCAGCTACACGTGGGATGGCGTTGGAATGGCGCCGATATCGGCCCCTGGCACCACGATTTCAAGCGAGATTCCGTCCTCCGGGTCGGCGAGTTTTACAGTGACCGACGTGGCCAGTCTCGATCTGTCCGAACTGCCCGCCCGCGTGTATGTGTGGGCGGCGTCCGCGCCGTTTACCTGGGAGGAAATCCGCATCTGTTCGGTGCAGGGTAATACGCTGACGCCGTGCTACGACGGCCGTGGCTGGAGCGATCCGAACAGCTCGCGGCTCAGCGCGCAGCAATGGCCGGCAGGCTCCAATATCGGCCAGTTCAAAGTAACCGGGAAAGGGACAGTCTTCTTATCTTCCTTTTGTCAGGGAGGTGCGCAATCGCCCGTGGGCCAGGTAGCGTACTCAGCGGGAGCCGTTGCCGTAACCGCAGGTTCCATCAACGTCGTGGGAAAAGGCGTGTCGTGGTCATTGCCGATGGTTCTTCCGAATGACGCCATCGTCATCTCGGCCACGCACAGTGGCCAGCCATTCGTTTTTGTAGCGAACATCTCATCACTCACCGATGCCACGGACATCGTTTTGTCGCGCCCATTTCCAGTGGATGCTGACTCCGGGGCGTACTCCTATTCGATAATCACTACCGGCGAGGCAAGCTCCCAGGCGCTGTTCGCGGTGCTTCACTACACTCGCCCCGACGGTTCCGATGCGATGAGGTTCTGGCCGGAAGGTTACGCCTGCGAATCCGATACTTCGCTGTATCTCGAGCCGTACTGGGACGATCCGGCCTATGATCGGTCCGCGCAGGAAGCCAGGAGCTATACCTGGATGCCTGGCAACTGGTGGATCAATGAGTCAAGCACGGGCGGTCTGGACTTCTACGGCGAGGACCTGGCCCACCGAGCTCTGTATTATCGCTCCGGACTGACCATGCCTCTCAACGCGGCCAACATGATCGGGGACATGTGGGTCAGCATGCCGATGATCAGCGGCAAGGTCTACGGTATTCCTCTGTTCAACGGCGGCCTGGTGATCGGCGGCATTGCGGACGCAATGCTGAGCACCACTCCGCATAAGGTGCAGTGGAGCGATCTGCGCGGCTTTGGATCGAACGGCGTCAGCATCGTCAATCAGGGCGTTGCGGGATGTAACACGGTAGGAGACTCGCGCGACACGGGATACCAGCTCGGATGGCTGGCCCTGCTGGCTCTTTACGACCCCGACACCACCAGCACCGCGGCTCCCGGCGGCATCCCGTGGCAGACCTACTGGCGAAGCTTCCTGCCTGCGATGTACACGCGAGAACTCGGCTGCAAGCGCAACGACAATTCCTGGGCCAGCGGCTTTTATTGGAACAACGCGGGTGATCGGATCACGCTCACCAACGGCTCTGCCATCGGCGCCGGGACCAATATTTCAAACCCAGGCGCTTGTTTGGGAATCGCCTCGGGAACGGGAACGGCGGCGAATGGGAGTGGCGTCATCAGCGGTTCCGGTTTTGTAAGCGGGACGCGAATCGCGATCGCCGGAACAAAATCGGGTGCTCCATTCACCATGTGGCAATACTACACGCTCAACTCCTCCAGCCAGATCACTCTGAACGTTGGCGCAACATGGCAGGGAGACAGCGGCGCCATCACGTGGATGGTGGACAACAGCAGCAACCTCACCGTCTTCATGCAGAGCAATGACGACCCGATGGGCGCCGAGCAGTGGTCGTGTATCAGGAATTCGGATAGCCAGATCACGCTGAATCGTCCATGGGATGGCCCCAGCGGCGCGTACTGGTCGTATCAGTCTATTGTCGCGGGCATCGCTCAGCAACCGTACATGCTGGGCATTCGGCAGTCGGCGTGGCGATGGGCCTCGCTCGCGGCGTCCGCCGCCGGAGACTCCACACTCGCTGCCAACTTCGACTCGCTCCGTTATGCAGCAGCTACGTGGGTGAAGACGACCGGGTTTGATTCGGCCATCACCAACGGCATGTTCTATGGGCGCGTACAGAACGGTTGTGAACCGATGACACCGGCATCGATGGGCGGGGGGTGCTTTTCCGCCAGCCCTTCCAACTCCGCTTACGACACCATTGCTATGCGTGAACTCACGGCGGAAAGCTCCCCATCCCTGTGGTCCTACGCCGACTCGGGAGCCCCCGACAACGTGACGTGGGGAGACCTTGCGTACGGCTCACTATGGGGCTATGCGCCCTACACGGCCCCCGGCTACTGCGCACCAGCCGATCAACTCACCGAGCAAAATGCAGATGCGGGGGCGGCCAGCCCCGGTATCTTCCCACCGTACGACACGGGCAAGTGGACCGGTTTCTTCTTCGGCATGGGCATGACCCATCAATGGCCGGCAATCCGTCTCGGTGGCGTCCAGCCGCCGAGGGATGTCAACACCAGCGTTCCGTTCAGCCTTCCGGCGGGTGCTGTGCAGGTTCAGGTGACGCTCACTGCGCCGTCCGGGGCCACGGGGGCGCCCTTTGTGTGTACGAGCACCTGCGCCGCCAGCACCGACGCCCGCCAGGGGGCATACTGGGCGCACCTGGTCTATCAGGATTCCAGCGGCGGGACAGTCTCGACGGCGGACGAACTCCTGAGCCCGGCACCCAATCTGCGGGTGAGCACCGGCCTTACAATCCACGCGGCCAACGCCTCGGCCAGCTACAGCGCCAGCGATCAGCCCGTGACTTTGTCCGCGAACGTGACCGGCTCATTCGGAACACCGGATGAGGGCACCGTAACCTTTACCGTGCGAGGGTGCAGTCAAATCGGCTCTGCGACGACCTCCGGGACGGTGAGCGGCGGTGCGGCCAGCGCCAGCTTTACGCTGCCGGGTGGCACTCCGTCCGGAATCTACAGCATTCAAGCCGTCTACAACGGCCTTCGCGGTTTCGTTGTCAGCAACAATAGCGCCGCCACTCTAACGGTCAGATGATTGGCTATGGGTAATGGCCCAGTCGAGCGATGCCGCGGGAACCACAAACTCGGCGACACCGGTGTTGCCCAGATATCCAAGAGATTTCGTGCCGGCCGGGCTGGTGCACCACGCGTCCACCACCAACCGGCGGGCCCACGTGAAGAAGCGGATGCCGGGTCCAAACTCCGGGCTGTCGTTCCGTCGCCAGGCAATAATATCCAACAATGCGATTTGTTCCGCATCCGGTGCGCTCAGGAAATCGGTCTGCCCGCGATGGCGCATCTGTTCGTCAAGCCATGCCAGACCGCCGGTGAAGATGGCGGCCAGTTCCGGATTCTGGCTGCACATGAGGTCGATCCACGCGGCCGCGCCCACTTCCATTGCGTCCGGTGAGTCCTTCTCGGCAGGCAGGATGAGACCGGATAGCAGGTGCAGCGTCCGGAATTCGTGCTCCGTGAGACATCTCGGCGCATCCGGCGCGGCGCCTGCGATCCCATGAACCTGCTGTCCCATCAGGGGCGTCAGAGTACCGGCAGTGACGGCCATTGCCGCGTCGCGCAGAATCGCTCGCCGTGAAACTTCAGACATTGCCTTTCCTCATCTCCTCAGCCAGATATTCCGCGGTCCGCCAAGCCAGCGCGCAGATGGTGAGCGTAGGATTCTTGTCGGGATTGCTCACGAACGGAGCGCCGTCGGCCACGAACAGATTCTTCACCTCGTGCGCCTGGCAATAACGGTTGAGAACAGACGTTTTGGGGTCGTCGCCCATGCGCACGGTGCCCACTTCGTGGATAATCTCGCCGCCCACGGAAATGTCTGCACCACTTTTGTGGGGGCTCAGGTTTCGTCCGCCCATGGAATCGAAAATGGCGCGGAATGTTTCCTGCATGTGCGCGGCCTGCTTCAATTCGGCGTCCGACCATTGGAAGTGGAATCGAAGCACGGGAATGCCCCAGGCATCCACCATATTGGGGTCAATGTCGCAGAAACTGTTTGCGTTTGGAATCATTTCACCACGGCCGGCGAAATGGACGTGCGTGCCGTAGGAGTCGCGGATCGCGTTCTTCAGCGGCAGACCATAGCCTTCACCGCCGCCGAACTGTCCGGCCATGGGCATTGTGAAACCGCCGCCAATCTCGATGTGATAACCGCGCGGGAAGCCGAGGTCTTTCCGTTCCGCCAGCCACCAGGGAACGAACACGTGCATGCCGCCCATCCCGTCGGAGTTGTACCTGGGCATTCCCGCAAGCGCGGGAATCTCCGCTTGCATCCCAAAGCCGACGCTGTCCATCAGATTGCGGCCCACCATGCCCGACCCGTTGGCCAGCCCGTTGGACCACCGCGAAGACCGCGAGTTGAGCAGCAAGCGCGCAGACTCGCAGGCACTGGCTGCGAGCACCACAGTACGGCAGCGAATCTGACGCTCCTCGCGTGTGGTCTTGTCCACATATGAAACAGCGGTGACGCGGCCGGAATTGTCGGTGATAAGCTCGCGAGCCATGGCGCCGGTGAACAGCTTCAGGCGTCCGGTCTTGAGCGCCGGAATGATCTGCACCTGGCTCGAAGAATAATTGGAAGCGCCAATACAGCCGCGGCCGCACTGTCCGCAGTAGTGACAGGCAGGACGTCCGTTGAGCGGCTTCGTCAGGACCGCCATGCGGTTGGGGATGCAGGGTATGCCGAGTTTGCCACACGCGCGTTGCACCAGCACCTCGTGCACGCGTGGTGGTGGAGGTGGTAAGAACACGCCGTCGGGAACGCCTCGGAAATGTTCCTCAGTTCCGGTAACGCCGATGAAGGCCTCGGCTTTGCTGTAGTAGGGCGCGAGCTCGTCATAGCTGATCGGCCAGTCCGTTCCCAGTCCGTCGCGGGTGTATGGCTTGAAATCGTAGTCGGCAAAACGGAACGAGAACCGGCCGTAGTGGCCAGCCGCCCGCCGAAGCCGCGAAATAGCCGAACGGATACGGCTTGCCGAAGTATGTTTGGCAGCCCGGGCCAAGTCCGCGGTGATCCACCTGCCAGGGCCACATGTGTTCCTTGAAGTCACGCGCCGGATTGAGCATGGGTCCGGCTTCCAGCAATGCCACGCTGACGCCCATCTGCGTGAGAACCTGCGTTACCGTACCTCCGCCGGCTCCCGATCCGATAATCACCACGTCGTAAACCGGAGCTGATGGCAGCGCAACCTGGGGCATGGGTAGATTATAGGCGCGCGAGAGCGGCCCGGTACCTTCCGGCTCACCTAAGTATTCTTGCTGAGGCATTCGGCTGAGAATTCCCGCGCCGGACCGCCACTCAGGGACATTGGGCGTCTTCGGGCTCGGGATGTGCAGGACGCGCATCGACGTAATACCTGTCCCGCCGTCTCGCGGGCCCGTAGTTGTCTTGGTTGAATCCATGCAGGAAGTGTTGCTGACCGATGGGTAACCTGGAAATCCAACTCGAGCAGACCGAGGAACGCTTACGCCTCGCGCTGCGGTCTTCCGGAATCGGGGTTTGGACCTGGAATATAGC
>JBEKFB010000249.1:0-6547 GCA_050013535.1 Bryobacteraceae bacterium | reverse complement strand
TCGCGCACGCGCTTCGCAAATGCCACCACGCGCTCTTCGTCAAGGCCATTGGCCATGGCCAGAGCTTTGGAGTGATCGGTGATGGCCATGTACTCGTAACCAACTGCGCGAGCCGCTTCGGCCATCTCTTCCAGGGTGGCGCGGCCGTCGGTCTCGGTAGTGTGAATATGCAGGTCGCCGCGAATATCGGTGGCGCGCACAAGAGACGGGAGCCGCCCCTCCAGCGCTGCTTCCACCTCACCGCTGTTTTCTCGCAGCTCGGGTGGAATCCAGGGGAGGCCGAGAGCTTCATAGATTTGTTCTTCGGTCTCGCCCGCCACGCGCGTTTCGCCCTCTATCCGGACAAGCCCATATTCATTGAGCGAGAGGCCCATTTTCAACGCGCGCGTCCGCAGCGAGACATTGTGTTCTTTGCTTCCGGTGAAATACTGCAGCGCTGCACCGAAGCTCTCCGTGGGTAAAGCGCGCAGATCCACCTGAATGCCTTCAAGACCGAACTTCACGCTGGCTTTGTTGGCGCCTTTGCCGAGCACTTCGGTTACGCGCGGATGTTGCACGAAGCGATCGAGGGCCGACGCCGCGCCTGGCCCGGTGGCCAGCAGATCGATATCACCCAGCGTCTCGCGGCCCCGCCGAAGGCTTCCGGCTGCCGTGATTTTCTCGACGCCCGGCGTTTCCGCCAGCCAGGGAGTCAGCTCGTTCACCGTCTGATAGCCGAAGTTAAGCAGAAAGCGGCCAGCGCTTTGCCGGTATTGGGCGATTGACCGCAGCACCTTCTCTTCTAGTTTCGCGCCCATGCGCGGCAGCTCGCGCAGTTTCTGCTCGACACAGATTCGCTCAAGGTCGTCCACCGTGCTGACCCGGTAATGCTCGAACAGCAGCGCGATGCTCTTGGGGCCGAGGCCCTGAATCTTCAGGAGTTCCAAGGCCGTCGGCGGGTATTTGGCCAGTAAAATGTCGCGGCGTTCGAAAGATCCACGCTCGGCCACTTCACGCAATACCGCGGCCAGGCCTTTGCCCACGCCAGGAATCTCGGTAACATCGCGCTCGGGGTCGGAAACAATGTCGGCGACGCGTTCCGGATACCCAAGAATTGTCGAAGCCGCGTTGCGATAGCTGCGGATGCGGAAGCCATCCTCGGCGGCGATCTCCATCAGGTCTGCTGTTTCCGAAAAAAGCCGGGCGATTTCGGCGTTCTCCATCAATGCCACCTCCGCCTGATTCCACGGCCGGCGCTTGGGCGAACCTCATCGATCACATCGAGCCCGTGCGGCTCCACGTGCACCAGCACATCGGCCACCCAGTCCAATCGCTTGCGAATCTCTTCGCGAACGGCGGTAGCAATGTCGTGCGATTCGAGCACAGTCATTCCGGGATCCACTTCGAGATGCAGGTCCACGTGATATTGCAGGCCAGTCTTGCGCGCGTAACATTTTTCGATGCCCAGGGCGCCGGGCACGGCGAGGGCAACAATGCGGACCTGATCCATCAGGTGCTCATCGGGCATGGTGTCCATGAGCTGGAATGCGGTATCGCGTATCACGCGAATGCCCAGCGCAAAAACGATCAGCCCGACCGCGCAGCCGCCGAAATTATCGGCCGCGGCGAGACGCGCCGGATTCCACAATGCGATTCCGATCGCCACCAGCGCAGTGCCGGCGGAGAGCGCGTCCATCGCATCGTTGGACGCATCGGCCACCAGCGATGCGCTGCGGATTCGGCGGCCGTAGCTCCGTTTAGTAACGCCG
Organism: Bryobacteraceae bacterium; assembly: GCA_050013535.1. GTDB lineage: Bacteria > Acidobacteriota > Terriglobia > Bryobacterales > Bryobacteraceae > CAWACP01. The sequence goes on along the minus strand of JBEKFB010000249.1, from coordinate 4,799 downwards.
AGGATGCCCTTTGCCCCGATCGAGATCAGCAAAGGCCAGATCGCCAACAGCGCGGGCGCGGACCTCGGGCTTCCCACATGCTCGATGGCGTGCCATGCGATCACCGCTCCCGACGCGGTAAGGATTGCGCCGACACCGAGGGCTGTCAGGATCTCGAAGCGGCCATGTCCATACGGGTGCTCGCGGTCGGGCGGTTTCGACGCTACCAGCAGGCCGAGAAACACCAGACCGGAGGTAAACACATCGGCCACCGATTCGAAGCCATCGGACACCAGCGCCGTCGAATTAGCGCGAATTCCAATGGTGATCTTGAGTGCTGCCAGCATCGCGCTCACCAGCATGCTGGCCACGGCTATGCGCCGCCCAATCTTGTCGGAGGGACCCACTCATGAAAAGGATAACAACGGCGGATGCGGGACGGCGGTGGCATGCGGACCGCGGATTACCGGTATCCTGTATAGCGTGTTGCAACGAATCACCCTAATTTTTCTCACCGTCCTTCCGGCTTTCGCCGAAGTGCGCACGCTCACTCTTCAGCAGGCGCTGGAACTGGCGCAAAAACAGAGTCCCGACGCGATGATCGCACGGCTTGACGAGCAGAAGGCGCAGGCTGCCGTTCGTATAGCTCGCGACCCCTTCACGCCGAAGGTCTACGCCGGCAGTGGCGGGGCGTTTACCTGGGGCTATCCGAGCGCCATTAACGGCCAGCCGCCGTCCATCGTCGATGCGCAAACCATTATGTCGGTGTACAACCGGCCACGGAGCTGGGAGGTCGCGCGAGCCCGGGAGAACGCGCGAGGCGCTGCTATCGATACTCAATCGAAAACCGATGACGTGTTGTTCCGAGTGGCCTCACTTTACGTGGATGCGGCGCAGGCGGCCCGAACCGCGGAGTTTGCAAACCGCGAAGTGGAGGCTGTCAGCAGCGCGGCTGACGCGGTGCAGGCGCGGGTCAGCCAGGGATACGAGTTGCCCATCGAAGGGAAGCGCGCGGAATTGAATGTGGCGCGCGCCAGGCAACGGGCCGACGGCGCCAGGGCCGATCAGGATTACAATGAGGCGGCGCTGGCAATGGTGCTGGGTTTTCCCGACACCGACCGTGTCCGCGCAGCCGCGGGATCGGGCGAGGAGGAGCGTGTTGCGGAGCTGCAGCAGAGCGTCCCGCCTGACGAGAACACCGCGGTTGAGACTGCGCTGCAAAACAGCCGTGAGTTGCGCCTGCTGCAATCGCAGCTACAGGCGTCGAACTTCGCCGTTCGGGAGCAAAAGGCGGAACGTTTGCCTCAGATCGACCTGGTTGCCCAATATGCGTTGTTTGCAAAATACAATTACGAAGGATACTTCACAAAATTCCAGCGAAATAACGCGGAACTGGGGCTCTCCGTCAAGATTCCGGTATTGATTGGGTCGGCCGCGGGTGGGGCCACGGCCGAAGCGGAAGCCGATATGGCGAAACTTCGCATTCGGATGAACAGCGCCCGTGGCCGGATCGCGGCGGACACGCGTAAGAGCTATGGCGAATTGAAGCAGGCTGAAGAGGGCCGGACCGTGGCAAGGCTCGACCTGGACGTCGCCCGCGATCAGCTCTCCGTTCTGTTGGCGCAACTGGATGAAGGCCGCGCTACCCGGAAGCAGCTTGACGACGCGCGCTTTATCGAGCAGGAGAAATGGATCGCGTTATATCAGGCCGATTACACTGTGGAAAGGGCCCGCCTTTCGTTGCTGCGCCAGACCGGCAGACTGTCGGCGGCTCTCCAACCGTGAATGACTCGCTTGTATGAGACTCCTCACTGTGCTGAAGTGTGTTGTATAAGCCGTATGAAACCGGGAAAACTTCCGCGCCTGGCGCTGGTACTGCTCGTGGTGCTGGCTGGCTGCAGCCGCGACCCAAAATCGCTGGTGGCGACCGGCAACAAGTACTTCGACCGAGGCAAATACAAAGAGGCGTCCATCATGTACCGGCGCGCCCTGCAAAAGAACCGGAAATTCGCCGATGCGTGGTACCGGCTGGGTTTGGTGGACGCGAAGCTGCAGAACTGGAACGAGGCGATGTCGGCTTACCAGCGGGCGGTTCAACTGAACCCCAGCAACACGGATGCCACGACCAAGCTAGCCGATTTGTACCTTGCCAGCTATATTTTCAACAAAGCCCATCCGAAAGAGGATCTCGCTGAAAGCAAGGATCTCGTTAATACGCTCCTGAAACGGGACCCGAATTCGTTTGACGGTTACCGTCTGGCTGGCTATGTAGCGTTGGTGGAAAACAAACGCGAGGAAGCCACCAGGTACCTGGAAGCTGCAAACCGGGTACGTCCATGGCAGCCCGCGGTGGTGCTGATGCTGTGCGAATTCCGCACGCTCGCCGGCCGCGGACCCGAAGCGGAGGCGATGGCTCGGGACATGATCGCCCACGACAAATCATACGGCGATATTTACAACTTTCTGATGCAGTACTATTTCAGCAATAAACGCCCCGCCGATACCGAAGCGGTGCTTCAGGAGAAAATTGCCAACAATCCGAGGACTGGCCAGTACGTGGTGGAGCTGGCCCGGTTCTATCAACTGACCGGACATGGCGATAAAGTCGCTGCGACCATTCAGCGGCTAACATCCAATACCGGTTCTTACACCAATGCCTGGATGCTGGCTGGCGATTTTCATCTGAGTAGCGGCGATCTCGATACCGCGCTGCAGGACTACGGCAAAGGCGAAACCGCCGATACGAAGAACAAGGTCGCTTATCAGAAGCGGCGCGTTGAGGCGCTGTCGGCGAAGGGCCAGACGGCGGAGGCCAACCGGCTGGCCGATGAGATAGTGAAGGCGAATCCTGACGATCCGGAAGCGACGGCATTACATGCGGTGGTCGGCATTCAGACCGCGAGGATGGAGCAGGTCCAGAAGTCTATTGACGATCTGGGCCCGCTCATCGGCAAGTATCCGAATGTCCCGGCCACTCCGATGCTGCGTTACAATTTGGCGCGAGCTTACGTTGCAAAATCGAAACTTGAAGCCGGCGATTCCGACCAAACCAAGACAATTAAAGATCTCGATTCCGCGCGGATTCAGTTGGAGCAGGCTTTCGCCAGTGGAGACTTCAACCACACGCCCGCCCGGCAGCTTCTGGCGCAAGTGGAAATGGAGCGCCACGATTACGGGCGCGCGGCGCAGACTGCCGACGATATTTTGCGTACCCAGCCGGGGAATCTGAGAGCGCGTCTTTTGCGAACCGACGCCCTGTTTCGAATGGGCGAGATGGATAAGGCGGACGCAGAGTTAAATCAGGTCCTCGCCGCCAATCCGAACATTGAGGAAGCACAATTGCAACTCGCGCGGGTGGATATCGCGGAAAAGAAAGACGCTCCCGCTGAGGCCATCCTGGAGAGATGGCAGGACGCCGACCCACGCGCCTTCAAGGATTTGGTGAGTTTGAAGGTGGCGGAGAAGAAGCACGGCGAGGCGATTCAGATTCTAAACCGTCAGATAGCCGCACATCCAGGCAGCGGGACCCTGCTCCGTTTTGCTCTCGGTAACGTGGAGTACTTCGCGGGGAACTACGACCAGGCTATTGCCGCTTACCGCCAGGTGCTCAATGGCGCGCCGAACATGCCCGCGCAGGGGAAGGCACAAGTGTATTTGCGAATCGGAGAGGCACAGGAACACGCCGGGGATTCCGGTGCCGCGCTGACCAGCTTCACGGCGGCAAGCAGGCTTGTTCCAAACGAGGCGAAGCCGCTGGTATTCGCGGGGCTGATTTATGAGCAATCGGGCCGAACGGAGCTGGCCCGGGCCAGCTATGAAAACGCGCTCAAGCTGGATCCCGACGACGCGCAGGCGATGAATAATCTCGCTTATCTCAAGGCGAACGAGCAGGTGGATCTCGACCGGGCACTCTCGCTGGCCCAACGCGCGAGGCAGAAGATGCCCGACAGCATCGACGTAGAGGATACTTTGGCGCTTGTCTACGTTCGCAAGAATTTGACCGACGAAGCGCTGCGCATGACCCGCGAACTGGTGGGCAAGCAACCGAACAATCCCATATATCACTATCACCTCGCTCTTGCGCTCTATCAGAAGGGCGACAAGCCAAGCGCAAAGAAAGAACTGTCGACCGCGCTTTCGTTGAAGCCCTCGCCGGTCGACCAGGCCAGAATCCGCACGTTTATGGGGAAGATTGGCTAAGTGACGGAATCCCTGGAACGCGGGCACCGCGCACGTGAAACCACCGGACGTTATGTGGCGCCCTTTGCGGTTTTTATCGGCTTTCTTGCGTTGCAGGCGGTGCTTCCGATGCCGCCACGCATCGATTTTCCTTTGCGTGTGATCGTCCTCGCCGCGATACTCATCTTTTATTCGCGGCCCGTAATCGAACTGAAGCCGCGTCACTTGCTGGCCAGCGTGGCGCTCGGTGCGATCGTGTTCGTTATCTGGATTGCGCCGGACATGCTGATCCCGCATTACCGCCAGTCATGGCTCTTTCACAACGCGCTGACCGGCGCGGCGGCGAGCTCTCTGGCGACACGTCTGAGGGACGACCGTTTTGTGCTCACGTTTCGCGTGCTCCGCGCCGTCGTCATTGTGCCGATTGTCGAGGAACTCTTCTGGCGCGGCTGGCTGATGCGCTGGCTGATTGATAACGATTTCCGCAAAGTCCCAATGGGCACCTACGCGCCACTGTCGTTCTGGGTGACCGCCGTGATGTTCGCCTCAGAGCATGGGCCGTACTGGGACGTTGGCCTGCTTGCGGGCATTCTCTACAACTGGTGGGTGATCCGCACAAAAAGCCTGGCCGACTGCATTCT
>JBEKFB010000248.1:0-6559 GCA_050013535.1 Bryobacteraceae bacterium | reverse complement strand
CCGCGGAACCGTGCGCGCGCTGCGGAGTGCGGATCGCGGGCACGGTAATCCACTGCCTCGCGCCATCAGGGAACGCGAGCCCGGGAGGTTGGATAATTACGCTGATGCTCCCATCTTATCGTTCCGGGGGGGTTCACCGCCTGCTCCCCGTCCTCTTACTTCTCGTCGCCGCCGATGCCCCCGCTCCGGTCCAACTGACCGCTGAGCAGGACCACCAGCGCATCATGGACCTTCTGAAGATCAAGTCGCTTCGCCCCGGCGCGGACCCCAATCATCCCGATGCGCCGAACGCGGTTATCTACGACGAATCTAAACTCGCGCCGTACACTCTGCCCGATCCGCTCACTCTGAACAACGGCAGGAAGGTCACGACGGCGAAGGTGTGGTGGACGAAGCGCCGCCCGGAAATTGTGGAAGCCTTCGACAGCGAGGTTTACGGCCGCGTTCCGAAGGCCACGCCCGCGGTGCACTGGGAAGTGACCAGCACCACGAAAGAGACGAACGGCGACGATCCGGTAATCACGAGGAAGCTTGTAGGACACGTCGACAACTCGTCATACCCGCAGATCACGGTGGACATGCAGTTGTCACTCACCACGCCCGCCAATGCGAAAGGCCCCGTGCCCGTGATTCTGGAATTCGGTTTTGACCCAGCCTTCATGCGGCGTTTTCGTGAACAGATGGCCGCGCGTGGAGTCAAACCGCCGGTTCCGGGCCCCGGCGAGATCGGCGGTCCCGGCCCGAACTGGCAACAGCAGATTCTGGCGAAGGGCTGGGGCTACGCCGTTCTGATTCCAACCAGCGTGCAGGCAGACAATGGCGCGGGCCTCACCCAGGGCATTATCGGCTTGTGCAATAAGGGACAGGCGCGAAAGCCGGACGACTGGGGAGCGCTGCGAGCATGGGCATGGGGAGCCAGCCGCGTCCTTGATTATTTCGAGACTGATCCGTCGGTGGACGCGAAGCGGGTGGGTATCGAGGGTCTCTCGCGGTACGGCAAGGCGACCGTTGTCGCCATGGCCTACGACCAGCGCTTCGCCATCGCGTTGGTTGGTTCATCGGGCGAAGGCGGCGCGAAGCTTAGCCGCCGCAATTTCGGCGAGCTGGTGGAGAACGTCGCGGGAGCGGGGGAGTATCACTGGATGGCCGGGAACTTCCTGAAATACGCCGGGCCACTTACGCCGAACGATCTGCCCGTGGACTCGCACGAGTTGATCGCGCTGTGTGCACCGCGTCCTGTGTTCATCAGCGCCGGTTCACCGAAAGTGGAAGGCGGGTGGGTGGATGCCCGAGGAATGTTCCTGGCTGCCGTCGCCGCCGGACCGGTTTACCGGCTGCTCGGAAAGATGGATATGGGCGCCACCGAAATGCCGCCGATGGAAACGGCCCTGATCGGCGGTGACATTGCTTTTCGGGAGCACAGCGGCGGCCACACCACCGGGCCGAACTGGCCCGCGTTCCTGGAATTCGCCAGCCGGTATCTCGGACAGCAGGTGCCAGCCGCGTTGCAAAACCGCAACTAACACGACGCCGCGGCTTTCCGTCTTGCCCGCAACTCCGCCGTCTGCTTGCGGTGGCACTTCAGGCAGAGCGTCCGAATGTTAGCAAGATCGCACTCGCCGCCACCTTCCACTACTGGCACAATGTGGTCGGCATCCCACAGGCTGCGCCGGCTCCCCGGCCGAACGCCGTATTCGGCGAATGCTCGCAATCGGGCCGCGCCGCGAAGCCGCCGTACGTAGTGAAACTCCGCAACGCAATCTAATCCGCACTGCGCGCAGATGCCTTTGTCCCGCTCGAACGTCCTTTCGCGCAGATGTCCGGGATCGCTGCGAAGTTTCCACTCATCAACGCACCAATCGGAGCAGAACGTGCGCCGGCCTGCAGGCACCTCAAGATTGCACCAGCGGCACAAGCTCCGTCCGTTCGGCCCCCTGGCGAGATTCTCCTGGTTGATCCGCCCGCCGAGCATCGCGCGGGTGGTACTCATGTTGGTTTCGAAATCATGGAGAGCAATGGCGTCCGATTTGCACTTGTTAGAGTTTCAACGAGTTCAGGTCCTTCTGGCCGCGATATGTACTCAACCACTTCCAGTCTCGCTACCGAGGTTCCCCCGGGTCCCACCATGAAAAAACTACCCGCCTCTCAAATCCCCGCAGAAACAATTACTCTCCTGGTCGTCGACTCCAATCGGGAGGACTACCAATCCCTGCTTGCTATCCTCAGTTCCGCTGACTGGCGCGTCCACAGGGCTTCGTCCTTTCGGGAAGCCACCACCCTGCTGCATGAGAGTGTACCCGATCTCGTCCTTTGCGAGAAAGACCTTCCGGACGGTACGTGGAAAGACGTCTTTCGCGCGGCGGAGGGGCAGACTGGTTGTCCCGCCGTTGTGGTGGTTTCCCGAAAACCAGACGAGCGCCTTTGGGCCGAAGTGCTGAATCTCGGCGCGCATGACATGCTTTTGAAACCGTTCGACGCAAGTGAGGTGCGGCGCATGATCCGCTGCGCCTGTCACCGTGACATGCCCGTGCGCACCGCCGCCGTGGCGGCAGCCTGATCTCGCGCTGTTCATCGGCTGTTACCATCCTCTGATATGGAACAGCCCGCCTTCGATCCAGGTCTCACCCAACAATTCAGCAGCCGCCTCCGCCGCGCCATTAACAAAGACGGCAGCTTCAACGTGCGCCGCCGAGGAGCTTCGTGGCGCGCGTTTCATCCATGGCTCGCCCTGGTGAACATGTCATGGACGGGCTTCGCGACGGTGCTCGGCCTGATGTGGCTCGTGGTGAACACACTTTTCGCCTTGCTCTATTTCAAGCTCGACCCGAGCGAGCTGCAGGGAGTCATGGTGTCCACCCCGTGGCATCGATTCCTGGACGACTTCTTTTTCAGCGCGCAGACCCTCACCACCGTCGGCTATGGCGGCATCGTACCGCGCGGCGTGCTCGCGAACTTCATCGCCAGCACGGAAGCTCTGCTGGGTCTGATGGCGTTCGCGGTCGGAACGGGTTTGCTGCTGGCGCGGGTGTCGCGTCCCTCGGCGCGAATCGCTTTCAGCCCCAACGCGCTGATCGCGCCCTATCAGGACGGGACCAGTCTCCAGTTTCGTATCGTCAACGAGCGCCGCAACACCCTGATGGAACTCGAGGCGCGCGTGCTGCTGATGACCGTGGTTCCCGGCGCTCGCGGCCCGGAGCGGCGGTATGACATTCTCAATCTGGAGCGCAAAGCGGTTATTTTCTTTCCGCTAACCTGGACCATAGTTCATCCAATCGACTCCACCAGTCCGTTGTTCGGCAAAACCGCGGCCGATCTGGAACGCTTGCAGGCCGAGCTGCTGATCCTGATCAAAGGCTTCGATGACACCTTCAGCCAGACCGTGAACGCGCGTTACTCTTACCGCTATGACGAGATTCGCTGGAATGCCCGCTTCGCCCCGGCATTCCGAATCGACGAGGAAGGCGACATGATATTGGAACTCGACCGGGTGGGGGCAATTGCCGAATAAAGCAATCAACACGATTCTGTCGAAACCGGACCGAATTGGTCACAAAGCGCCGCACAGTCCTTCGAGGTACTGCGCACGGGGTCGGATCTTCCCGTACCGATCCGTGGGTGATTGTACGTATAAGTAGTAGCTATGGCAGCTCGCCAGGATGGGGATTTGGAGCAGCGGCTTGAGACCTACTTCGCTACGCTCCGCTCGGCGCCTCTGAAAGAGATTCTGAAAAGCCGTGTAGGGAATTGGCAGGTTTATGCGGCGGTGAGCGGTTCGGCAATGGCGATGGCAACGGGCGCTGCGGCTGCCATTATTGGCAGCGTGGCGGTTGCGCCGGAACCTACGGCAAGTGTTCGGTCCAGCAGGCAGCGTCTGGCGAGCTCCAGGCTCCCGGCATCTGTGAACGCCATCCGGTTAGCCATGGCGAGGCAGGACGCAGGGCGCAGATTTCTCAGCGTCGTGCCAGCGGCAATCGGCAGCGCGGGCCAAACGCAGGCCGCATCTATCGAATCAGGCGGCGTTCTTCCGATCTGGGGCGTCACCGACATCATTCAGCCGGCCGAGCTGATATCGATTTACGGGAACAACCTCGCCAACTCTACCGCGTACTGGAATGACGATTTCCCAACCACACTCGGCGGCGTCAGCGTGACCATTGATGGAAAACCCGCTTATCTCTTATACGTCAGCCCCACCCAGATCAATCTACAGGCACCCGACGATACCGCGACGGGTACGGTCCCGGTTGTTGTCACCACTCCCAACGGTACGGCGACATCCACGGTAACGCTGAGTCCGGTCGCGCCAGCTTTCTGCCTTTTTCCGCAGGATTATGTGGCGGGGATCATTCGGAGGTCCGACGGTACTTACGATACTCTGGGTCCGGCCGGAAACTCGTTTGGTTTTCCCACGGTGGCTGCGAAGGCGGGCGACCGTGTTGAACTTTACGCGGTCGGGCTGGGGCCCACCACTCCCGCAGTTCCCGCCGGGAAGGCCTTTTCCGGCACAGCGCCAATTACCGATAGCATCAGCCTCTATATCAATAATGTTGCCGTCAAGCCGGCGTTTGCCGGACTGACCAGCGCTGGTCTCTATCAGATCAACGTGATTGTTCCTTCCGGCCTCGGAGAGGGAGGCGTTCCCATTCAGGTCACTGTGGGCGGTTTGCAGACGCAACCCGGCGTGCTGTTTCCGCTGGAGATTCCACGCGGAACGGGCACCGGTGGTACCGGCGGCACAATCGGAATCGGCCCTGGCACTGGATTCATAGGCGGAACCGGCAGCGGCTTTTGGGGCGGTTCCAGCGGCGGAACCAACGGCGGCGGAACCAATGGAGGAGGAACCAACGGCGGGGGGACCAACGGCGGCAATGGCGGCGGAACCGGGGGGAATGGTGGTGGAACTGGAGGCGGCGGTGGTGGCGGAGGAACGGGCGGCGGCGGAGGAGGGTCCGGCGGCGGCACGGCTGCGGCAACGCGAGGGAAGCACTATCATCCCAGGCTGCGCTTTGGACCAAACCCGAGAACGCCTGTCACGCGCCAGCAGTCTACCGGAGGCTAATTGAATGGTCTTTAGAAATCTATTCTGGTTGATGGTTGCAAGCTCACTGCCGATTGCAGTGCTTGGTCAAAGCGCGCCCAAGGTAGCGCCGGTACCGGGCGATCCTCTCGAATTGGCGACGGGTCAGATTCACGCCATCGATTCACCGGCCAGCCGGGCAGCCATTGTACGCATTCTCGACCATGCTCGCGATAGCTATGCTCTGCGCAGCGCAGGCCGCGCTTACGATCTTAAGGTCGAGTTCACGGTGGATTCCGGTGGCCAGACCGAATACGACGGCGACTGGAAGATGGAAGATGTGTTCGATCCCGCGCAGGGACTCCAGTGGAAGGCGAAGGCCCCGGGCTCTTACGCGATTACGCGAATCTTCTCGAAGGGGATGTTTTTCGGGGATGAGACCGAGGACCACATCCCCCTCCGCCTGCAGGAGGCGCGGGCAGCTTTGTTCGGGCCGATGCCATCGGCCGAGAGCGTAGCCCACGCGTCCATTCGCGTTTCCAAGGCCATTTACAAAGGCGCGCCACTCACATGTGTTTTGCTTTCCGGTCCGAAAGGCGGCCTGGCGACTCCGGGCCGGCGTTGGGATGAAACCGAGGAGTGCATTGATCCTCAAACCGGCCTGCTGCGGACGCATTCGCAGGTGCCCGGGCGTTACTTCGCGTACAAGTATTCCAGTGCGTCCCACTTTGCCGGGCACGTGCTGCCGGGGAAAGTCATTGTGACGGAAGGCGGCAAGACGGTAACCGAGATTGTGGTGAAGAGCCTGACGGAAGTTCCCGCCGCCGATCCAAAGCTATTCACGCCGACCGAAGAGATGAAGTCGAAGGGCCACGCCACCGAAATGGCCCAGGCGCAAAAAATCTGGCGTTTTGCCGGACAAGGCAAACCCGCGCGGGGCGCGACAATCAAACCTGTCTGTGTGTTTGGCCTCGTCACGCCGGCCGGGCAACTTGTCGAGGCGCACTCGCTGCAGCCGTCCGACCCGAACAGCGCGGTGGCCGTGGAAGATGCGAAACAAATAAACTTCTCCTCGCCGCCATTCGATCCTCACCCCGAACAGCATTTTGTCTTTATCATCGAGAAGTTTGTCTCCTCGAAGCAGGCAAAGACCGGGAATGTGGTGTCCGCACCGGACTGATTCCGGCTAAGAATGGACCCACATAAGGTTCTCCTCGTCGGCTGGGATGCGGCCGACTGGAAGGTGATTCGCCCGCTGATGGAAGCCGGCAAAATGCCGAATGTCCAGCGGCTGGTTCGTAACGGCGCTGCCGGGCAGATCGCCACGCTGCACCCGCCGCTCTCGCCGATGCTGTGGACATCCATCGCCACCGGAAAGCGGCCGTTTAAGCACGGCATCCACGGTTTTGCCGAGCCGGCCCCAGATGGGAGCGGCGTGCGGCCGGTGACGAATCTTGCGCGAACGTCGAAGGCGCTTTGGAACATTCTCAATCAGAACGGTCTGCGCAGCATCGTGATCGGTTGGTGGCCAAGCCATCCAGC
>JBEKFB010000247.1:0-6563 GCA_050013535.1 Bryobacteraceae bacterium | reverse complement strand
ATCGATCACTTCTGTCACGCATTCATGAGGTACCATCCGCCGCGCCAATCATGGATTGACAAACGCGACTTCGAGCTGTACCAGAACGTGGTTTCGATGGCGTATCAGCTCCACGACGAGATGCTGGGTGAACTGATCGCGACGGCCGGCGGCGATACCACGGTGATTCTGATGTCGGATCATGGTTTCCATCCGGATCATCTGCGCCCCGCGTCCATCCCCGACATTCCTGCGGGACCCGCTGTCGAGCACCGCGATTTTGGCATCTTCGCCATCGGCGGACAGGGGATCAGGCAGAACGAATTACTGCACGGCGCGTCCCTGCTTGACGTGGCGCCGACCGTCCTGACGATTTACGGATTGTCCGTTGGCGACGACATGGATGGCAAGGTTCTTTCACAAGCTTTCGTGGACGCGCCGAGTGTGACCTCAATCCCGAGTTGGGACGACGTCCCCGGCGCGGATGGGCGCCATCCACCGCATACACTGTTCGATGCGGTTGCTTCGCAGGAAGCGCTCGAACAGATGATCGCGCTCGGCTATATCGAGCGGCCGGACGAGAATCGCGAACTGGCGATAAATAAAACCATTCGCGAGCTCCGCTACAACCTGGGCGAGTCATACCAGGACGCCGGCAGGCATGCGGAGGCGCGCGAGATCTTCACCGAACTTTGCGGGGCCGATCCCGATGAGCAGCGCTTCGCCGTGCGGCTCTTCGCCTCCTGCCAGGCCCTGGGCTTTCATGAGGAGATGCGACGCATTGTCGCCGATCTGCATCAGTCACCCCTCACCGACTATCTGGAGGGGCAGGTGCTGATCGCCGAGAAACGCTATCCGGAAGCACTGGATTCACTGGCACGAGTGAGCGAAGCGAACCTTGCTCGGCCGGACCTGCTCCTCCAGACTGCGGATCTGTATCTGCGGCTCGGCCGGGCGGAGGAAGCGCGGCTGGCTTATCGGAAAGCGCTGGCGGCCGATCCCGATGACGTCCTCGCCCATCTTGGGCTGTGCCGAATCGCTCTGCGCAAAGGTGAGTATGACTTCGCCGCCAATTCGGCACTCGACGCGGTTGAGAGGACGTATCAGGATCCGTTGGCCCACTTCCTGCTTGGCCGTGCGTTAGCTGGAATGAGAGAGTACGAGCGCGCCGCCGGAGCGTTCCGCGCGGCCGTTTCCTTCAACCCGAATTTTCCCGAGGCGCATCTTCGCCTCGCGGCGTTGCTGGAGAAGCATCTGGGCGATATAGAATCTGCGCGCGAACATCGGCGGTTGGCACGAACCATGCGAGACTCTGTAGTTCTGGGTGCGGTTCTCGTGCCTGCCGGTGGGAGCCCACATGTCGTGTTGTCGCGGCCGGAGGCTCCTGTCATCTCGGAGAACGCCGAAATTCCGCCTCTTTCCGAATCCCTCGTCATTGTGACCGGTCTGCCGCGTTCGGGTACCTCCCTGCTGATGCAAATGCTGGCGGCCGGCGGCATGGGAATCCTTTCTGACGGCACGCGAGCAGCCGATGAGGACAATCCTCGCGGTTATCTGGAATTTGAGCGGGTAAAGAGCCTGCGGAATAATTCGAAATGGCTGCTCGACGCGCGCGGAAAAACGATCAAGATTGTCGCGCCACTGCTGACCGCTGTGCCGCCAGGCCTGCCGTGCCGCGTGATCCTCTCCGAGCGCGATCTCGATGAGGTGATCGATTCGCAGGACCGTATGCTGCTGCGCCGCAATCAACCGCTCGAGACCACGCCCGAACGGCGCCGGATGCTGAAAGACGAATACCGGCGCATCCTGGACCGCGTAAAGGCTATGCTCCTGCGGCGGCCGTTCACGCGATTGCTGATCGTCGAATACCGCGCTGCAATTTCAGATTCGATCGGTACTGCGGCGATGTTAAACAGCTTTCTCGGCGGAGGTCTTGACGTCGCGAAGATGACGGCCGCGGTGGATCCCTCGCTTCACCGGAACCGGGTGGGGAAATCGGGCTCATGATACTTTCGGCAGTATCAAAAGGAACGTAGTTCCACGTCCGGGATTCCGCTCAACGGTGATCGCTCCTCCGTGAGCTTCCATGATTCGTTTGCAAATACTGAGACCCAGACCGTAGCCGCCCGTGCTCTTGGATCGCGACCGATCCACACGAAAGAACGGCTCGAAAATGTTATCCAGATCGGATTCCGGAATTCCGGGGCCGTCGTCGCTCACCCGCACGACGATGGTGTCTCCGCTCGTTGACGTGGAGAGCTCAACCGCACGGCTGTCCGGGAGCAAGTATTTGAAGGCGTTTTCGAGCAGATTCCGGAGAACTGTCCTTATCCTTTCGGCATCGATGTTGGCTATGAGCTCGCTTTCGATAATGAACACGTGGACGCCAGGCGGCCGGTCACGAAATGCGGCGGACACCTCGCGCAGGATTGGCAGCAGATCCTGGCGGACCATGCGGACCCCGCGGCCGTCCCGAAGCCGCTCCAACTCTAGCAACTCCGCGACCATTCGCTCCATCTCATCGACATCGGCCGCCATGTCGGCCTTTTGCTCGCCTTCGGGCAGAAACTCGAGGGCCACCTTCAACCGCGTCAGGGGTGAACGAAGCTCGTGGCTGACGTCGAGAAGAAGTTGATCGCGTGCCTGAACCATCTGGCTCACGCGTTCCACCATCCGATTGAAGGCCTGTGTCAGTACGCCGAATTCATCATGGGTGCGCACCGGGACGGCAACATCCAGACGGCCTGAACTCAAGCCTGCCACGCCTTCATCCAGCCACCGGATCGGCCGCAGCAGACGCCTTTGGAAGGCATAAGCGGCCAGTACGACGCCGATAATCAGGAACAGCAGCAGCCAGAGCAGTTTGGTGTGTACGCTGCGGAAACCCCGGCCGAAATTCCATGCGAACAGATATGCGCCACCATCCGGTGTGGCCTCCGTTTGGTATTCGCGTCGCGCGGCAGACCCGGTTAACCTGCCGTTGCGCACGTCGGCGATCGATGGCAGCCGGGTGCTGGTGGTCCATGTCCCGCGGGGTCCTTCGTAACGTATTTCCACATCCAGGCGCCTGGCAGCCTCCTGTGCGGCGGCGAGATCCGGCGAACTCGCCACAAACGTGCGAACGTATTCATCGATCACGCGCTCAGTGGTGAAGCTCAGATGAGGGTAGACGATCATCACAAAAAAGCCGCTCACCAGCACCAGCAACGTGATCGCCATCGCCAGCATGATGGAGACGAGTTTGACAAACACCGACCGGAACAACGGCCGCGGCCGCTCACTCATGGTTGCCTCCGATGAAGACATAACCCGTTCCGCGAACAGTCCGGATCATCGTCGGCCGCTTCGCGTCGTCTCCCAGCTTTTGCCGCAGACGGCTCACCAGAACGTCAATCGAGCGGTCGTAGGCTGCCCAGTCGATTCCGCGCGTCTCGTCCATGATTCGATCGCGGCTCAGGACCCTGCCGCGATTGCGGACCAGCAGCCAAAGCACATCGAATTCCGCCGCGGTTAGGCTGAGATCCTGACCGTGATGACGCGCCGAACGCGTATCGGCACCGATCTCGAGGTCTCCGGCGCGCAACATCTCTCCGCCGTCCGCGGTAGCGTAGCCTCGGCGCAGCACCGCCTGAATACGGGCCACCAGCTCGCGTGGCTCAAATGGCTTGGACAGATAATCGTCCGCGCCGATCTCCAATCCCACGATCCGATCCATCACGTCGCCACGAGCGGTGAGCATGATAATCGGGATGCGGCTGGTCTCGCGCACCTTGCGGCAGACCGTGAAACCGTCCATCTCCGGAAGCATGACATCGAGGACAAGAAGGTCGGGTGGATTGGACTTCAACGCCCGAAGTCCCAACTCCGGGCGAGTGAACGCCTGCACCGCCATGCCGAACTGATCAAGGTATTTCGCCAGCAGGACGTTGAGCCGCTCATCGTCGTCGATCAGAAGGACACGCGTTCGTGCAGAAGGCCCGTGCGGCATGATCACATTCTCGCTTGCATATATTATTCCGCCAGAAGCGCCTGAATCGGTGGGAGAAGCGAGGCCTTCCGGGCAGGATACCAGCCAAAACCGATTCCTGTCAGCGCTGCCATAGCGAGCGAATCGACAATTGCATTCACCGGAACCGCGACCCGCCAATCTGTGCTAAGCGCCACGGCTGCGGTCGCCGCGGCTCCCACTGCCATGCCCGCAACCCATCCGCCGAGCGACAGAAGCGCTGCTTCGAGCAGAAACTGAATGAGGATATTGATGGGTCTGGCACCCACAGCCATTCTCAATCCGACCTCGCCCGTGCGTTCCCTCACCGACATGAGCATGAGCGCCAGTATTCCCACTCCGCCGACAAGCAGCGAGATCGCAGCCAAACCGGACGTGAATGCCGACAAGGAATCGGCCAACTGTTTCTGGTTGGCGAGCACCTTGTTCTTGTTCTGAATGGCGAAATCGTCGGGCTTTCCGGTGGTGTCGAGGCGATGCCGAACACGCAGGACGCCCGCGATTTCTTCCTCGGCCCGGCTCATCTGTTCCGGATCCCGAACGCTGACGAAGATCGGGTTAAGCCACGTGGAATTGAAGACACGGCGGAGAGCGGTCCGGACGGGAATCATCACAAAGTCGTCCTCGTCGGAACCATCCGCCAGCGCACCTTTTTCCGCGAGCACACCGATCACTTCAAAGGGAACGCCGCGAACCCGGATCGTCTGGCCGCGGCCGTCCGCGCCATCGAACAGGCTTTCATCGACGCGCCATCCCAGCACAGCAACGCGCCGGGCGTTTTCGTTATCGTCCTCATCGACAAAACGGCCTTCGCGAATCCGAAACCGGCCCACTTCGAGATACGGAGCTGTAGTGCCCAGCACCGTCGCCTTCATCGCGTTTCCTGCCCATTTCACTGTCGCCCCACTTTCGAAGCCCGGCACAGCCTCACGCACCGTATCCAGCCCCGTGATCGCCTGCCAGTCGTCGATTTTCAACGTGGTGACCACGCCTCGAATCGTATTACGGGCCGCGGAGCTGGCCACCTGTGCGGGCCGCACCACCAGCAGGTTTGTGCCCATGGCCTCGGTTTTACGCAGCACCTCCTGTTGGACACCGGCGCCGATAGCGCTTGTTGTCAGGACCGCCGCCACGCCGGCCGCGACGCTCGCAATCGCCAGCACGGCCCGCAGCTTATGAGCCAACAGCGCCCGGATCGATGCGCCGAAGCTCCGAAGAATCCTCATCGCAAGGCATCAACGGGATGCAATCGCGCGGCTCTCATTGCGGGAATGACGCCGGCAAGCAGACCGACCACGATTGAGGCGACAATCCCGAGCAACACCGCGGTGAACAACTCCACTTCGCCAAGATGCATATGGATGGCAACCCCGCGTGCCCCGGCGTACCCTAGCGCAATACCGAGTGCGCCACCCGCGATGGTTGTGGCGGCGCTTTCGACCAGGAATTGCAGGCGGATGTCGCCCATTCCCGCTCCCACCGCTCGCCTCAGGCCGATCTCCGCGGTACGTCCGTTCACCGACACCAGCATGAGGATCGCCGAGACGAGCCCGCCCACAACCAGTGCCACGCCCGCGACCATCGGCAGATAAAGAAACAGGACCTTCCGAATCTGACCCACCATACCGCGCACTTCGGCCGGCGTGATGATGGTGAAGTCGTCCGGCTCATTGGCGGCAAGGGCGTGGCGTTCGCGCAGTATTCGCCGGATTTCATCTCGCGTCCGCTCGGCCGCGCCGGAATCGCGAATCAGAAGCTTCGCCGACGCGATCGTGTCCACATTCGTTACACGGCGCATCAGGGTCGAGATGGGAACAATCGCCTCATTGTCCCGATCCATGCCGTGCGGATCGGTTCCCCACGGCTCGAGCACTCCAATCACCCGGAACGGTACGGAGCCGATGCGGATCTCCGCGCCAAGCGGATCCTGATCCTGAAACAGCCTCCTTACGACCGTCTCACCGATCACGGCCACACGATCGGCCGTCTTCACTGCGGCGGCATCGAAATACTCGCCTCGCGAGGCCCTTCGTCCCCAGACATGCTCGCTCCGTTCCGATTCGCCCATTACGCGTGCCTGCTCGGCCATATCGCCATGACGAACCGATCCTCCCGGGAGACCCTGCTGCGGGTCCCACGATTCGACATTCGGGAGTTCCTTCGCGATGGCGTCGAGGTCATCGAGCTTCAGGCGCGTTCCCTGGCCGCGCGGCCCGCCCATGACATGGCCGCCTCCATCGAAAATCAGGATTGCCGAATCGCCAAACATTCTGGAAACCGTCTCCATCGTCTTGCGCTCGGCTGCCTGCCCGGCGGAGATGACGAGAGTCAGCGCGGCGACGCCGACGACGCTGCCCAACATCATGAACCCGGTGCGCAGCTTGAAGCGTGCCATTGTCCGCACGCTGTGGTTGATTACTCGAATCGCACTCATTTCGCCGCCTCCAGTGCCTTCTTCGGTTGCGCAACCGGCTGGTCGCTCACAATCCGCCCGCTCTCGATGCGAGCAATGCGCCCGCAATGCGCGGCAACTTCACTATCGTGAGTTACGACGACAATGGTGCGGCCAGCCTTGTTC
>JBEKFB010000246.1:0-7532 GCA_050013535.1 Bryobacteraceae bacterium | reverse complement strand
CCCGCGTATCTCACCCTGCCGAAGGGCGTGCCCGCGAAGAACCTGCCCACCATCGCTTTCCCGCACGGCGGCCCGTGGGCTCGTGACAACTGGGGCTACAACCCCATCGCGCAATTCCTGGCGAATCGCGGCTACGCCGTGCTTATGCCCAATTTCCGCAGCTCAACCGGGTACGGCAAGAAGTTCCTGAACGCGGGCAACGGCGAATGGGGCCGCCTGATGCAGGACGACATTACCTGGGGCATGAAGTATCTGGTGGCCGAAGGCATTGCCGACCCGAAGCGCCTCGGCATCATCGGCGGCTCGTATGGCGGGTATGCCACACTCGCCGGAGTCACAGTCACCCCGGATTTGTACGCGGCCGCAGTGGACATCGTCGGCCCTTCCAATCTCATTACGCTGCTCGAGGCGATTCCGCCGTACTGGGAGGCCGGCCGCAAGATCATGTACGCGCGCATGGCCGATCCGGGAACGCCGCAGGGTAAGGCCTGGCTGCAGGAGCGTTCTCCTCTGACGAAGGCGGCCGACATCAAGACACCGCTGCTGGTGGTGCAGGGCGCCAACGATCCTCGCGTGAATCGACGCGAAGCCGAACAGATTGTCATCGCGTTGCGCGATCGTGGGTTCCCGGTGGAGTATCTTCTGGCGCCCGATGAGGGCCACGGTTTCGCGCGGCCGGTGAACAACATGGCCATGTTCATGGCCACCGAGGAGTTCTTCGCGCAGTATCTCGGAGGCCGTGCTCAGACCGACGGCACGCCGGAAGTGGTGGCGCGGCTGAAAGAAATCACGGTAGACCCGAAAACGGTGACGGTCTCGAAAATCGTCAAGGCCGATTCGGTAGGCGTTCCCGAGATCAGCCTCGCCATGCAGCCAGGCAGCTGGAAGTTCAAGGCGAACCTCGCAATGGGAGGCCAGAAGATCGCTCTTGACGAGACCACCACCGTGACGCGGTGAACACGCCCATGGGGCAGATGGTCGACACCGCTACCCTCGACAAAACCACGCTGGTGGTTCGCAAGCGCAGTGTGAAGCAGGGGCCCGTCACCATCGATCTCGCCGTGGGGGACGGTAACAAGGCCTCCGGCTCAATCAACATGAATGGCAAGGTGACGCCGATCGCGGTCGACCTCGGCGGTCCACTGTTCGCCGAAACCGGCGGAGCGCAGTGCATCGCATTGCTGCCGCTCGCCGACGGCTACATCACAACGTTTCGCAATTTCGATCTGCAGAAACAAAAGGTGAAGCTGATCGCGCTTAAGGTGACGGGGTCGGAAAGCGTCACCGTTCCGGCGGGTACTTTCGACGCATACAAGGTGGAGCTCTCATCGGCCGACGGCGGCACGGAAAAGGAAACCGTTTGGATCGCGAAGGACCCCCGCAAGGCCGTGAAGGTCTCCGCCGTGTTGGCCGAGATGGGCGGCGCGACGCTCACGGCGGAGCTTGAGTAACAGCTATACGGCGGGAGTGCTCGTCAACAACCTCAGAAAACGGATTGAGAAGGCCGATCCGGCAGAGTAGCCGATATGAAGACCTACGCTTTCAAAGTTCTCGTCGAACCGGATGAGAACCGCTGGCACGCGCACTGCCCGGCTCTGCAAGCGCATGGCGCCTCTACCTGGGGTGCCACGCCGGTCGAGGCCTACAAGCATATTCAGGAAGTCGTGGAAATGATCGTCCAGGAGTTGAGGGAGGACGGAATTGCATTCCCGACGGCCCGGTTGAGGATGTCGAGATCTTCCCTGACACCCGAGTTGCAGTCGCCGTATGAACATAGGCTTGTGCAAGCCCCTTCCCCCGCCCGCACAGTGTGTCCCGAAAACGGACACCCGCCCCGGCGATCAGCCCCCGCGTCCGCCTCTAATCCCCTGCCCCTCAGTAAGTTACGTCACAAATTCGAATGGTCCGGCACTTGCCCCTTCGAAGATGAACTCATATGGATGTCCCTCGCGGAAAAGAAGTGGCTCGCAAACGCACGGTGAAGCGAATCACCTGGGGCGTGATCAGCGCCCTCGCCGTCGCGGCGGTTTGCGTATTCCTGTTGCGTCTGAAGCCGGCCGCGCCTTCGGTGGAGATGTCCACCCTCTGGCCCGACACCGTTCGCCGTGGCGAAATGCTTCGGCAGGTGCGCGGTTTGGGCACGCTGGTTCCCGAAGAAGTGAACTGGATTCAGGCCCAGTTCGACGGCCACGTCGACAAGATCGACAAGCAGCCTGGCATGAACGTGTCGGCCAATGATGTGATCATCGTCCTCAGCAGCCCGGACATGCAGCTTGCCGCCGACAGCGCCGAATGGGCGCTCAAAGCCGCCGAGGCGAACTACCGCGATCTGAAGGTCCGGCTGGAAACCTCGCAGCTAACGCAGAAATCAACCACCGAACAGATTCACTCCGATTACCAGCAGGCGGCGCTTTCGGCAGACCGCGATGAGCAATTAACCAAGCTGGGACTCAAGTCGGAGCTGGAGACGAAGCTCTCCGTGGCCAAGGCCGAGGAACTGAAGAACAGCTACGACCTTTCCAAGCAGCAACTGGACATCAGCGGCCAGTCGATTGAAGCGCAGCTCGCCGCTCAGCAGGTGCAGGTGGAACAGCTTCGGGCCGCCTGGGACCTCAAGAAGAAGCAGGTTCAGCAGTTGACCATCCGCGCGGGTGTGGATGGCGTGCTCACACAGCTCGGCACATCGGACAAGCTGCTGGAGGTCGGCCAGCGTGTGGCGCCGGGCGCGATCCTCGCCAAGGTTGTCCAGCCCTCGAAGCTGAAAGCGACGCTGAAGATTCCGGAGACGCAGGCCAAGGACGTGGCGATCGGTCAGGTGGCGTCCATCGACACGCGCAATGGAATCGCCGATGGGCATGTTTCGCGAATCGATCCGGCGGTGACCAACGGCACGGTGGACGTGGATGTTCGCCTGGATGGTAAGCTGCCCGACGGCGCGCGGCCTGATCTCAGTGTCGACGGAACAATCGAGATCGAGCGGTTGAAAGACGTGATGTTCGTGGGCCGGCCGGTGATCGGCCAGGCCAACCAGAAGATCGGCCTCTTCAAGATCGACCCCGATGGTAAGGGCGCGACGCGTGTCACCGTGGCTCTCGGGCGCAGTTCGGTGAACACCATTGAGGTTGTCGACGGTTTGCAGGTGGGCGACCGGGTGATCCTGTCCGACATGTCCGCCTGGGATGCCTACAACCGTATCCGGCTGAACTAAAGGGAACGAATGGCTGGCGGGAACGTATAACTTTTACCAGGGAGACGAGAATGGCAAGCAATGGCGAGGCTTTGATTCACCTTGATGGCGTAACCAAGGTGTTCGTCACCGACGAGGTGGAAACCCATGCGCTGGCGGGGATCCACATGGAGATCAAGAAGGGCGAATACATTTCGATCGCCGGGCCTTCGGGCTGCGGCAAGTCGACGCTTCTCGCCATTCTCGGTCTGCTCGATTCGCCCACCGATGGAACGTACACGCTGAACGGCCGGCCGGTGCAAAGCCTGAAGATGTCCGAACGCGCGCGCATCCGCAACCGTGAGATCGGCTTCGTTTTCCAGGCGTTCAACCTGATTGGCGATCTCAACGTGTACGAGAACGTCGAGTTGCCGTTGACCTATCGCGGCATGCCCGGCGCAGAACGCAAGAAGCGTGTGCAGGATGCCCTCGAGCGCGTCGGCATGCTGCATCGCGTGAAGCATTATCCGTCTCAGCTCTCCGGAGGTCAGCAGCAGCGCGTGGCCGTGGCCCGCGCCCTTGCCGGGGACCCCTCCATTCTGCTCGCCGACGAGCCAACGGGAAACCTGGATTCAGCTAATGGCGAAGCGGTGATGGATCTGCTTCGCGAATTGCATCGCGGCGGCGCCACCATCTGCATCGTGACGCACGACCCGCGTTATGCGCGCTACGCGGACCGTTCCATCCACCTGTTCGATGGCCGAATCGTGGAGGAACAAGCCAGCAGTAACGTAGGAGTGGTGTAATGCCTCGAAATGTAGATGCCTTTGCGTTGTTCTTTATCGTGCTGATCGTGCTGGTGTCGGGCTATTTCATCGACCACGGACCGGTGTGCCTCGCCAACGGCGTGCGCATGGGAGTTGTAGACGATCAGGGCATCGGTGTCCTTGCGCCTCCGCAGCTTCCCGACCCGCCTCGGCTCCCGGCTCTGCCCTCTCCGCCGAAGCTGGTGTCGCTGCCGCAATTTTGATTTGCGCCGGCAGGTTGTGTCCTGCGATCGAATCGCGATTCACGCTTCGGCATAAGATAAGAATCGAGACCCTATGATCCAGCTACGCAATGTCGAGAAGTACTTCGAGCACGGCCCTACGAAGACGTTCGTCCTGCGGCGCATCAATCTGGAGGTGAAAGAGGGCGATTTCATATCTATCATGGGCCCCTCCGGCGCGGGAAAGAGCACGCTGCTGCATCTGCTCGGGATGCACGACAGCGCGTGGACCGGCGAATATTATCTGCTCGATCATGCTGTCCACAAAATGGCCAAGAAGGACCGCATGGAGCTCTACAAGAAGTATTTCGGCTTCGTATTCCAGAGCTACCATTTGCTGGACTCGCTGACGGTCTACGAGAACCTCGAAATCCCGCTGTCTTACCGCAATATCAAGAAGTCCGAGCGCGACAGCATCGTCTGCGACATCCTCGACAAGTTTCAGATCGTGGGCAAGAAGGATCTGTTCCCCAACCAGCTCTCCGGCGGCCAGCAGCAACTGGTAGCCGTGGCGCGCGCGATGATCGCCAGCCCCAAAGTGATTCTCGCCGACGAGCCCACCGGCAATCTCCACTCCAGCCAGGGCAAGGAGATCATGGAGATGTTCAAGCGCCTCAACGACGAGGGCACCACCATTATTCAGGTGACCCACAACGAGAGGAACGCCGAGTACGGCCAGCGCGTCGTCAATCTCGCCGATGGCTGGGTGACAGATATCAAGGAAAACGCGTCAACGCCTGCCAGCGCGTGATCAGGCTTCCGGCCTGCTTCTCATCATCAGAAACAAGTCCAGCACAAAAAGGGCGATGGCAACATCGTTGAACAGCGTTGCCTCGCGCGCATTCGGCCAGAACTGATTGGCCGCCCAGAAAAGGAAGGCGGCAGCCAACAGACTCGCCTTCACGAATTCAGAGCGACGCTCCGCAGCTTTGAAAACTAACCACGCGATCGCAATCAATGCCAGCGGAAGTGCGCCCAGCACTTCATGAGATCGAGCCGGGAACAGGCCAGGCGAAAAATCCCACAAGAGCAGCGCAGCAACACCAAGGAGAGTGATCGCGCCAAGCGCACGTCCGATGCGCACGAACATCAAACCTACGCGACCTCCGGACTGGGTCCCGGTGAAGTGGGTCCGGCCATAGTCGCCGCGACGGGCATGCTCTGGTCCTTGTACTGTAACTGGAACAGCTTCCAATAAATGCCCCGGAACGCGAGCAGCTCCTGATGAGTTCCCGTCTCCCGCACCTGGCCTTTGTGCATTACGAGGATGCGGTCGGCACGCTGAATCGTGGAAAGCCGGTGCGCAATCACGATTGAGGTGCGGCCCTCCACCAGATGATCCAGCGCCTCGCGGATGCGAAATTCGGTTTCGGTGTCGACGCTTGAGGTCGCTTCGTCCAGAATCAGAATGCGCGGATCGTGCGCCAGAGCCCGCGCAAAACTCATGAGCTGTTTCTGGCCCGTGGAGTACCCATTGCCACCTTCGCGCACCGGCTGGCGGTAGCCTTCGGGAAGGCGCTCCACAAAATCGGCCAGGTTTACTCGCTTGGCGGCCTGCCTGATACGAGCGTCATCTATTTGTTCACTGCCGAGGCGGATATTGCTCTCCACCGTGCCCGTGAACAAATATGGGTCCTGCAACACTACGCCGAATTGTCGCCGCAGTTCGCCCAGATCGAGCTGGCGAATATCCACGCCTCCGAGCCGTATGGAGCCCTGCTGTATGTCGTAGAACCGCAGCAGCAGGCTGGCCAGCGTGGTTTTGCCCGCCCCGGTATGACCCACCACGGCGATCGTCTCGCCCGGTTCGATGCGAAAGCTGACATCGCGCAGAACCCAGTCGTTTTGGCGATAAGCAAACCACACATGATCGAACTCGACGGCAGCCGGCTCGTACGGCAGCGCACGAGGCCGATCCTGGGAAAGGATGTCCGCGGGAGTGTCCAGCAGCCTGAAAATCCGCTCTGACGCCGCCATTGCGCCCTGCAGGATGTTGTATTTTTCGCTGAGATCCTGAATAGGCCGGAAGAATCGCAGCCCGTACTGGAAAAAGGCAACCAGAACACCCAGCGACAAGGTGCCCGACCGAATGCGAAAGCCGCCGTAGGCCAGCAGCAGGCTCAATGTGAGCATCCCCAGCAGCTCCACCACCGGGTAAAACCAGCCATAAGCGGTGATCGCGTTCTTATAGGCGTCCATATGATCGCGGTTGACGCGGTCAAATTCCGCCCGGCTCACGGCCTCGCGATTGTAGAGTTGCAGCACCGCAATTCCATGGATGTGCTCCTGCAAGTAAGAATTGATGGCGGCAATGGCCACCCGGATTCGCCGGTAACTCTGTTGGACCGTGCGACGGAAAATCATGGTGACTAGTACTACCAGCGGCGTTACCGCCATCAATAGGCCGGTCATCCCCGGGCTGAGTTGAAACATCACCAGCAGCACGAACAAAAGCATCAGCAGATCGCCGGCGATGGTGACCAGACCAGAGGCGAATAATTCGTTCAATACGTCCACGTCGGTGGTTACCCGCGTCACCAGCCGGCCGGTGGGATTGCCGTCGAAAAAGGCGATGTCTAGTTTCTGTAGATGGGCCATGAGTTCGCGGCGCAGATCGAACATTGCCAGTTGGCCGGTTCGCTGCATGATGTAGCTCTGCAGAAAATCGAAGAGCATCCCGCCCGCTAAAGTCGCAAAATACAGGAACGAAAGCTGGGCAAGGCCCATCCATGGGACAGCGGAGAGGTACGAACTAAGCGGACCCGCCGAATAACCCGGCCGCGGCGCCAGATACCGGTCCACTGCAATGCGCGTCAACAAGGGACCGGCGACCTGCAATAAAGAGCTGATCAGGAGGAAGACGGTTGACAGAGAAATGGCGCGCCAGTATGGGCGCATGTACGACAGCAGCCGTTTCATCAGGCGGCCGTCGTATGCCTTGCCGAGGACCTCTTCTTCCATTCAGGCCAGTTTATCGCACGGGTGGTACGGGGGCCGTGAATGGGTACGGTCTGTTCTGTTTTCGGAACAAGGGTATTGAAAAAAGCGCTCAGATGCTGTACAACAACTAATGTAACTGTAAGGAAATGCGTAGCTGTGTTCTGATTTCGGAACAGACCGCCTCCCTGGAGGCCTATTTTGCAGATGAAAGGTGCCTAAATGGACGTAGCGAAGATACTGGTGGAACTGCGACAGGAACGGGAGCAACTGGAAGAGGCGATTATGAGTCTTGAGCGTCTTGCCCGCGGACGGGGCAAGCGCCGGGGGCGTCCTCCAGCCTGGATGACTGAAGTAAAAAGGAGAGGCCGGCCTCCGGGA
>JBEKFB010000245.1:0-7406 GCA_050013535.1 Bryobacteraceae bacterium | reverse complement strand
GCCGGCAAAGATGTCTACTGCGAGAAGCCAATGGTGCAGCGGGTGGAGTTCGGCGCGCCTGTAGTGGAAGCGCAGAGGACTACGGGCCGCATATTCCAGGTGGGCAGCCAGCGTGTCAGTTCGATCATTTACGAAAAAGCCCGGGATCTTTACCGCTCGGGGGCGCTGGGCAAGCTCAACACGGTGGAGGCCTGGTGGGACCGCAACAGCGCGATCGGCGCCTGGCAGTATTCGATTCCACCCGATGCATCCCCGGAGACCGTGGACTGGGACGATTTCCTGGGCCGCGCTCCGAAACGCCCCTTCGAACCCATACGGTTGTTCCGCTGGCGTAATTATCGGGATTATGGAACCGGCGTGGCCGGCGACCTGTTCGTGCACCTGTTCTCCGGCGTTCATTTCGTCACCGGATCGCTGGGTCCGTCGCGCGTTTTCGCCAGCGGCGGTTTGCGTTTCTGGAAGGACGGTCGCGATGTGCCCGACGTTTTGATGGGCGTGTTCGATTACCCGGAGAGCCCGAATCACGCTGCCTTCAATTTGTTTCTGCGGGTGAATTTCGTCAGCGGTACGGGCGAAGACTCGGGCTTCCGGTTCACCGGCGACGAAGGCATGATGACGATCGGGTCCAACGGCGTGACGCTGGCGAAGCATCCGCGCGAGACCGAGCCTGGATACACCATCGGGACCTTCCCGGAGGCCGTGCAGGAGGAGTTCCTGAAACAGTACCACGAGAAATATCCGGTGATTCGCCCGACTGCGGCCGCAATGGCGCCCGCCACAGAGGAGCAGTTTGCCGCTCCTCACGGGTACAGCGACGGCGTCGACCACTTCGGCCGGTTCTTCGCCAGCGTCCGCTCGCGCCAGCCGGTGGTAGAAGACGCGGTGTTTGGCATGCGCGCAGCAGCCCCCGCGCTACTTTCGAATGTCAGCTACTTCGAGCATCGGGCCGTCGAATGGGACCCCGAAGCGATGCAGGTGAAGCGCTAGCCATCCACCGGATTCGTCTCAGCTCCAGTTCATCGCCAGATCCACGAACGTCCGCACGGCGACACCCGTCGGACCTTTGGCCATCCACGGTTTTGCCTCGTCCAGGTATGCCGTGCCGGCGATATCCAGGTGGACCCACGGCTTATCGGCGACGAATTCGCGGATAAACCACGCGGCGGTGATGGATCCGCCCCAGCGCGTGCCAATGTTGGCGAGATCCGCGAAGGCGGTCTTCAATTGTTCTTTGAATTCGGCGTCCATGGGCATGCGCCACATCTTCTCGCCCTGGCGTTCGGCCGAAGCCAGCACCTTTGCCACGAACTCGTCGTTATTTGAGAATGCGCCCGTGCGATGATGGCCCAGGGCGATCACAATCGACCCGGTGAGAGTAGCTGCATCGACAAGATGCGTGCAACCGAGTTGAAGCGCGTAGGTGATGGCGTCGATGAGGATCAATCTTCCTTCCGCGTCGGTGTTGAGCACTTCCACGGTTTTCCCGTTGAGCGTGGTGACGACGTCGCCAGGACGCTGCGCCCTCGCGCCCACCATGTTCTCCACCGCCGGAATCAAGGCTGTTACGCGCACCGTGGGCTTCCGCTGAGCAATGACGCGCATGGCGCCCAGCACCGCGGCCCCGCCGCACATGTCGTATTTCATCTTCTCCATGCCGTCCGCGGGCTTGATGGAGACACCGCCCGTATCGAACGTGACTCCCTTGCCCACCAGCGCCAGATGATCTTCGCTGGACGGGTGCTCCGGAACATAGCGAAGCACGATCAGCGCCGGGGGTTCCGCGCTGCCCTGGGCGACCCCGAGCAGCGCGCCCATGCCAAGCTGGCGCATGCGATCCCGGTCGAGCACCTCACATTCGAGACCATACTCCGCTGCAGTATCGAGCGCACGCTTCGCGAGATCGGCTGGGGCGAGCAGGTTGGCCGGTTCGTTGGCCACTTCGCGCGCGAAGTTCTGCGCGTCGGCGAGGATCTTCGCCTGGTCAACGGCATCGCGGAGTTCTTCACTCCCGATGAGCGCGAACGCCTCCACGGGCTTCTCGTCTTTCTTCGATTCCGTCTTGTGAAGATCGGGTTCGAATACGCCGAGGATCGCGCCCTCCACAGCGGCACTGACAAACTCGGCCGATGAATAGCCGTCGCCCGCTGCAAACGCACCTAAAGCAAAGGCTATGTTCGGCACTTTCTTCGATTGCAGCTTTCGCGCCGCGATGGCCAGCGCTTTGCGCATGTGCGCGGGGGTGAACTCCTCCGCCTTCCCTCCGCCAACCACCAGCAGCCGCTTCGCGCGCAACCCGGCCGGCCGGTGCAGCAGCGCTGTCTCCGCTGCTTTCCCGGAAAACTCGCCCGAATCGTATAGCTCCTTTAGCCAGCCCCCGGTGAGTGCGTCCACGGTTTTATTGGGCGCTCCCTCGAAAGAAAGAACAATCAGAGCGCCGGTCTCCACCGCTTCAAAGCGGCCAGTGTTCAAATCAACGTCCATCGAGCCTCCTAATGCCGGTGCCGCGCGATGGCCGCCCGCGCCTCATTCTGCGCCTCGCGATTCCGCTCGGCTTCGCGCTTGTCATGGAACTTTTTGCCTTTGCCAATGGCGATCTCGCACTTCACCCGGCCATTTTTCAAATACATTTTCGTGGGCACCAATGTGAGCCCCTTTTCCCGCGTCTCGCCCTGCAGCTTGTCGATCTCCTGGCGATGCAGCAGCAGCTTGCGGCGGCGCTCCGGCAGGTGATTCTCGCGGTTGCCGTGAGAATAGGGGCTGATGTGCGCATTCACCAGCCAGGCCTCGTTGCCGCTCACTTCCGCGAAGCTGTCCTTCAGTTGAATCTTCCCTTCGCGGGCGGCCTTCACCTCGGTCCCGGTCAACGCCACGCCGGCTTCGTAACGATCCGACAGGTGGTAGTTGTGCGACGCACTACGATTGTCGGCGAGGATTTTGATGCGGGTTTCCGCCACGGCCAAAAAATGCCTTCCACGCCACAATGCTAAACAACGTCAATCACTTTGTAGCGTTTAATCCAATGGCGCACCATCATTCTAGCATACGGGATAATTCGTCATTTGATGAATATTTTCAATAGGTTACGCAATCTTCTCCCGCTCCTGCCGGTGATGATGCTGCTGCCGGCAGCGCTCCACGCCACCCGCCACCATACCGAGAACCAGCTCCTGAAACAGGCCCAGGCGGCCGAAGACCGCAAGGATTGGGAGGTGGCGCTCGACCTTTATCAGAAAGCCCTCGTCGTCGAGCCGAACAACATGCCGGGTCAGATCGGTCTGCAGCGGGTACGCATTGAGGCGGGCAATGTTCGGCTGCAGAAGGGACGTGCACTGCGCCAGCAGGGGCAGCTTGATGCCGCACTGGGGGAGTTTCAGAAGGGGGTCACCGACGACCCGAGTTCCGCGATGCTGGTTCAGGAGATCAAAGTCACGCTGCAGATGGTCGAGGACGCGAAGAATGGGCCGGCCAAACCGCCCGAGGAGCGCGGCCTGACTCCCGTTGAAATTGAGCGTCAGAAGATGGACGAGCGGCTCCGGTCTATCGAAGGGATTCCCGAGCTCAAGCCGATTCAGCGGCAGATCTCCACACTCAAGATGAACAACCAGCCGCCCCGCGTCCTGTACGAAACGGTGGGGAAGCTGGCGGGCATCAACGTCATCATCGATCCGCAATTCCAGCCCACCGTTAAAAACGCCAATCTCGACCTCAGCAACACCAATCTTGAGGACGCTCTGGATTACATCGGGCTCATCACGCACACGTTCTGGAAGCCAATTACATCGAACGCCATTTTTGTGGCCGACGACAATCCGACCAAGCGCCGCGATTATGGGAACGTAGCGGTAAAGACCTTCTATCTGCAGAATCCGACCACTCCCCAGGACCTCACCGAAATCATCACCGCTCTCCGCAGTGTCACCGACTGCCGGCGTCTCTATCAGGCGGCCGCAATCAACGCAGTGGTTGCGCGGTGCAGCGTGGACGAGCTGGGGCTGGTTGAGAAGCTGATTCATGACCTCGATAAAGCGAAGCCGGAAGTGCTGGTAGACGTACTGGTGCTGGACGTGAACACCACTCACGTTCGCGATCTGCAGGCCACTATCGAGAGCGGTTCCGGCACCGGTCTGACGGTGCCCATCACCTACACGCCGACAACAAACGCCACTTCGACAAGCACCACTACCGGCGCAACCACAACGACCCCAACAACGACGAACCCGCTCAACCACATCAGCATCAATCAGTTTTCCGCATCGTTGCCCAACGCTCTGTTGAACGCCGTGCTTTCCGACAGCGACACACGAGTATTGCAGTCGCCGCAGTTGCGCGCGGTGGACGGCGGGAAAGCGACTCTGAACATCGGTTCGAAGATCCCGTTCGCCAGCGGCAGCACGCAGTCGGCTATTGCCGGAGTCGGCGTGAGCGGGCTGGTGCAAAACACTTTCCAGTACGCGGACGTGGGCGTGAACATCACGCTGCAACCGTACATCCATGGGACGAACGAGGTGAGCATGCATCTCGAGGTGGATGTTTCCAGCGTCGTCAGCGAGCAGAACTTCGGCGGTTCCACGGGCGTGAACGAGCCGGTGATCGGACAGAAAAAAAGCACCACCGATATTCGGGTGCGCGATGGCGAGGTCACGCTCCTCGGAGGGTTGCTGAACACGAACGATATCGATAGCAGCGGCGGCATTCCCGGGTTGGTCAATATTCCCATCCTCGGCAAGTTCCTGTTCGGTAACTCGCACAAGGAGCGGGACAAGGAAGAACTGCTCATCGCCGTCATTCCACATATTGTGCGGGCGGAGACCGTGGACGACCTCAATTTGCGCGACGTTGCCGCCGGCACCGACCAGATGATCCAGCTTCGTTATTCGCACCCCGAAGAAGCTCCGTCTCCAGTGCCGGCGTCAACTACCGAGGCCACGCCAGCCACCGGGGCCACGCCAACGCCCTCGACCGAGCCTGTACCGGTCACCACAGCCGCAGTCACGCAGCCCACGTCGCCGGTATCCACTGCGCCGGTGATGTCCCTGCCTGGCGCGACGCCTCCGGGAATCATGCTGCCACTCACGCACCCACGTCCGGTGGGGACCGGTCCTCAGGTGAAATTCACACCGGATACGGTGGAAGCCCATGTCGGCAATCCGGTGGTTCCGACGCTCATTATCGAGAATGCGGTGGATGTGTTCTCGATGGCTCTTCGCGTCCGCTGGGATCCGAAGGTGCTGCGATTGAATTCCATTACGCCAGGACAATTCCTCTCGGCCGACGGACAGAAGGTGAACTCCCCAGTGGATATCCGCAATGACGCCGGCGAGGCCACCATCAACCTGACGCGCCTGCCCGGGGCAGCCGGCGTTGGTGGAAACGGACCGCTGGCCGCTTTCGCGTTCACGGCGATGTCTCCTGGCGCGACCAACATTTCGGTGACTGAGATAACGCCAAAGAATTCCAAGCAGGAACCGATCGGGATGACCGCTCCGGCGATCGCCGTGGTGGTGAAATAATCGCATGGGCTTCTCGAATCCACGGCGGAAGAACCAGCGCGGGTTCACCCTGGTGGAGTTGATCGTCTCCTTCACTATCCTGCTGATTCTCTCCACCATGGCCGTTCCGCTGGCCCGGTACAAGCTTCGCCGCGACCGGGAGGTGGCCTTACGCAACGCGCTGGTGGAAATGCGCAGAGCGATCGATAAATACAAGGACGATTCGGATGCCGGCAAGCTGGGCCAGACGAAAATCGACACCTATGGTTACCCGGAAAGCCTCGATGTTCTGGTGGACGGCGTGAAGATGGCGGGGAGCGTGGATACGAAAAAACGTTACCTGCGCCGGATTCCCTTAGACCCCTTTACCAATTCGCGCGAGTGGGGCAAGCGCAGCATGCAGGACGACCCGACGTCCACCAGTTGGGGCGGCCAGAACGTGTTTGACGTCTACACCACCACCACGGAAAAAGCTCCCGATGGCACGGCTTATTCGGAGTGGTGAGGTAATGATTCAGCGGTTGCGCCGCAGGCGCGGCTTCACGCTCATCGAGCTGATGATCGTGATGGCGATCATCGCCATTCTCATCTCCATCGCCGTACCCATATATAACCACGTCATCACCCGCTCGCGCGAAAGCGTTCTGCGCAGCAATCTTTTCACGATGCGTTCGATGATTGACGAGTACACCTACGACAAGCAGAAAGCGCCGCAGACTCTGGACGATCTGGTCAGCGACGGCTACCTGCGCGAGGTTCCCATGGACCCCATGACGAATTCGAAGGATACGTGGAAGCTCATCATGGAAGACCCGGATAATGCCATGAATCCGCAGGACCCGGGGATTTACTGACCAGGACCGATGCTCCAGCGGACGGATCTTCACAGCGCGCGATATCGCATCTCGCCTTAATCCCTCCATTCTTTTTACTACTCTTATCCTTTTTCTTCGCGGCACTCAGCGCACGGGCAAATCGACCGCAGATGATCGAACGAATAGATGCCCGCGCTGTGCCCGTCATTCCAGTAGATGCGCACGGCGTAGCGGCCCACTTCCTCGATGTTTGCCATCTTCAGCACGGGTTTGAACATCGGAAAGGCCTCTTTCGGCGGGGTCGAGTAATTTGTCTTTTGCGGCTCCGTGCCGTGTGCTCCGGTGCAACCCGCGCACGGGCACTCGTCGCGGAGCAGCGCCACCGTGTACTCGCTGCGATGGCCATCGCGCCAATCGATGCTGATGCCCTTCGATTTCGAAATGGCGATGTGCTCCGGCTCGGCCTTTGCCGCGGTCATTGCACGCGCTCCACGTCGCGCACGCCCGGTATACGGCGGACCGCCGACGCTACGCGCTCCAGTTGCTTCTTGTCGCGAATCTCGATGGTCATTTCCACCACCGCGCCATCGCCGCTGCGCTTGTCGTCCTGGCGGGCTTCCAGACTGCGGATATTGCTCTGCTCGTGGAACAAGACCGAGGTCAGTTGATTGAGCATGCCAGGCCTATCGTCAGTCTGGATCACCATCTTCACGTTGAACGGCTCGCTGACCGCGCGCGCCCACTCCACATCAATCTTCCGCTCCACCTCGTACATCAGGTTTTGCACATTCGCGCAGTTGACGGAGTGAACCGCGATTCCCTTGCCGCGTGTCACGTATCCGACAATCGATTCACCGCGAATCGGGTTGCAGCACCGGGCTCGATAAACCAGAAGATCGTCCACGCCCCGGACTTTCACTACCAGATCTTCATCGGCCTGTCCTGGAGTCGCGCCGGGAACTGGTTTCGGCGGCTCGGGCGCCTCCACCGGAACTTTGTCCGGCGCGATCTTTTGCAGCACCTGGCGAGGCGAGAACTTGCCGTAGCCGAGAGCGGCGTGCAGGTCCTCGATGCGGCCGTATCCGTATTCCGCGGCGACCGC
>JBEKFB010000244.1:0-6597 GCA_050013535.1 Bryobacteraceae bacterium | reverse complement strand
GCACCTCCTCGAATGGTTTCCGGCGAGACGATGGACGGCGAGATGGTGTGGTCGCTGGGTGAGTACTGGACAGGCACTCAAATTTGGAAGGCGTTCCAGCTTCCGGGCCGGCCGAATCCCGCTGTTGGCGTTTACGCGAATCAGCCGTCGCCGCACCAGGGGCGCGCGGGCGCCATGTGGCGGACCTTCCTGTGGATGGCGGTGGCGCTGGCTGCGGTGATGTTCTACTTCACAGTGTCGGCTCGGCGCGAAGACGTGTATTCGAACCGGTACACTTTCTCCACAGGTGCCGGCGGCGAACCGTCGTTTGTGACTCCGGTCTTCGAGCTGAAAGGCCGTCCGTCGAACGTCGAGTTAGAGATTCACACCGATCTCGACAACAACTGGGCGTATTTCGATCTCGCGCTGATCAATCAGGACACCGGCCGCGCTTGGGACTTTGGCCGCGAGGTGAGTTACTACCATGGCATCGAGGACGGCGAGAGTTGGTCCGAAGGGCAGCAATCAGATTCAGTGAGTATACCGGCCGTCCCTTCCGGCCATTACTATCTGCGCATTGAACCAGAGATGGATTCGAAGCAGGCGTCATATATGAGTTACGATATTGCGATCCGCCGCGACGTACCAAATTACTCGTTCTTCCTGATCGCGCTGGTGCTGCTGATGGTCCCGCCGATTTTGTCGACCATGCGCATTGGGGCGTTTGAGAAGGCAAGGTGGCAGGAGAGCGACTTCGCGCCTGTACAGGGAGGTGGAAATTGAGTTTCAGTCCTTTGTTTATTGGGTGGGGTGTGCTCGTGCTGGGCATGACCGGCATGGCCGAGTACAACGGCTGGAGCCTGACGCGTATCAATCAGGTGGAGAACGTCCCCAAGACCGTGCGCGACAATCCCGGCGCATACCGGTCCACTTACGGTTACTACCACCGCTACATTGGAGGCAAGTAAATATGAGCGATTTTCACCTTGGTTATCTCGTGGGCGCGGTTGTTTACGCAGCCCTCGGTATTCTCATCTTCGTGCTGGCGTTCTGGATTATCGATCGGGCAACGCCATACCATCTGTGGACGGAGATTGTACACGACAAGAACCTCGCGCTGGCCGTGTTGCTGGGCGCGATGTCGATTGGCATCTGTATCATTATTGCCGCGGCCGTTCACTAAAGTTTGACTGTTGCTCTATTCATCTCTGTCTTTTTAATCGCCGCCTGCGGGCTCATCTATGAGCTGATCGCGGGGACGCTGGCCAGTTATCTGCTCGGCGACAGCGTCTTCGAATTCTCCACCATTATCGGCTGTTATTTATTCGCCATGGGCGCGGGTAGTTTCCTGTCTAAATATCTGGTGCGCGGATTGGTGGCTCGCTTTGTTTCCATCGAGCTGATGGTGGCGGTGGTAGGCGGCTTCTCATCTTCCGCGCTGTTTCTGGCCTTCGCGTATACCCAAGGGTTCCGGCTGATCTTATATCTGGTGGTGCTGGCGGTGGGGATTCTGGTGGGCTTGGAGATTCCCCTGCTCATGCGAATTCTGAAAGATCGCTTCCAGTTTCGCGATCTGGTGGCGCGTGTTCTGACGTTCGACTATTTGGGCGCGCTGGGGGCGTCGATTCTTTTTCCGGTGCTGCTGGTTCCGAAGCTGGGGCTGGTGCGGTCGGCAATGCTGTTCGGGCTGATGAACGCGGGTGTGGCACTGTGGTCCACGTGGCTCTTTCAGGAGCAGATCGGCCGGATTCGTTCCCTGCGTGCGAGTTGCATCGTGGTGGTGCTGGCGCTGTGCACCGGCATGGCCTATGCCGAGAGAATCTCTTCGGCGGCCGACAACAGCCTCTACGCGGACGATGTCATCTTTAGCCGCAACACGCGCTATCAGCGAATCGTCCTCACGAAGTGGAAGGATGATCTGCGGCTGTTTCTCAACTCCCACTTGCAGTTCAGCTCACGCGACGAATATCGATATCACGAGGCGCTGGTACACCCGGGCCTCGCATCTCTTCCCGGGGCACGGCATGTGCTGGTGTTGGGTGGCGGCGATGGCCTGGCCGTGCGCGAAATCCTGAAGTATCCGGCGGTGGAGAGCATAACGCTGGTGGATCTCGACCCCGAGATGACGAGGTTGTTCTCCACGCATCCGGTGCTCTCCGGTTTGAATGGACATTCACTCACGCAACCGCGCGTGCACGTCATCAATGCGGATGCATTTCCCTGGCTCGACAGCAATGAGGAGATGTTCGATTTTGTCGTGGTCGATTTCCCCGACCCCACCAGCTACGCGCTGGGCAAGCTATATACGACGGCTTTTTATCGCCTGCTCGGCAGGCATTTGCGACGCGGAGGACTCGCCGTCGTGCAGAGCACGTCGCCGCTGTTCGCGCGGCAATCGTACTGGTGCATTGCAGACACCTTGAAAGAGGCGGGGCTGAAGACGTGGCCATATCACGTCTACGTGCCGTCGTTCGGCGAATGGGGTTTCATGCTGGCGGGCTTCGAGGATTTCAAGCTGCCGCAAGCGTTGCCCTCGGGATTGCGTTTTCTCTCCATGCAGAATGTCGGCGAAATGTTCGTGTTCCCGAATGACATGCTGCCCGTCGCGGCCGAGCCGAACCGGCTGAATAATCAGGTGCTGGTTCACTATTACGAGCGCGACTGGAAGGATATCGTACATTGAACCGGCGGGCGTTCCTCTCGGCG
Source organism: Bryobacteraceae bacterium (assembly GCA_050013535.1). Lineage (GTDB taxonomy): Bacteria > Acidobacteriota > Terriglobia > Bryobacterales > Bryobacteraceae > CAWACP01. The sequence continues at coordinate 3,912 of JBEKFB010000244.1, read as the reverse complement.
GGCCTGGTTGGCCTGACCCTGAAAGCCGAGCGAAAGATCGAAGGCGGGTTCGTCAATGAGGCGTTCATTCTCGGGCACCACATTCGCGATGGCGCGAGTTTCCCGCAGCCTCAACGGCAGGTTCGCACGCCGGTCGTGATTATTGGCGGCGGCATCGGCGGCCTCAGCGCTGCATGGTGGCTGCAGCGGAACGGATTCCGCGATTTCGCCTTGTTGGAAATGGAGCGGCAGCCCGGCGGCAACGCGCGCTGGGGCGAAAACGACATCACCGCGTACCCGTGGGCGGCACATTATGTTCCTGTTCCCGATGCCGGCGTCGAACTGGTGCGCGAGCTGTTTCGCGAACTCGGCGTGCTGGATGAAAACGGGCGGTGGAACGAGCGCTATCTCTGTTTTGAGCCGCAGGAGCGGTTGTTTCTGCATGGCCGATGGCAGGAAGATATCGAGCCGCATATCGGCCTGACGGCGAAAGATCGCGAACAATTCCGGGCGTTCGAAGCGCGCATGGCGGAATTTCGGGCTTCGGGTGACTTCACCATTCCGATCGCGCGAGGGTCGAAGCCGTCGGATCTTGATCGCATCTCCGTGTCCGATTGGCTCGATCACAATCGCTTCGATTCGCCCTATCTGCGCTGGTATCTCGATTACGCCTGCCGCGACGATTACGGCGCATTGGCGCGCAATACGTCGGCATGGGCGGGCGTGCATTATTTCGCTTCGCGCGCGCCTGACGACAAAGGGCCGCTCACCTGGCCGGAAGGGAACGGCTGGATCGCACGGCGGCTTATCGCCAAGCTGGCTTCGTACATTCAAACGGGGCAGGCGGTGTTTCGGGTGACCCGCGCGGGATCGAAATACAGAGTGCTCACCGTTGGAGCCGACGGCGCCGCTGGAGTGGAATACCTGGGCGATTTCGTCATCTTTGCTGCACCGACGTTTCTCGCACACTACATCATCGAGGGTGCCCCGCCGGCTACCGGTTTCGTCTACTCGCCCTGGTTCACGGCCAATCTGCGGCTGGATCGCTTGCCCCGCGAACTGGAGGGCGCGGAACCGGCATGGGACAACGTCGATTACGATTCGCTGTCCCTCGGCTACGTGAACGCGACGCACATGAGCGTGGCCAGTTATCGCGAGCGCACCGTCTGGACCTGGTATTATTCGCTGGCCGAATTCACGCCCGAGCAGGCTCGCCGATATTTGCTGGCGCACGACTGGGCCTTCTTCGAGAGGCGCATCCTCGACGACCTCGAACGCGTGCATCCCGACATTCGCGCGTGCGTCTCGCGTATCGACATCATGAGGATGGGCCATGCAATGGTGCGCCCGTCGGTTGGTTTCCAGTTCGGCGATGATCGCGCGCGCTGGCTAAAGCCGCTCGGCCGCGTCTACTTCGCCAATTCGGATTTGAGCGGGATTTCCATCTTCGAGGAGGCGCAGTACCGGGGTGTAGAAGCGGCTAAGGCCGTGCTGCAAGGGATGGGCGCGGTACACCGTTGAGTTGGGACAATCAATGTGATACTTCAGGTGGGGTTTTATGCATGCGTCAGACATCGCGGCGCTGTTTGAGCGGACACTCCTCGGTGACTACGATGCCGATGAACCGTGGGCGGCAGTCCACGCCTTGCGTCTCGATGGTAGCCGCGAGATCTTCGATCATGCGGCGGAATGGTGTGCGTCGCACGATCCGCTGAAGAGAGCGCGAGCAGCAGACGTCCTGTGCCAGCTCCAACGCGGGCCAGAACGGATGTTTCGCAACGAGTCATACCCACTCATCACGAAGATGTTGGAAGGCGAGCGGGATTCACTTGTCCTTCTCTCGGCCATTCACGCACTCGGCCATTTGGACAACGACAAGGCGGTTCCTCTGATCCTCAGCTATCAGGATCATCCCGATGAGGACGTACGCCACGCCGTAGCCTGCGCTCTTGGGTGCTTCCCGAATGACCCTCATTCGGTAGGCGGTTTGTTGAAACTGACCTCCGATACGGACGCGGGTGCTCGCGATTGGGCCGTCTTTGGCCTTGGAGTGCAAGGCGACGTTGACTCTCCGGAGATTCGTGAGGTCCTCCTTCGATGCCTTGATGATGAAAACGAGGATGTCCGCGAGGAAGCCGCGATCGGCTTGGGAAAGCGCCAGGATCGACGCCTTCTTCCGAAGCTCTTCGCGATGTTGGATGAATGCGACGTTAAGGTTCGGGTGGCCGAAGCTGCTGCCGCTCTCCTTGGATTGGATCCGGATACGCCTGCGTGGCGCGCGGCAGACTACAAGGCCGCGCTTATGAACAAGTTCGAAATTGCAGGCTGAATGCTTTCACCCCGGCGCCAACTGCGCCAAGCGCTGATCCAGGAACTCCAGGACTGCTCCGGGTGTGGCCGCTCCGTCCAGCGGCAGGCGGAGCACACCGGCGGGGGTGAACTGCGCGTCTTTGGTCGCCTGTACGATTTCCATGAGCCGCATCGGATCGATGCGCGTCTCTTTGTGAAACTTCACGTTGAGCACGCCCTGGCGGCGGTCGACAGCTTCAATGCCCAGACGCTGCGCGCGGCTCTTCACCATTGAGAATCGCAGCAGACTGAGGACGGCTTCCGGCGGCGGGCCGTAGCGATCTTCCAATTCGGCGCGAGCCGCTTCGGCGTCGTCCTGCGTGCGTACGTCGGCGATCCGCTTGTAGGCGCGCAGGCGCTGATGTTCCTCGGCGATGTACTCGGGCGGGATGCGAATGTCGAGGCCGAGATTCAATGTGGAGTGCACTTCGAGCGGCACCTCCTCACCTTTGAGCTCGTGCACGGTTTCCTCAAGCAGCCGGACATACATATCGAACCCGACCGATTCGATATGCCCGTGCTGCTGTCCGCCCAGAATGTTGCCCGCGCCACGCAGTTCAAGATCGAGTGCGGCGATGCGAAATCCGGCGCCGAGATCGCTGAACTCCTTCAGAGCGGCCAGCCGTTTGCGCGCCACTTCACTCAACTCCGTGTCGGCGGGCACCAGCAAATAAGCGTACGCACGGCGATTGGAACGGCCCACGCGCCCGCGAAGCTGATACAGTTCGGAGAGGCCGTAGCGTTCGGCGTTCTCGATGAGAATCGTGTTGGCCAGCGGCACATCGATACCGTTCTCAATGATCGTCGTGCAGACGAACACATCGCTTTCGTGCCGCATGAACTGGAGCAGCACCTTTTCCAGATCCGATTCGCCCATCTGACCGTGCCCCACACCGATGCGGCAGCCGGGCACCAGTTCCTGAATCATCGCCGCTCGCATGAATATGGTGTCCACGCGATTGTGCACAAAATAAACCTGCCCGCCCCGGCTCAGCTCCTGCTCGATCGCGGTCTTGATCAGATCGGGATCGAAATGTGCGACCACCGTGTGAATCGCCAGACGGTCTTTCGGCGGCGTTTCGATCACCGACATGTCGCGAATGCCCAGCAGCGACATGTGCAGCGTGCGCGGGATCGGCGTGGCGCTCATGGTGAGCACGTCGACGTCTTTGCGAAGTTGCTTCAGCCTCTCCTTGTGGCGGACGCCGAAGCGCTGTTCTTCGTCGACGACCAGAAGGCCGAGATCCCGAAACTCCACGTCTTTCGAAAGGAGCCGATGCGTGCCCACGGCGACGTCTACTTTGCCCTCCGCGATGTCGGTCAGCGACTGCTTCAGATCTTTCGACGAGACAAAGCGCGACAGCATAGCGACGCGTACCGGGAACTGGGCGAAGCGCCGCCGAAAAGTCTCGTAGTGCTGAAACGCGAGCACCGTGGTGGGAGCGAGTACAGCCACTTGTTTCCCATCGCCCAGTGCTTTGAATGCTGCGCGCATGGCGACTTCGGTCTTGCCGAAGCCGACATCGCCGCACAGCAGGCGGTCCATGGGAGTTGTCGCTTCCATGTCGCGCTTAATCTGCTTCA
>JBEKFB010000243.1:0-6619 GCA_050013535.1 Bryobacteraceae bacterium | reverse complement strand
GACGCCTACGAAATCGCCATCGGGAAGAAGGACTGATGCCGAAGCTTAGTGTCACTCACTTCGAGGCGGCTCTGCTATTCGCCATCTTTAGTTCCATCGTGCTCGGCATCGTGAGCAAGAAAACCGATCACGACCGCCTGCGCTACGGCCTACGCTGCTTCGGGTATTTCTGTGTTGCGCTGTTTGCCGTCGGCTGGATCATGTACCTCGGCCACGGCTAGTCGGCTGCCGCTCCCGATTTAACCGGTTCGATCCGCGCCAGTACCGCTGCGGCATCCGCTTCGGTAAACTCCTCCGTCTTCGCCGATTTATTCATTGAGCAGAACTTCGGTCCGCACATCGAGCAAAATGCCGCGTCCTTGAAGCCTTCTTCGGGCAACGTCTCGTCGTGCATGGACCGCGCCGTTTCGGGATCGAGCGACAGCTCAAATTGTTTGTTCCAGTCGAACTTGTAGCGGGCGCGGGAAAGCTCGTCGTCACGGTCGCGCGCGCCGGGACGCTTGCGAGCGATGTCGGCTGCGTGCGCGGCGATCCGGTACGCCATGATACCGGCTTTCACGTCTTCCCGATTGGGCAGGCCGAGGTGCTCCTTCGGCGTCACGTAGCAGAGCATGGATGCGCCGTGCCACCCGATCATGGCTGCGCCGATGGCGCTGGTGATGTGATCGTAGCCGGGCGCGAAATCGGTGACCAGCGGGCCCAGCGTATAGAAGGGCGCCTCATGGCACATCTCCATTTCCTTTTCCACCTGGAGCTGGATCTGGTCCATGGGAATGTGGCCGGGCCCTTCGATCATCACCTGCACGTCGTAATCCCACGCGACTTTCGTCAGCTCGCCCAACGTCTTCAGCTCGGCGAATTGCGCCTGGTCGCTGGCATCGGCGAGCGAGCCGGGACGCAGTCCATCGCCCAGCGAAAAGCTGACGTCGTGCTTCTGGAAGATGCGGCAGATGCGGTCGAAATGTTCATACAGAGGATTCTGGCGATGATTCTTCACCATCCACTCGGCAAGGATGGCCCCGCCGCGGCTGACGATGCCGGTAACGCGCCGGGTGGTCAAAGGAATGTACTGCACCAGCACTCCGGCATGGATGGTCATGTAATCGACGCCCTGCTCGGCCTGTTCTTCGATCACTTCCAGCAGCACGTCGATGGTCAGGTCCTCGACGCGGCGCACGCGCGAGAGTGCCTCATAAATGGGCACCGTTCCGATGGGCACCGGCGAATTCGAGATGATCGCTTTGCGAATGCGCGGAATGTCGCCGCCTGTGGAGAGATCCATCACCGTGTCGGACCCATACTGCACGGCGTAGCGCAGCTTTTCGAGCTCTTCGTCGATATTCGACGCGGTGGCCGAATTGCCGATGTTCGCGTTGATCTTGCAGCGCGAGGCGACGCCGATGCACATCGGCTCAAGGTTGCTGTGATTGATGTTGGCGGGTATGATGAGGCGTCCGCGGGCGACCTCGTCGCGTACTAGTTCGGGGTTCAGGCCCTCGCGCTTCGCGACAAACTCCATCTCTCCGGTGATCATCCCCTGGCGGGCGTAATGGAGCTGCGTCCGGATGGGATCTTTCATTCTGGCGGCAATCCAGTTACTGCGCATACCTGTGATGGTAGCGCGAGGCTGGCGTGCCAGGGCGCGCGGCGTCCACTCTACCCGCGGGGAACCGGTGGCAGCATCACGATGATATTCAGCTTTGGGAGCATTCGCGCAGAGTGGGCTACAATTAGCGTTTCCCTGAGAGTCTCCGGAAGGCGGCCACACAATTCAGAGCGCCGTCTCGCGAAGCATGGGAAGCAGTGCGGCACAGCCCACTTGCTGGGTCAAGGACATTATCGAACCGTATGGGAGCCAACGCAACGCCGAGACGGGAACTGTTGGGCGCCAACGCTGCCGCGCCTGCGCCAGCCGCCGTAACGCGACCTCACAGCGACCTTTGGACAGGTCTGGCGGTTTGCCTGCTGTGTCTGCTGGTCTACAATGCAAACCTGCGGTCGATCAGCGCCGGCGATACCTACCCGGACCGGTATCTTCCTTTTGGTATCTTGCGGTACCACACACTCCTGCTGGATCCCATCTCGACTATTACAGCGCAGGGGCGTGGCGCCTCCGCCTATTGGATCGTCCGAGGCCGTGGAGGTCACGCTCTCTCTCTTTACCCTGTGGTTATTCCGGTAATCCTCGCGCCATTGTATCTGCCGGCAGTGGTCTATCTTCGGGCGACGGGCTGGGATCAACAGCAGATGGATCGGATCGCATGGATCATGGAGAAGCTCTCCGCATCGCTGTTGGCCGCGACATCGAGCGCGCTGCTCTATCTGCTGCTACGGCGGCGAGCAGAGCGCCACCTGGCTCTCCCGCTCACGTTCGCCTATGCGTTCGGTACCACCACTTGGGTCATCAGCAGTGAGGCCCTGTGGCAGCACGGGCTTGGCGAACTGTTGATCGTCGCCGCCATGTTAGTGCTCACCGGGCCGTGCACCGCCTATAGGGCGCTCGCGGCAGGCCTACTTTGCGGACTCATCGCATGCAACCGTCCGCCCGATTCCATCCTGGCGGTGGCGCTTTTGATTTACGGTTTTTGGTGGGCCCGACGCCTGACGCCCGTGCTGGCGGCGGCGGCCGCGGTTCCAGTGAGTCTGGTGCTGATCTATAACCTGGGGGTTGCGGGCAATGTGGCTGGCGGCTACGGGCTTAGGGGCAAACCAGCCTTCTTCCAACACGACCTGCTCTCCGGCCTCGCGGGACTGTTGTTCAGCCCCACAAAGGGACTCTTCATTTTCTCTCCGTTCCTCCTGTTTGTTCCCTTCCGCCTGCGACAGGCGTTCCGTGATCGCAGCGCCCGCGGCATCACCGTCGCTGCGGGCATCGCCGTGGTGTTGGAGTTGCTGCTTTACGCGAAGGCGGACTGGAGGCAGGGCGATTCCTGGGGGCCGCGCTGGCTGACCGATCTGCTGCCGGTTCTACTCTGGATGCTGCCGCCGATCTTCACCTCACTGCGCCGTGCGGGCCGCATTGCGTTCGTGGTGGCGTGTATCGCGGCCATCGCGATTGAGGCGATCGGCGCCTTCTGGTACACCGGCGCAAGCGACAGAGCGATCTTCGCCGCCGGGAAACCGAATGCGATCGGGGCGGTGTGGGACCTCCGGAACGCTCCTTTCGTCGCCGAGCTGCGGCATGCGCCGGCACCCGCCGAGTTAGCGGTCGACATGCGCGGCGCCATTGACAGCATGACGACAATTAACGGCGAGGTCCGCGAAGTCGCCGCCGGGAAGAAGATCGACGTCGCCGGATGGGCACTTGCCGATGGCCGCTCGCCATGGGATGTGATCGTTCTCATCGATGGCAAACCGATAGCATCGACGCGGACCTTTCTAGGCCGCCTCGGCGTCACCAAGACCCCCGCAGTGGCGAGCCTTAGCGGATGGCGTTTCACTGTCCCCACATACAATCTTCCCAGCGGCGAGCACGATCTCGCCGCCGTCGCGAGAGCGTATCCCGGCGGCAATCCACGCTTCCTGGATGAGCGGCCCTTCACCGTAGTGGCAACGCCGCCTGCCGCGCCCCCGCGCAGCGAGACCGCTCCCGGCACGGGGCCTGGCGGAGAGAATGCAGACCTCGCTCTCAGTGCCCGTCGGGCAGCTGCCCTTCTCACCAGCCGTCAGCAGGCCCCGGGTTATTGGCTAACCTCGTACACTGCTGAAACTCGCTTCCAGCGTCCACGACAGGAGATGAACACCTTCCTTACCGCCCTCTTGATCGACCTCCTTAATCCGGTGGCGGCGGAAACCGGCTTGAATGACGGCGTGGAGCGGGCGCGGCATTTTCTTGCGGGCCAGATCGAGGCCGGAGGTCTGGTCCGTTATCACGGCCGGCCCGACGCGCCTACCATCGGCGTCCTTGGTTGCGTCATCACTCCCGACGCCGATGACACTGCTCTCGTTTGGAGGATTGCGCCGAGCGCGCAACTAGGACTGTTGCCGGCTGCGCTCGCGACCATGCGCCAGTACCGCACTTCGGAAGGCCTATATCGCACCTGGCTCGCACCGCAGGATCGTTACCAGTGCATCAATCCGGGCAAGGACCCGAACCCCGCCGACATAGGCATCCAGATGCACGTGTTCATGCTCCTGGCGAAAGCGGACCCGCCGGCGGCTCACGCACTGTGTCGCGCGCTCGGGCGGTCGATCGCGGATGACGGTATCTGGGTCTACTACCAGACGGCTCCTTTAGTTCCTATCCTGCGCCAGACCGACTTGCAGCAGGCAGGCTGCGCACTCGAACTGCCACCCGCGCGGTTACGATCGCCGGTGCCCGGACAGGAAGTCTGGGTCGCCGCCGCCCGGATGTTGCGGGGCTTTATGGGCGCTGGCCCGGCCCCCGCTTCGGCCGAAGTCCTCGACCTGCTTCGGGCGTTTTCTCGCGACGATTTCTCATCGCTGCGCCAATCACCGCCGCTCCTTTATCACAACGATCTCACGGCATCAGTGCGCAGGTTTTATTGGTCGGAGGACGTCGGTTATGCGCTCTGGCTCAGGCTTTATATCGAGACGACACATCGTCGTTCCGCCACGAGGTGTCGCGGAAACATTGGGCTTGCAGCCTGCGGTGGAGGGTGATGCAAGCCGCTCCTGGAACAATTATTGCCGGCCAAAGGCAGGTATGGTCGCTTCCCCGCTTGCTGTCCTGCATTCGATTCGGTGAGGTGCTCGTTCTGGAAGGCTCGCCGCTGCTGGGGGCTGTCTTCTCTATGGGCCACCTGACCGCCGAAAAGGCCGTGGCGATAGTGCTGCTCGCAGCCGGCAACGCCTGTTTGGTGGCCCATGTCTTCGTGCTCAATGATTGGTCGGGGATGAATACCGATCTCCTCGACCCGAACCGGATGAGCGGAGTCTTCACGAACCGGGGAATCGGACGCGCCTGGATCGGATCTCTCTGGATGACCCTGCTCGCACTGAGCCTCCTGCTGCTGAGCCCGCTGGGCTCGCGAACCCTGACCATCGCTCTGGCGATTGCCGGGCTCAGCGCGCTATATTCAGCCCCCGGGGTCCACATCAAGGGGATCCCCATCGCCAACTCGGCCCTTCACTTCGCCGGTGGCCTCCTACACTTCCTGCTCGGTTACTCGGTATTCAGCGCTGTTGACGGCCGCGGCCTGGTGCTCGGCTGCTTTTTTGCGCTGACGTTTGTGGCAGGCCACCTGACCCACGAGACTCGGGACAGCGAGGGGGACCTGATCAATGGGATCAGGACCAACGCGGTGACGTTCGGCAAGGCTCGGAGCTTTGCCGCCAGCGTCGTCCTCTTTATGATCGCCGACGTGTTGTTGATAGTGCTGGCCGTCAGCGACACCGCACCACGCCCGCTTTTCCTTATCGCCGCATTCTTGCCCCTGCATCTCTTCTGGTCGTTTCAAGCATGGCGCGCGGGCCTTACTTTCGAGAGCGTCCGGCGGCTCCAGGTGCGCTACCGCGCAATCTACGCAGCTATTGGCCTCATAACGGCGCTGACGATGCTATAGGCCCATCAGGAAGCCATTGTCCGTCAACCCAACCACTGCGGCCCCGATATACTTGCACTCATGGGCCGAACAAGCAGGATGGCCGCACTGTGGCCAGGCTTCTGCCTTTGCATCGCTGCCGCCATCACGCCCGCCGAGTTTGCAGCGCGACGCGCCAGCCTTGAGAAGCAGCTCGACGGCACTCTGGTTCTTTTCGGCAAAGCGGAAGTCGGCGAGGAGCTCGACGGATTCCATCAGGAACCGAATTTCTACTACCTCACTGGCTGGTCCGAACCCGGCGCAGTGGTGCTGTTCACGCACACGGGAGCGACGCTGTTCCTGCCCGCGCACAATGAAACACGGGAGCGGTACACGGGACGCCACGCCTCGGCGGAAGACGCCGGCGTTCGCGCGCGCACCGGCTTCGACTACGTCCTGCCTTTGGGCCGGTTCGAATCCGAGTTCGCTAAAGCGATCGAGACATCCGAAAAAGTCTATGCGCTTCCCGATGACTCGCACACCGCCGCGCTGAAATCGCTGGCTCCCTTGCGCACGGTGCAGGATGCGGCACCAATGATCACCGATCTTCGCGTGAAGAAATCACCTGGTGAGATCGAAGCGATTCAGCACTCTACCGACGTCAGTCTGGCCGCGCATCGCGTCGCATGGAAAACAATCGCGCCGGGACTCTATGAGTATCAGCTTGCGGCGGTAATGTCGGAAACCGTGATCGACCACGGCTGCGAACGCTGGGCCTACGCGCCCATCATCGGCTCCGGTCCCAACGGCGCAGTGTTGCATTACTCCGAGAACCGCCGGCGGATGGAGAGCGGGGAACTGGTGGTGATGGACGTTGCGGGCGAATGCGCCGGATACGCCAGTGACATCACTCGCACCATTCCTGTGAACGGTCACTACACACCGCGCCAGCTTGAGCTGTACAACGTTGTGCTGGGTGCGCAGAAGGCGGGCATCGCCGCGGTGAAGCCCGGGGTCCCGTACTGGACCGGGGACGACAGCCCCGATACCGCGGCGCGCAAGTACATCGATAGCCACGGCAAGGATCTGCACGGCGAATCGCTCGGCAAGTATTTCACGCATAAGATTGGTCATGA
>JBEKFB010000242.1:0-6650 GCA_050013535.1 Bryobacteraceae bacterium | reverse complement strand
GTGTCGGCGCTGATGCTGATTGTGGCCGTGCTGGCGAGCTGGGTGCCAGCGTATCGCGCCACGCGGATCGATCCCGTGAGCACGCTGCGGCACGAATAGACGCGGCTGTGCCGCGTGTCCTTTATTGGCTTTCTTCGCGGCCCATGTAGAGCTCGCTGACGACGCTGCGATAGTTCTCCAGAACTCGATTGCGGCGCACCTTCATCGTGGGCGTCAATTCGCCGGACTCGATGCTGAAATCGCGCTCGAGTATGCGGAACTTGCGCACGCGCTCGAACTCGGCAAGCTGGCGGTTCGCTTTGGCGACGGCCTTTTGGACAGCCTGTTGCACCGGTTGCGCCGAGACAATCTCGGCCATCTCCCGCCCTTTGTACTCGCCCATTCCCGCAAGAGCTTCCGCGTTAGCGGTGTTGATGGTGACCAGCGCGGTGATATAGGGCAGCCGGTCGCCGATGAGCACCACCTGATTGATCACCGGCTCGGTCTTGAACAGCATCTCAATGCGTGAGGGATAAATCTTCTTGCCATTCGACGACACGATGAGTTCCTTCTTGCGTCCGGTGATGTAGACATATCCATCGGCGTCGATTTCAGCGATGTCGCCGGTGTAAAGCCAGCCGTCACGCAACACCGCAGAGGTGGCTTCCGGGTCTTTGTAGTAGCCGAGGAACAGGCAGGGGCTTTTCACCAGCAGCTCGCCATCGGCCGCGAGGCGCAGCTCGACGCCGGGAAGGGCCGGACCGATGCTGCCGGGTTTTGAGTGGTCAATCGGGTTGAACGAAACCACGCCGCCCTCGGTGAGGCCATAGCCTTCGATGAGCGGCATTCCGATAGCTGAATAGAACTCGGCGAGCTCGCGTCCGAGCGGCGCTGCGCCGGATGCCGCGATGCGAAGCCTGCCGCCGAGTCGTTCGCGCACCTTCGAGAACACGAGACGATTGGCGAGTTTCAATGCACGCCGCATCCATGCAGGCACGGGCTTGCCCTGCTGGCGAAGCCTTCCCGCTTCCATGCCGAGGCCCAGCGAAAAATAGAACATGCGCCGGGCCACCGCGCTGCGTTTCCTGATTTCGTTGCTGACGCTTGCGTAGACTCGCTCCCACACCCGCGGAGGCGCCAGAAAGAACGTGGGACGAACGCGCCGGAACTCGGACGGCATCTTCGACAGCCCTTCGGAAAACCAAACCGAACATCCCATGCGAATGGGCACCAGCTCCACCACCACACGTTGGGCGATGTGCGCGGAGGGCAGAAATGCGATGGTGCAGTCGGCGGGCGCCAAAGGCAGAACGACGGGGCCCATATCGATGTTGCTCACCAGCGCGTGATGCGACACCAGACCCATCTTGGGCTCACCCGTAGCACCCGAAGTCAGGTAAAGAATGGCGGGATCGTCCGGCTGCGTCTGAGCGTGAATGCCGTCGAAGTGGCCGGCATCTTCAGCGAGGACGCGGCGGCCTTCCTCGCGAAGTTCCTCCAGCGTGATGGCCTCCTGACCAGGTTCGGCCACACCCGTGAGCAGCACCCATCGCACGTTCAATCCATCCGGCTCCGCTGCGCCCTGGAGCGCGCGCATGGCGGTGGCGTCTTCGGCGAAAATCATCCGCGCGTCGCTATGGTGAAGGTTCCGAATTTGATCGGGAAGCGGGTAGCTGGTGTAAAGCGCGGCCGCTACCGCGCCCGCGGCCATGATGCCGAGATCGGCCAGATAAAACTCCGCGCGAGTTTCGGCGAAGAGGGCAACCTTGTCGCCCTTACGAATGCCGAGCAGGTGCAATCCGCAGGCGATCTCGCGTGCAACACGGCAGTACTCGTCCCACGTGTAAGTCCGGTAGCCGCCCTTTCCATCGGGCTGGTGAAGAGCGGGTTTATCACCCCAGTTCCGGGCCGCCTCTTCCAGAACGGTGTAGACGGTCCGCGAAGTCATCGTAAAAATGCTAGCACTCCAGCTCGTCACCGCTCTGAAAAGACGATGCCGCAGAATGAAGAGATGGCCTTTGAACAGGAACTGGCGGTGGCGCGCGAGGCGTCTGAGATGGCCGTGGAGATCGCACGCCGATTGCAGCCGGAGATCGTACCCGAGGTGAAGCCGGATGCCTCGCCGGTGACGGAAGCGGATCGCCAATGCGAGCGCGCCATCGTGGAACGCATTCGCCGCGAGTTCCCCGACGATGGCGTTCTTGCCGAGGAAGGCAGCGCGGCGGAAAGCCGGAATGGCCGCAAGTGGATTATCGATCCGATCGACGGCACGCGCGATTTCGTTCGCGGCACGCCGCTGTGGGCCAACCTCATCGCGCTGGAGCAGGATGGCGAAGTGGTCCTGGGCGTCGTGAATCTTCCCTGTCTCGGCTGGTTTTGCCACGCGATCAAAGGCGCGGGGGCGTACCGCAACGGGAAGCGCATGCACGTGTCGGAAAGAACGCGCGTGGAGGAGTCGATCTTCTGCGCGAATGCGTTCAATCATCTTGCGAGTATGCCGTTTCACGACCGGCTGCTCGATTGGATGTCGCGGTTCTGGGCGGTTCGCGGATTGGGCGGCGCGGCCGACGCGATGATGGTGGCCGGCGGCGAGGTGGAAGCATGGATCGAGCCCGTGGCGAAGCCGTGGGATTTCGCTCCGTTGAAGATCATCGGCGAGGAAGCGGGCGCAGTGTTTTTCGATCTGGCGGGCGGCCGCGACATCTATTCCGGGAGCGGCGGTCTGTGCGTGCCGGCGTTGGAAACGGAAGTGCGCAAACTGGTCGGCTGGTAGCTCAGGGCCGCTTGAGATCCGCGCGGCGCCGCCACTCGAACAGAACCACGCCGGCCGCCACCGAAACATTCAGCGACGCGACCGCGCCGGCCATCGGAATACGCACCACCACATCGCAATGTGCGCGGACGTTCTGGTGCAGACCGTGCCCCTCGCCGCCGAGCACGAAGGCGGTGGGGGTAGCATAGTCGATTTCGTGATAGAGCTGGTCGCCGCGTTCGTCGAGGCCATAGATCCAAAAGCCGCGGTGCTTCAGTTTCTCGAGAGTCTGGGTGATGTTGCCGGTTCGAACGATGGGAAGGTACTCGATCGCTCCGGCGGCCGCTTTCGATACGGTTTCAGTGATGCCGGCCGCGCGGCGCTCGGGGATGATTACGGCGCCCGCTCCCGCGGCATGGGCGGTTCGCACAATGGCTCCCAGATTATGCGGGTCTTCCACACCGTCGAGCACCACCACGAGCTTCGTCGATTCGCCAATGGACTCCGGATCGGCATAATCGCGTTCTGCCGCGAACGCGACCACTCCCTGATGGTTTGCCTTTGCCGCTGCGCGATCCAGCGCTGCTCGCGGCTCAAAGCGAACGAGCGTACCATCACGGCGGCAAAGATCGATGAGTTCCTGAATGCGCGGACCCCCTGCTCCGCGCGCGATCAGCACATGATCCAGATGCCGGCCCGCGCGCAGGGCTTCGCGCACCGGATGAATGCCTGCGATGACGTCCACGAATCCAGATTACGTGCTTTTGCGGCGAGATACTGGAAGTTCATGAGCGATTTCCCGGAGGTCTTCGAGCTGGCCATTGCCGTTGAACCGGCCGACATCGATCAACTCGGCCACGTGAACAACGTCACCTACGTGCGCTGGGTGCAGGACGCCGCCGTAGCGCACTGGACGTCGACCGCGCCCGCTGAAGCGCAAGCACAACTGTTCTGGGTAGTGGTGCGGCATGAGATCGATTAAAAGCGGCCGGCGGTGCTCGGGGATCAGGTCATCGCCAGAACCTGGGTCGGGACCGCGAGCCGCATCCGCTTCGAGCGCCATACCGAAATCGTTCGCGCGGGCGACGGCTGCGTTCTCGCGAAGGCGCTAACGATCTGGTGCCCCATGCATGCGCGGACTGGTAAGCCTGCCGCGGTCAGTGCTGAAGTGCGAGTGCGGTTTTCAGTGGAGAACGAAAGGTGACATAATTATGGCATGAGCGTTCGAACCACGATCGACATTCCCGACGATCTTCATGCCGCGCTCCGGCAGCGTGCAGCCGTGGAACGCACGTCGATTCGTTCACTGATCACGGGCGCCATCGAGAACACGTTCCGCCAACAGCCTTCGCGGCGCGTCACGGAACCACTGGTGGGCATGAAGGGTAAAGGAAAGACAGGTAAGCCCGCCGCTGGCAGTCCCGACAGGGAGAATCCGTACGACGTCCTATTTGCCTGATCTGAACGTGTGGCTTGCCTTGAGCTGGGCCAACCACACGCACTCCAAAGCCGCGTGGAACTGGTTTTCCCGTCAGGAGGACAACCGTTTCTTCTTTTGCAGGCTTACGCAGCTTGGGCTGTTGCGGCTGTTGGCAACTTCCGCCGTGATGGGCGAGGATGTCCGTACCATCGGCCAGGCCTGGAAGGTGTATGACCGGTGGCTTGAGGATTCGCGAGTCGGAATCCGGCAGGAGGCGTTTGAGATTGACATGGCCTTCCGTGCGGCAACGCGTCCGGTTTCCCGCCTGTCCTCGCCGAAAGCTCTTGGCGATTGCTATTTGCTTGCGGTCAGCCGGGTCACCGATGCTACGCTCGTGACGTTCGACCGGGGTCTGGCGTCCGCATGCCAGAAAGCCCGTCAACGCGTAGCGCTGCTGTAGCCTCGCACATTGCCTAAAGGTTGAATGCGGGGATGTCACCCAGGCGGGCGAGCTTGCGCCTAATGCCAGCCCGCAGCGTCGACACGGGCTTCATTGCCCCTCGCTCGTGCTGGTGGATGGACCGAAGCCGCAACGTTCGCGCATGCCTTGCCGCAATCGTTCGCGCTCCTCAGGAGTCATCTGCGCATGGCGGTCGGCAACTCGACGGCGCCAACTGGGGCCATGGGAACCGTGGCTTCCCCATCCACCGAAGAGGATCCGGCACAGCACAAGCATTCCCAGTGCCTGCCAAAACGTAATCTGATGCCAGCCGAACAATGGCGGCAACAGCCAATTCCACAGTTGCCGAACTATTTCGCCACCGAGGGCGATGAACCCCAGAAATGCCAGACTCGCCAGCGGAGCCAGCCAAATCCACTTCCATTTCTTTCTCATATGCAGTTCCTCACGCTTTCGTAAATTCGTCGTAGATACTCTGCAGCCGCTCGCGCAGATGCAGCACCGCATAACGTTTGCGGGAGAGCAGTGTATTCACGCTCACGCCGCTCCCGGCGGCGATCTCCTTGAAGCTGCGCCCTTCCAACTCGTGCGCAACGAATACCTCGCGCTGCTCCTTCGGCAGCTCGCCGATCGCCAACTCAAGTTCATCGAGAAGCACGTGGCGGGCGTACAGCGCTTCTGGTCCGGCATCGGGCGAAGGCAGCAGGTCTTCCAACTGCGGCAGTTCGTCGTCCTCGGCGGCGACCGCAATCTCGCTGAAGCTCTCCGGCTTCTTCCTGCGAAACAGATCGGTGATGCGATTGCGCGCGACACGAAACAGCCAGCCCGTGACATGGTCGATCGGCATCAGCAGGCGGTTCGCCTCCACCAGCTTGAAGAAGACGTCCTGCAGAATGTCCTCAGCGTCCCCGGGGTCGGGCACGCGCCGCCGAATGAAGTTGCGGAGCCGGGACTGCTCCCGCTGTACCGCCTCGGAGATCCGCTGATCCTGTTCGGGCGCCATCTGCTCCAGACTCGCCGTGTCCTTCACCTACCATTGCAGACGAATGAGCGGGGCGGATATTGTGGGAGCTTCATTGACTACTCAGGACAGAATCACTGAACTACAACGAAAAGGCTTTTGCGTCCTGAAGGCGCATTTGCCGGAGCCGGCGATTGACGCCTGCAGTGAGGCCTTCTGGCCGATTCTTCTCGATTATCTGGAGAGCCATGGCGAAGAGCCCAACCGTGGACCGCATCGCCATTTTTTGCCGATGCCCTTTGAGCCGCCTTGCTTCGCGCCGGAATTCTTCTTCGATGCCGGCGTGCTGAGCATTGTCCGCGGTGTCATGGACGAGAGGGTGGTGGCCGACCAATGGGGTTGTGACGTACCGGTGAGGGAATCGCAAAATCAGGAAGCACACGTTGATTTTCAGCGCCCCTTGTTTGCTGAAGCCCCGAACCTCGCGCTGCCTCCCTACATGCTCACCGTCAGCTTCGGCCTGATGCGCGTAACGCCCGCACATGGCCCAATCGAGATTGCGCCGGGCACTCACCGGATGCCGCGAGAGGCTGCGGAACGCGCGGTGAAATCGGGGGAAATTGAGATGCAGCCGGTACCGCTGGAGATCGGCGACGTACTCATTCGCCATCCCTGGGCGTTGCATCGAGGCACGCCAAACATGACAGGCACACCTCGCGCGCTCATAACGATTCGTTTCGTACGCCGCTGGTACGTCGACAACAGCCGCGAGGTGAACCCGATTCCGCACGGCGTTTGGCAATCGCTGACAGCCGAACAACGGAGCCTTCTGCGATTTCCCGTCGAAGAGTAGCTCCGGCCCGGCCGCACGATCCTCGGCGAGTGTGTTATACGTTGTGTATAACAGCGTGCAGTTCGAATGGGACGCGGAAAAGGCCCGGTCAAACCAAAAGAAGCACGCTGGCATCGATTTCGAGACGGCATCGCGCGTATTCGCCGATCCGAATCTGGTGCTTAGAAAAGATCGCGTGGTCGCCGGTGAGCAGCGTTAGCACGGGATCGGTGTTGTACAGAAGGC
>JBEKFB010000241.1:0-7650 GCA_050013535.1 Bryobacteraceae bacterium | reverse complement strand
GAAGCGGAAGCCGCGGCCCGCAAGCTGGGCGGCAGCGTCGTCGTCAAAGCGCAGATCCATGCCGGAGGCCGTGGCAAGGGCGGCGGCGTCAAGGTGGCGAAGGACGCAGCCGAGGCGGCCGAGATCGCCAAACGCATGCTCGGCATGAAGCTGGTGACGCACCAGACCGGACCGGAAGGCCGCATCGTGCAGCGGCTACTGGTGGAGGAGACGCTGCCCATCGAGCGAGAACTGTACCTCGGGATCGTGCTCGACCGCAACGCGCGCAAGGCCGTGTTCATGGCGTCTTCGGCCGGCGGCATGGAGATCGAACAGGTGGCGGCGGCCACCCCGCACCTCATCCTGCGGGAGACCATGGAACCCGGCTTCGCACTGCAGCCGTTTCAGGCGCGGACGCTGGCGTTCGGGATGGGCGTTCCGGCGGCCAGCGTGCGCGGCGCGGCCGACGCCATGATGGCTCTGGCGAAGGCCTACGACGACATCGACGCCTCGCTGGCCGAGATCAACCCGTTCATCCTGACAAAAGACGGCAAAGTGTACGCGCTGGACGCCAAAATCAACCTGGACGACAACGCGCTGTACCGCCACAAGGATCTGATCGAACTGCGCGATTTGAACGAAGAGGACCCGCTGGAGGTGGAGGCGTCGCGCCACGGGCTCAACTACATCAAGCTGGACGGCAGCATCGCCTGCATGGTGAACGGCGCGGGGCTGGCCATGGCCACCATGGACATCGTGAAATACGCAGGTGGATCGCCGGCGAACTTCCTCGACGTTGGGGGGGGCGCCAGCGCCGAACAGATCCGCAACGCATTCCGCATCCTGATTTCCGACAAAAGCGTGCGCGCCGTGTTTATCAATATCTTTGGCGGAATTCTGCGCTGTGACACTCTGGCCACGGGAGTGGTGGAAGCTGCGCGAGAGCTGAAGCTGGAAGTGCCGATCATAGTTCGCATGGAGGGCACCAATGTCGAGAAGGGCCGCGAGATTCTGACCAGCGGGCATGAGTGTCCTGGTGGATCGCAACACGCGCGTGATAGTGCAGGGCTTCACCGGGCGCGAAGGAAGCTTCCATTCGCAACAGTGCATCGCGTACGGCACGCAGATCGTCGGTGGAGTGGTTCCCGGCAAGGGTGGGCAGACCCATCTGGACCGTCCGGTATTCAATACGGCCAGCGAAGCAGTGGAGGCCACCGGCGCAAATGCGTCGCTTATTTTCGTGCCTCCGCCATTTGCAGCCGACGCGATCATGGAAGCCGCCGATGCCGGCGTTGCGCTGGTGGTTTGCATCACCGAAGGCATACCGGTGGAGGACATGGTGCGCGCGTGGGAGTTTGTGCAATCGCACCCCACGCGGCTCATCGGTCCCAATTGTCCCGGCATCATTTCGCCCGGTCAATGCAAGATGGGCATTATGCCCGGGCACATTCATCTGCAAGGCCATGTCGGCGTGGTTTCGCGCTCGGGCACGCTCACCTATGAAGCCGTGGGACAGTTGACGCGGCTCGGCATCGGCCAATCCACGTGCATCGGCATTGGCGGCGATCCAATCATCGGCACGTCTTTTCTCGACGCGATCAGTTTGTTCAACGATGACCCGGACACGCACGCCATCGTCATGATTGGCGAGATCGGCGGAAACGCCGAAGAGCAGGTGTCGGCTTTCATTAAAGAAAACGTGAAGAAGCCGGTGGTGGGATTCATCGCCGGACAGACTGCGCCTCCCGGGCGCCGCATGGGCCACGCGGGCGCAATTATCTCGGGCGGCTCGGGTAAAGCGTCGGACAAGATCGCGGCAATGCGCGCGGCCGGCATCACCGTATGCGACACGCCCGCCGATATCGGCGACAAGGTCAAGAGCCGGCTGTGAGCGGTTCGCCAGGTGCGCCGTGCCAGAATCGAAGAAATGGCCATTGAACAAACGTTCGCGATCATCAAGCCCGATGCCGTCGCTTCAGGGCATACGGGACAGATCATTCAACGCATCGAGCAGGAAGGGTTCCGCATTCGCGGGCTGAAGCTGCTGCGTCTTTCGCGCCAGCAGGCCGAAGGGTTCTACGAAGTGCACCGGGAGAAGCCGTTTTACGGCAGCCTGGTGGAATTCATGTGCGAAGGACCAGTTGCCGTGATGGTTCTGCAGCGCGACAATGCCATCGCGCACTGGCGCACTACCATGGGTGCGACGAACCCGGCAAAGGCCGCCGAGGGCTCGCTGCGAAAACATTACGCGAAGAGTATCGAGCGCAACGCGGTGCATGGATCCGATGCGCCGGAAACGGCCGCCGTCGAGATCGCATTCTTCTTCAGCACGGCCGAACTAATATAAACTCGATGGCGCCAGCGCGCCGCGGGATCCACCATGCGCATTGGGATTGACGCATCGCCGGTATTGTTGCGCAGTGCCGGTGTGAAGACGTGGACCTGGCACTGGGTGGAGAACCTGCGCAAGGCCGCGGCGGGAAGCGATCTCGTCGAATCGTTCCCGGCGATCGGAAACAGGGCACGGCTGGTTCACGAGGGATCGGTGTTAGGTCCGCTGGCCACGTGGCCTCATCTGGCGTTGCTCTACGCTCTGAACGCGCCAGGCAATCTGCTGCTGGATGGCCTCGCGCGCCGCTACGACGTGGTTCATCTCTCGAATCAGATTCGGCGGCTTCCGCGACGCGCGCGGATCACCGCCACAATCCACGACATGACCTGCTGGCTCATGCCTGAGCTGCACACTGAGGCGAACGTACGCGCGGACCGTCAGTTCGCCGAACGCGTTTTGAAGCGGGCGGACCGGTTGATCGCCGTTTCCGAAAATACGCGGCGCGATGCGATGCGCCTGCTGGACCTGCCACCCGAAAAGATCGAGGTGATCTACTCCGGCGTGGCCGATGCCTTCTTCGAAGCGAGGCCTCGTCCCGCCAGCCGCCCCTATGCGCTGTTCGTCGGCACGATTGAGCCGCGGAAGAATGTGGACACATTGCTTGACGCCTGGGCGCAGTTAAAGCCGTCATTGCGCGATGAATTCGACCTGCTCGTTGCGGGTCCGGAAGGCTGGGGTGCTCAACAAACGATGGCCCGGCTGCGCCAGGGCGCAAACGGCGTACGATATCTCGGCTACGTCAGCGAAAGCGAGCTTCCGTCCCTCACCGCGGGGGCGGCGGTGTTCGTGTATCCGTCGTTATACGAGGGATTCGGGTTTCCCGTCGCGCAGGCCATGGCGGCGCGGGTGCCTGCCATCACCTCCAACTTGTCGTCACTGCCGGAAATCGCGGCCGCTGGTGCGGTGTTGGTGGACCCGCGCAGCGCCGCCGAACTGACCGGCGGGCTTGACCGATTGCTTACCTCACCGTCTCTGCGGGCGAAGCTGGCGCGCGATGGCTATCGTCAGGCGCAGGAATTTCGTTGGGAGACCTGTGCTCGCAAGAGCCTGGAGTTCTTCCACGGTCTCGGCTAAGTTGGCTCCAGCGCGCCAGCTCGGCGCCAATGAGTTTCGAATAGCCCGCGCATGGCTTCTCCCAAAGCCGAGTGTTCGAAGATCACCGAAGTCCACGTTGGTTTGGTGATCACCGGGTCCAGCAGCGCAATCATGCCCTGCTGGCCGTCGAAAACCGCCAGCTTCATCGGCAGCGACGCGATCTGACGGACCTCCACCCCAATCGCCGCATAGTCGGCCAGGCGCTGCCGATGATCGTCGTCGAGAGTGCCGCCTTCGATGAGCAATTGGCAGAGGACGCCGCGATCGCGTGCCTGCTTGACCAGTTGCTCGTCCAGCGGATCAACCGCGTAAGGCGGCCTGGAAAACTCCATGTACTCGGTCTGCACGTCGGCCAGCATGCGGCGGTACTGCATGGCTATCTGTCCGGGATCGCCGACGATCTTGAGATAGTCCAGCGTGCCGCGGCCGCCCTGGCCCTCCGAATACGCCGCGGCGAGATCGTCGATCAGACCCGTGCCCATGCGGGTCTGTTCAGTGAACTCCTGCTGCAGATTCTGCGCGCGGCGCGAAAGATAGCTTGGAATCGCCAGGCTCGGCTCCACTGCGGAGAACAGCTTGGTCTTCTCCTGCACCACCTGGGCGAATCCCTTCTCCACAAGGCTGTCGAGCACCTCATAGATCTTCTGGCGGGGGACGTGCGCCCGAGCGGCCAGCTCCAGCGCTTTGAACCTCGGGTGTCCGATCAACACCAGGTACGACCGCGCTTCATAGGCGTTCAGGCCGAGCTGCTGGAGCCTCCGCCAGAACCTCTGAAAATCCATCTCAGGCAGATCTTGCGTCATCGTGACGTGAGGATCATATCAAATGCCCGTAGGGCGTGGTGACGCCGCCCGTGTTTAGGGACAAATCTGCGCTCTGATAAGATGAGGGACGTCCCCCGGAAGCAGCTACTATGACAGGCGTTAAAGTCGTCGTAATCTATCCACATCCCGCTGACGAAAAGGCATTTGAACGGGAATGGAGCGAAAGGCACAAGCCGCTTGTCGAAGAGAAGCTGAAGGGCATGACGCGCTTCGTGGATTCAAAGGTGGTTGGTTCGCCAATGGGCCGCGTCGCGGCTTACCGTATCGCCGAAGCGCATTTTTCCAACATCGACGAGCTTAATAAGGCTCTTGAATCGGAGGGCGGCAAAGAGGTGCTGGCGCACGCAACTTCCATGTCCAGCGGCGGCCCGCCCATTGTTCTTCTCTGCGAAGAAGAGTCATCCGTTTACTGGTAGAGGATCGCGTATGGCCGAACAAAATTACGCTCACCACACGAGACTGGTTCCCGGGTTTCATGGGGTGCTGGCTGCATTGATCCTTCTGACGTTTTTCGGGTCCCTGGTCAATCTCTGGCGATCGCTGGGAGATCACCACGGGCTGTACAGCGCTTCGCTGATTGTGGTGCTCTCCGTCATCGCCGTGCTCTTCTTCTACTTCACGCGCACGTTCGCGCTGAAGGCGCAGGACCGGGTTATCCGCGCGGAAGAGAATCTGCGCCACCTTGTGCTGACCGGCAAACTGGTGGATCCGCGGGTCACCATTCAGCAGATCATCGCGCTGCGCTTCGCTTCCGACGCCGAGTTCCCGGCCCTGGTGCAGAAGGCGGCCAGCGATGGTCTGAGCGCCGACGCGATTAAGCGTGAAGTGAAGAACTGGCGGGCCGACACCTACCGCGTTTAGCGACATCCGCTACGCTCGTTAGAGCATGGATCTGACCACGGCAGCGGCCACCGCCATCTTCCTTTTCACGATGGGCGTGGTCGCCGCCGGGAAATTCCCCGGTCTGCGCGTGGACCGCACCGGAGCCGCGGTGATTGGCGCGGCTCTCATGATCGGCGTGGGTGTGCTCACTCCCCAGCAAGCCTACGCCGCCGTCAACCTCGACACCATCGCGCTGCTGTTCGGAATGATGATCGTCGCCGCCAACCTGCGGCTGTCAGGCTTTTTCGGGCTTGTGAGCGCTTGGGTGGTGCGTCATGTCCGGCGGCCCATCTGGCTGCTGGCCGCCATTGTCGCGGTGAGCGGCGTTTTCTCGGCGTTCTTCGTGAACGACACTATTTGCCTGGTGCTCACGCCGCTGGTCTGCCATGTGACCGCCCGGCTGAAGCGAAATGCGGTGCCGTACCTGCTTGCCGTCGCCATGGCCGCTAATATCGGGAGCGCCGCAACCATCACCGGTAATCCGCAGAACATGCTCATCGGAAGTGTGTCCCATCTATCGTTCGGCGCATTCGCGGCGGTGTTGTCTCCCATAGCCGCGATCGGTCTCGTGGTAACGGTGGCCGTCCTGTCGCTTCTCTACCGCTCCGAGTTCGCCTCAGGCGCACGGCTGGCAGAGGTGGAAGAACAGGTTCGCGTGCGCCCACCGCTGTTGTGGAGATCGGCCCTGGTGGCCGCGGCCATGGTGGTGTTTTTCTTCCTTGGGCAACCGGTGCCGAAGGTGGCATTGTTGGCCGGGGCGTTTCTCCTGATCACCCGGAGAGTTCGTCCCGAGGCAGTCTATCGCCAAATCGATTTCTCTCTGCTCGTCATGTTCGCGGGATTGTTCGTGGTGGTGGCGGGCATCGAGCAGACGCCGTGGCTGTCGGATCTTCTGGCTATGGCGCAACGGATGCAGTTGGAGCGGGTGCCCGTACTCAGCGCCCTCGCCGCGGTCCTCTCGAATCTCGTCAGCAACGTGCCCGCGGTGCTGATGCTGCGTCCGTTTGTGACCCATTTCCACGATCCGCATCGTGGCTGGCTGGTGCTGGCCATGGCCTCCACGCTGGCCGGCAATTTCACCATCACCGGCTCGGTGGCCAATCTCATCGTGGTGCAGCGGGCGCGTCAGGAGGGGGTAAGAGTGAGCTTTCGCGAATACTTCCGCGCCGGCGCGCCACTCACCGTGATTACCATCGCGATCGGCATACTGATGCTCTCGCTTTGACTGGTTCATCCAGGCAAATGTGGATAACCCGGCACCTCGCCGATCAGCGGTGTCGCGTAATCCCGGAATGCCGGCGTCACATCGTTTCCGTCGGAAGCAATCCACTCCAGCGGCAGTCTGCGCTCCTTGTGCGCTACAGTTTCGAGTGGCGTCAGAAACGTGCTGCTTCGATATGGATCATTCGATTCGCGGCACAAAGCGACCATATTCCCGGAGATGGCGTTCGTCGCGGCCCGGGCCGCCGCACGACCGCATTCGTATGCTTCCGCCCTGTCCAGAGGCGACGCGAACGGCCCACAGGAACGCCCCAGCAACCCCGGTTTTTCGGCGCGGGCGCGGAGACCGGTCTTCGCCGCCAGAAGCTGCGCCAGCGTGTGCCCAAGATTTGACGCCAGCCGATGTTGCGGGACGCCGGGCCGGTCCACATCCGCGCCGAATGGCTGGCCGGACTCATCAAGCTGTCCTTCGCACACGGCGATCACCACGCGGCCAAGCCGCCGATAAACGCTTTCGGCATCTGCGGCGATTTGATCGAGACTCAGCGCCCTCTCGGGAAAGTAGATGAGATGCGGCGCGTCATCCTCATGCTGCCGCGCGAACGATGTCGCCGCGACAATCCATCCCGCATTGCGGCCCAGTGTCTCCAGAATGCATATCGGCGAGGGCAGCGAGCGGTTGTCCTCGCCTACATCCCGTGCCGCGAACGCGAAAAAGCGAGCCGTGGAAGCGTAACCTGGCGTGTGGTCGGTCACCGGCAGATCGTTGTCGATGGTCTTGGGGATGCCTATGATGCCCAGGTGGTATCCGCTCGCGTGCGCGCATCGCTCCAGTTCGAGCGCGGTGCCCATGGAGCCGTTGCCGCCGGTATAAAAGAACCAGTGCACATCGCGCCGGCGAAATTCAGAGAGCACGCGTTCGTAATCGGCCGCTCCCAGCTTTTGCCGGCTCGATCCGATGGCCGAACCCGGCGTCTCTCCAACCGCTTCGATTAACGATGCAGGGTGAGAAAACAGATCGATGTAATCGCCCGCAAGCAGGCCGCGCACACCGAACCGCGCACCCTCCAACGATGTGAATTGCCTGCTCCTGCGGCATTCGATGACAAGCCCGGCGAGGCTCGCGTTGAGGACTGCCGTCGGTCCGCCGCCGTGCGCTACGACCGCGCGGAGGCCCGGCATTCCGATTACGACTCGACCTGGTAATTCGGCGCTTCCTTGGTGATGATCACGTCGTGCACGTGGCCTTCGCGCAGA
>JBEKFB010000240.1:0-7340 GCA_050013535.1 Bryobacteraceae bacterium | reverse complement strand
CGCGGCGAGTATCGAAAGAAGGAAAAGGTATCGTTTCATTTGAGATTGAATCGGATCTCCACGGTGGCGCTGCTGCCGCTGAATTGCGGTGGAAGCGGCGGGAATGGGGCCGCCGTCAGCACTGCGCGTTGCGCCGAGATGTCGATGTTGTAATTCCCGCTGCTTTGTGAAACGGTGGGCGTACTTACCGAACCATCGCGGCGAATGTCGAACGAAACAACCGCTGGCGCACGTTGGGACCGCGCGTCCAGATTCGTCGTAAGCCACTTCTCCGCGATGCGCTGGATGATGAGGCTGGCATAAGCGCCATACTGCTGGCCGAACACACCGGGTCCAACGCCAATGCTTCCTCCGCCGTGCGGCATGCTGTACATGGGGCTGGCGGCTTCCTGGCCTTCCGTGCTGTAGATCTGGTTATCGCGCCATTTCTGCGGCGGCAGATTGCGCTGCGCTATGCTCTGCGGCTTCGGACGCACCGGCTGATCGCGCCAGAGGGGAATCGCGTTCAGGTCCGGTTTCGGAACCGGCTTCGCCACCTTCTTCTCGGGCGGCGGTTCGGGAATCTGCGATTCGGTGTCGTGAGCCAGCGGGTTCACCCTGCCGTTCTTCCCTGGAATCGGAATGGTCTTGACGGCATTCACTTCCACAGCTCCGCCTCCGGCGACAGTGCGTGAGCCATCCATAGGGTATAGACGGCGGCCAGCGCAAGAAAGCTCAAGTGAAAGACAACTGACACAACCAGCGGCTTACGCAGCGACTCGTTTTGATCCAGTATGTCGGCGTGCGGCATGGCTCTCCGGCGCTACTTCTTGTTTGCCAGGTCCTCCGGTTGCGTCACCATGTTCACCTTCAGTTTCGCGTCACCACACGCGCTCACCACCTGCGCCAGGGCGTCCCAGATGACGCCGCGGTCGGCCTTGATATAAACTTCGCTGGCATTTCCAAAGCGCGTATGCACGGCATCGCCGATCGCGTTAATGTTCACCGGCTTGTCATTCAGGTAAGTGGTGCCATCGCGAGTCACCGAGATCACCGGCATTTCGCGCGCCGTGGTGCGGTTCTGGTTCACCTTGGGCACTTCCACTTCGAGGCCAAATTCCATCACGTGCGCGGTGAGCATGAAGATGATCAGGAGCACCAGAACGACGTCAACCAGCGGGATGATGTTAATCTCAGCCAGCGTGGCGCCGCCGCGAAAGCGCCGTCCGAACCCGTTGGAGGAGCCGGTGGAAAAAGCCACGGCGCTAATCCTCGTTTCGCTCGGTCATGTTGAGAAACTCCAGCGCGAAATCGTCCATGCGCGCGCCGAATTCGCGGATGGTGCTGCCGAACCAGTTGTAGGCGACCGCTGCGGGAATCGCCGCGGCCAGACCCAGCGCGGTGGTGATGAGAGCTTCGGAGATGCCGGGTGCGACTGCACGCAGGCTCGCGGCGCCCGCCGTGCTCAACTCCTGAAACGCGTCGATGATTCCCATCACCGTGCCGAACAATCCGATAAACGGCGAAACCGCGGCGGTGGTGGCCAGGATGTTCATGTTGCGCTCAAGCCGCGCCACTTCTTCGCTGATTCCAAGCTGTAGCGAACGCTCCAGCGTGGTCTTGTTCTTCACCCCTCCCCGCGATTTCATCTGCCGGTCGACTTCGCTGTAGCCGAAATCGAATACCGCCACCAATGGAGACGCGCGGAATTGCTCGCTGGCCACCGCTACCGCTTCCAACCCGCTGGCTTTGCGAAAAGCTCGCAGAAAGCGGCGGTTCGCGCCCTGCGCGTTGCGGAAAGACGCCCACTTGGAGAAGATCACCGCCCAGGAGAGCAGGGAGAAGATGAGCAGAATCACCATCACCACTTTCGCGATCGGTCCCGCTCTCTCCACCAGATCCCACGTGTTCAACTGCAGAAAGATAGCGAATACAGGCATCGCGAATAAAAAGAGGCGGCTCCTCCCTCCATGTTCATCATAAAACGCCGGAGCAGTGCGCCGCCGAAAAATAAAACGTGGAGCAGCAGAAATGTTTCGTGGACGCGAGGCGACAGCCGCGTTGGGTCCGGCACCGGCCCGGGCGCGCAGAGCCAGACGGCTCTCGTCAGCTAGACTGAAAACGGCGCTCAGAATGACTCGACGCGAACTCCTCACCAGCTTTGCCGCGATTCCGCTGCTCAGCCGCTTGGCGAGATCCGCGCCCACCGCCTCGGTGGCAATTGGCGAGTGCCGGTCCTACAGACCCGCGGAAGTGCTTGCCGCGATGACCGCCCTGTGCGATCAGATCGGTGGCCTTGGGCGTCTGGTGGCGAACAAAACCGTGACGCTGAAGGTGAACCTGACCGGCTCTCCATCACAGCGCATTCACGGACTCGCGCCCGGCCGCACACATTACACGCATCCCCAGGCCGTGATGGCCATTTGCCATTTGCTGGATAATGCCGGGGCCCGGCGCATCCGCATCGTCGAAGGGGCGTTTGGGTCAAGCGGTCCGCTCGAGGACTTCCTGCTCGATTCCGGCTGGAACCTGCGCGCGCTCACTTCCACGGCAAAGAACATCGAGTTTGAGAACACCAATACGCTCGGCAAGGGACGCGAGTATCATCGCGTGAAAGTTCCCGGCGGTGGTCTGATCTTCCCGGCCTGGGATTTGAACCATTCCTACGTCGACACCGATGTTTTTGTTTCCATGGCGAAGCTGAAGAATCACGCCACCTGCGGCGTGACGCTGAGCATGAAGAACTGCTTCGGCATTACTCCGGCCTCGATCTACGGGGACGATGCCGGGGTGGATGGGCCGAATGAGAGCCCCACCTTCGGCCGGTTGAGTTCGTGCCATGACGGCTCTCGCGGCCCGTCGAAGAGTTCGCCCCAGGAACTGGATCCTTCTTCCCCGCGACAACCCGGCTATCGCATGCCGCGCATTACGGCTGAGCTCGCTTCGGCCCGGCGGATCGATCTCGCGTTGATCGATGGCATCGAAACAGTGGCGGGCGGCGAAGGCCCGTGGATCGAATCGGGCTTGCGGCCAGTGAAACCGGGGGTGATGTTGCTGGGTACAAACCCGGTAGCGACAGACACCGTCGCCACCGCCGTGATGGGCTACAATCCGCGGGCTGTCCGAGGCGAAGCGCCATTCCGTGACTGCGATAACACGCTGCTGCTGGCTGAATCGCTGGGCGTGGGCACGGCCGATCTGAATCAGATCGAAGTCGCGGGCGTTCCCATCGCCAGAGCCAGGTTTCCGTTCGAAAGCTGATTCCGCGGATGCCGTGCATGCGGGTGTTGACGGCCGTCGTTGCGGCATTGCCGACCGTCCACTGCTGCGCGACCGAACTCACGCCCGAGACCAGCCAGGCTTTCGACCGCTACGTCGAAGTGGCGGAAAAGAACCCCGTCCTGCCTGCTGAGGCGGTGAGAGCTGCCCATCGCGGGGAAACCGTCGTCATCGAAAAGAAGGTCCCGTTCGTTGCCGTCCCTGATGGTCTGGTGCACGACTGGTTTGGCGTTCTGTTCATTCCTGGGGCGACGCTCGCCAGGGTACGCGCCGTCATGCAGGACTATGACCATTACAAGCGCATCTACCGGCCGGACGTCATCGAGTCGAAGCTACTCTCCCGAGATGGCAACCATTTTCGTGTCTTCCTGCGTCTCGAAAAGCACGAGTTCCTGACGCTGATCTACGATTCCGAGTACGACGTGCAGTATTACGACGGCGCTATGGACTCCGATTCCTTCGCTGTCTTTTCGCGGTCGACACGCATCGCGCAATCCGGCGAGGATAATGGTTTTCTCTGGCGGCTGAACACCTACTGGCGATTCGAACAAGCCGACGGCGGCGTCTACGCGCAATGCCGCGCCATCTCCCTCTCGCGGGCCATTCCTTTCGGTTTCGGCTGGCTGCGCGGCTTTCTGCAGAAGTTTCCCCGACAGTCCGTGGTGAATACGCTCGAAGCGACCCGCCGCGCGGCGCTTGTGAAGCGATAGTTTCTCTCTTGATTAAGCGCTAGCTTTTCTGTTTTCGCGGAGCGCGCTTCTTCACGGAAGTCTTTCCGTTCCTGTCCACGCGTAGCTTCCATGCGGTGTGCAGCGCGCCGGCCAGAACATCTTCGTTAGCTGTAGCCAGACGGATATGAGTGGCTCCATTGCGGCCCCATCCGCCCGCAACGGGCACGAAAATATCGGGCGCCTCTTCGACAAAGCGAGCCTGCTGCTCCGGAGTAATCATAAGGTTGCCGTATCCCTTGCTTTGCGAGGCGAGCGTGGCGAAGATTCTGCCGCCCACCCGAAAATCGGGCGCGCCCATGTGCGAGCTTTCTTCCGCGCCGGGCAGGCTTAGCGCGATGCGGCGAAAATCGGTGACGTTCATCGCAGCAGCGAGTATGCCATACCGCGAGCTCAATCGGCCAGAGCGTAGCTGGTGCTGCGTCCGCCGCCGGGATTCTGCACCAGAAGCCCGTGTGCGATCAGATCCAGGATGTCGCGTAGGGCGGTATCCTGCGAGCATTTGGCGATCTTCGCCCATTTCGAAGTGGTCAGCTTCCCTTCGAAGCCGTCGAGCAGGCGATTCAACATGAGGCGCTCGCGTTCATTGAGCGAAACAGCGGCCGCCCGCTCCCAGAACCGCGCCTTGTGGAGCACGCCCGCGAGCGTGGTCTGCGATCCGGCAATCGCGCGATCGAGACACGCGAGGAACCACTCCATCCAGGGTGTGATATCCATGGAGCCCCTCTGCGTTCGTTCGAGCATCGTATAGTAGTCGTTTCGTTCCTGGCGGATCTGCGCGGACATGCTGTAGAAGCGCCGCGGACTTCCTTCGGACCGCGCCAAAGTCATGTCGGCGATCGCGCGCGCGATGCGGCCATTGCCGTCGTCAAACGGATGAACAGTCACGAACCAGAGATGGGCCAGCGCCGCTTTCAGGACCTCATCGATTTCCGCCGCGCGGTTGAACCATTCAAGAAAAGTCCGCATTTCCGTTTCGAGCCGCTTTGCCGCCGGGGCTTCGTAGTGCACCCGCTCCCGGCCAATCGGACCGGAGACCACTTCCATGGGCCCGCTGCGATCGTCGCGCCACCCTCCCACGCGGATGCGGCTCAGCCCGCTGTGGCCGCCCGGAAACAGCGCGGCGTGCCATGCAAACAGGCGTTTCCTGGTCAGGGGCTTGTCGTAGTGCCGCGTGGCATCGAGCATCATTTCCACCACGCCCTCCACGTTGCGGTCGGCCGGTTTCAGCCCACCAATGTCTATACCCAACCGCCGGGCGATGGAGGAGCGCACCTGTTCGGCGTCCAGCCGCTCGCCTTCAATCTCGCTGGTCCGTATGACGTCCTGGGTGAGAGTTTGTAGTTCGGCCTCTTCGCGCAGACGGAAACCGAGCCCTTCCATTCGGCCCAAAAGGCGGCCTTGGCGATGGCGCACGTCGGCCAGCTGCCCGGACACCCGTTTGCGGCTCCAGTGGAAGCGCGGCCAGTCCGGCAGCTCATGGATGTACTGTCCCAATCTCCGCAACTCCTGCGGGGATTATACCGCCTAATCTCCGCATCGGGCAAGTGCCAATCTCCGCAACTTATGCGGCGAATAAGAGCCCTAATCTCCGCATCACGGCTGCCGAGCCTGCCACCAAGAGTTTGCCAGCGTCGACGAGAGAATAACGGCCCCGCCCACGAATGCCAGCGCCGCCGGACGCTCCCCATGCACCAGCCAGGTCCAGACGGGATTCAGCGCCGGCTCCAGAAGCAGCAGAGTTGTTGCCTCGAATGCGGGCACCTGTCGAATGCCGCGGGTCAGGCACAAATAGGCGAGACCGATCTGGAAGACACCCAGCCATACGATAACCAGGGCGTCGCGCCATCGCCAGCCGGCCACCGGCAAGGCCACGGGCAGTGTAGCCGCACAGGCCAGCAGGTTCCCCATCAGCACGATGACCATACCCGCGGACGAACCTTCCGTTTGGCCGCGTTCGGCCCAGCGCAGGCCGATAATGGTGAAAGCGTAGGTGACCGCCGACAGCGCGCCATAGATATTTCCGCGAGCGGGGTTGGGCGCCGTGCTTACCGCCGCCTCGTGTCCGGCAAAGAAGAACGCCATCCCGCAGGCTACTAACGCCATCAGCAACAAGTCCGAACGCCGGATGGGCTCCCGCAGCAGCAGGGGACCAAGGATTAGCACGAACAGGGGCGCGGCAGCCTGCAGGAAAATGGCGTCGGCCGCAGTGGTGAGCTTGGTGGCGTTGACGAAGAACAACAGCGTCAGCGCATACGCGGCGGCGACAGGCAGATAGGGCAATTTCCATCCCCGCCGCGCTGCCGGAATAAACGCCAGGATGGCCAGCGCAGCCACGCCGGAGCGGAAACCGGACACCTGCCAGGCATCGAGCGACGTGCCTTTAATAGCCGCCCCGCCCGTGGAAAACAGCGCCGCGGCGGAGAGCACCAGCAGACGTGCGCCGAGCGGCGCACCGCCATGCTCCTGTGCGAGACTGTCACTCAAGAGAGTATCTTCGCATGCAACCTCTGCCTCCGGAGACCACACCGCGTGAAGTACAGCAGCGCATGGAAGCGGGCGAAGCCATCCGCCTCATCGATGTGCGCGAGCCCGGCGAATTCGCGGTCACTCGCATCTCCGGCGCGGAACTGATCCCCATGGGAACCGTTCCTTCGCGTCTGGAATACCTCGACGCGGTAGCCGACGAAGCGACCCTGATCGTCTACTGCCATCACGGCGTGCGCAGCCTGAACGTCACCTGCTGGTTGCGCGGGCAGGGTGTCGCGGCTTGCCAGAGCATGGCCGGTGGCATCGATCGCTGGAGCGAGGAAGTGGACGCTTCGGTTCCGCGCTACTAACCGAAACAGTTCCGGGGCGAATCCGTTCCGCCAATCCCGCGGCGCTCTTGGCGAGTATTCCACCAAAATCTTATCGATTCGGCGGGATGCACCCTATGATGGTGTCAGGTACTTATTTCCATGGGGTCGTTTGGGCGCCGTGCGGCGCTCGTGGTTACGCTGCTTACCGCGCTAACGTCCCGGGCTCAGGTCATCGACTTCGAATCCGGCGGACTGCATTATCGAACTCTGACGCGCAATGGCCTCACCATCATGTTCGCCAGCCTACCGTCCCGTATCCGCGCATATGCGGTGATGCAAGTCGCCGTATCCAACGGCTCTGAGATCTCCTGGAACGTGAAACCCGAGGATTTCACCTTTCACGCCGCCGATGGCATCGCCATCCAGGCAGCTCCGGCGACGGAAGTTGTGGACTCCCTGATGGTCAAGGCTTCCCGCAAAGACGTGATTCACCTGGTCAGTCAATACGAGGCAGGAATCTACGGCAACACGAGAATGAAGCTGGCCAACGGGT